>JBOHGX010000061.1:0-21052 GCA_050700255.1 Pseudonocardiaceae bacterium
TCGCCGACACGATCACGTACCGCAGCCCGAGCCGGTCGAAGATCTTGATGTATGCCTCGCGGTGGAGCCGGTAAGAGCGCGCCAATCCTTCCTCGGAGAGGTCGAAGGAGTACGAGTCCTTCATCAAGAATTCCCGACCGCGCAAGATCCCGGCACGGGGGCGCTCCTCGTCGCGGTACTTGGTCTGCACCTGATAGAGAATCACCGGGTAGTCCTTGTAGGAGTTGAACTCACCCTTGACGGTGAGCGTGAACAGCTCCTCGTGGGTGGGGCCGAGCAGGTAGTCGCCACCCTTGCGGTCGCGCAGCCGGAACAGGCTGGCGCCGTACTCGGTCCAGCGGCCGGTGGCCTGGTAGGGCTCCCGGGGCAGCAGAGCTGGAAACTGGATCTCCTGCCCTCCGATCGCGTCCATCTCCTGACGCACCACTGCCTCGATGTTGCGCAGTACCCGTAGTCCAAGCGGCAGCCACGAGTAGACCCCCGGAGCGACGCGGCGGACGTATCCGGCACGCACCAGCAGCTTGTGGCTGGGCACGTCGGCGTCGGCCGGATCCTCGCGCAAGGTGCGCAGGAACAACGTCGACAGCCTGGTGATCATGCTTTCGAGCTCCTCGGACACCACCCTCGCAAGGCTCGCAGCGTATCCGTCGCCTCGAAATGTCGGCGCTCCCGGTTACCGTCGCAGGCGTGAGTCTCGCGATCGGCATGGTGGCCTGCGTTGGCAGCCATCACGGGTAGCCGCGCGGCGGCCGCGCTGTTCGTCGTCGTGATCGCGGTGCTCACGCTGCTGTCCGAACGGCCGCCGAGCCCAGTACCTGCATCGGCGCCGGCCCAGCAGTTCAGTGCACAGCGGGCGTTGGTTGCCTTGCGGGAGTTCGCCACCGAGCCTCGCCCGCTGGGCAGCGCGGCCAGCGATCGCGCCCGGGACTACCTGATCGATGCACTGCGCTCGGGCGGTTTCTCGGTGCAGACCGACCGCGCGGTCGGAGCATTTAGCGCCGAGGGCGTCGCGGCCTTGGGCCGCGTGGACAACATCGTCGCCACCCTGCCCGGGCGGGACCCGACCGGCAGTGTCGTGCTCGCTGCACACTATGACTCGGTCGCGGCCGGCCCGGGTGCCTCCGACGACGGGGCCGCGATCGCCGCGATGCTGGAGACGGTGCGCGCGCTGCGCGGTGGTGATCAACTGCGCAACGATCTGGTGCTGCTGATCACCGATGGCGAAGAGGACGGCCTGCTCGGCGCTGCCGCCTTCGCCGACCAGTACACGCTGACCAGGCAGCGGGCGGTCGTGCTCAACTGGGAGGCTCGCGGGGTCAGTGGCCCTTCGTTGATGTTCGAGACGTCGCGGGACAACGCGGCGCTGGTCGGCGTGTTCGCCGAGGCCGCACCGCACCCACACGGGAATTCCTCACTGATCGAGTTCTACCGGCTGCTGCCCAACAACACCGACTTCACCGAGTTCGCCGGGGCCGGCCTGCCCGGCATGAACTTCGCTTACGTCGAAGGCGCGGCGCGCTACCACACCCCAGGCGACAGCATCGCCAACCTCGACCGGGCCAGCCTGCAGCACCACGGCGCGAACATGCTGGGGCTCACCCGCGCGCTGGGAAACATCGATCTGGCCACACTGACCGCCGACCGCGATGTGATCTTCTTCCGCTTCCTCGGACCCGTGATCATCTATCCGACCGCTCTGGTGTGGCCGCTGGCGCTGTCCGCCCTCATCGTGCTCGCCGGTGTGGTCGCGCTGGCCCGGCGCCGGCGGCAACTGAGCATTCCACGGCTGCTGCTCAGCGCCGTCTCGGTCGTGTTGCCGCTGGCTGCCGCCGCCGTGGCGGCCCAGGGCCTGTGGTGGGTCATGGTGGCGCTGCGACCCGACTACGCGGATAACCCGTTCCTTTATCGCCCGCAGCTCTACCAGTTGGCCGCCGCCGCGCTAGCCGGACTCGCGGTGCTGGCCTGGTACCTGCCGCTGCGGCGCCGGCTCGGCGCGGCCGCGCTGGCCTGCGGCCCGCTGGCCTGGCTAGCGCTGCTCAGCGTATTGAGCGCCTGGGTCGCACCCGCAACCTCGCACCTGGTCGCGTTGCCCGCGCTGTTCCTGGCCGGCGGGCTGGTCGCCCTGCTGGTATCACGACGTTCGGTGTGGCCGGTGGTAGTGATAACCGCCGGCATCATCCCGTCCGTCGTGCTGCTGATGCCGGTGGGCGTGGCCACCTTCGACGCCGCGGGACTGCCAGGGGGCGGGGCGGCCGCGGTGCTGCTGGCCCTGTTCGGGCTCACCCTGCTGCCGCTGGTCGAGTTGCTCCTTCCACCTGTAGCGCAGCCCCTCGGCAAGCGTCGCGCCGTGCTGGTCGCGGTTGCCGGAATGGTCCTGGTGCTCTCCCTGACCGGGGCCGGCCTGGCCGTGGACCGGGTCGATGCGGCCCATCCACGCCGGGTGAACCTGACATATGTGCTGGATAGCGACACCGGCCAGGCCCACTGGATCAGCCGGGATACCGAACCAGCCGAATGGACCCGCACCTATGTGACCGAACATTCCGAGTCCCCCGTGGTCGGTTTCGAGGACGGTCCGGTGTGGACAGGCCCGGCCCCCGCTGTGCCCGTACCCACTCCCGAGGTAACCCTGCGGTTCCGGCAGAACAACACCGTCGAGCTGCATGTCTCCTCGCCGCGCTCCGCCCCGACGGTGGTCCTGCGGGTCGACCACCGCATCGACGAGGTCACCGTCACCGCACCCGGGCTCGCCCCCGCGGCCGTCACCCTCGTAGGCACCGGACAAGGTCGATGGCCCACCGAGGTGCGCTTCAGCGACCTGCCGCCCGAGGGCATCGACCTCACGCTGGGCACGACACATCAGGGTCCGCTGCGGATCTCCGTCTACGACCAGACCCACGGGCTGGCTGACGTCCCCGGCTTCCAGCCCCGCCCACCGGTCCTCGAGCCACGGCACTCGGACAGCGACACCGTTGTCGTGGCGCGGACCTACGAGTTCTGAGCCAGGAACGCTGAAAATCGGTGGCCCACCACCGGCGTGTCGGGCCACGCTGTACCTCACGATGACGGCAGGTGCCCGCCGCGCGGGCCCCAACGATAGGCAAACAGCGGGAGGAGGCGAGAGGCCATGGCTGCCAGTGGTGTGCAGCTCAACGTGACCTCACACTCCCGCCATCCGGCCGGCTGATCTCTGCTTCTGGGTGGCGTCACCCAAGGAGCCCTTCCGATGCCCCAGCATGACCGGCTGCCAATACGGCGCAGCCGCTTCGATGAGCCCGGCACCCGCCGGCATCGGCGCCATTTCGACGACGACGAACCACCAGCCCGCACCCCGGCTGTCCCGCTCTCCGATGACGATCCGATCGACGGGGACCGATGGACGACCTGGGACGTGGCACAGCACGGCCCGACACCTCACCCGGATTGGCTGGTTACCGAGCTTGCCGCGGTCGACACCGACCTCGGTGTACTCAAGACCGGCAAAGAAGCTGACGTGCATCTGGTGCAGCGCGCAGTACCCGGCACGTCGCGATCCTGCCTGCTCGCCGCTAAGCGCTACCGCACAGCCGAGCACCGGATGTTTCACCGCGACGCCGCCTACATCGAGGGCCGGCGGGTGCGTCGCTCCCGGGAGACGCGGGCGATGGCGCGGCGCACTGCGTTCGGTCGCGATTTGCTGTCCGGGCAGTGGGCGGCTGCGGAGTTCAGCGCGCTATGCAGGCTGTGGCGCCTCGGTGCCCCTGTGCCCTACCCGGCGCAGCTGCACGGGACCGAGCTATTGCTGGAGTACCTCGCCGAGCCGGACGGCCAAGCGGCTCCCCGGCTGGCGCAGCTGCGGCCCGATCCCGCAGCGCTTCGCACGTTGTGGGACCAGCTCATCGACGCCCTGGCGTTACTCACCGACGAGGGCCTGGCGCACGGCGACCTGTCCCCATTCAACCTGCTGGTGCACCGCGGGCGATTGGTGCTCATCGACCTACCACAGGTGGTGGACATCGTCGCCAACCCGCAGGGACCGGCATTCCTCGCGCGGGACATACGGATCGTGACCGACTGGTTCACCGCCCACGGGCTGCCACAGGAGGCAACGCGCGCATTGGCGCGCGTTACTCGTGAGTGGCGTTGAGTGCTGGAACACTGTTACTCACTCACGAGGGCCACAACTGGGCCAATGACGACGATCGCGGGTGGGCGGATCCCACCACGCGCGACATCTGCCGCTACGTCCGCCAGCGTCGAACACACCGTCTGCTGGCTGCGCAGGGTGCCGTCAGCGATCACGGCAACCGGGCTGTCCGGTGCCCGGCCGTGGGCGACCAGTACGTCGGCGAACGCACCGATCCGCTCGACCGCCATGAGCAGGATCAGGGTGCCGCGCAGCCGCCCGAGCGCTGGCCAGTCGACCAGCGAGGTGGGATCGTCCGGCGCCACATGCCCGGAGACGACGACGAACTCGTGGGCGACGCCGCGGTGAGTGACCGGGATACCCGCCGCGGCGGGGACTGAGATGGCGCTGGTGACGCCGGGTACCACGGTGACCGGCACCCCGGCGGCCGCACAAGCCAGCAACTCCTCGAAGCCCCGCCCGAAGACGTAGGGATCGCCACCTTTGAGCCGCACCACGAATCGGCCGGCCCTGGCGTGTTCAATGAGCTGCGCGTTGATCTGTTCCTGGGCCATCGCGCGGCCGTAGGGCACTTTCGCGGCGTCGATCACCGTGACATGCGCGCCGAGCTCGTCGAGGAGCTCTCGAGGAGCGAGCCGGTCGGCCACCACAACGTCGGCGCGGGCCAGCAACCGCCGGCCGCGCACGGTGATCAGGTCGGGGTCGCCCGGTCCCGCGCCGACCAACGCCACGCCGGGGATAGCGACGTGGTCTTCGGCGTCCGGAGCGTCATCGACTACCCCGGTGCGCAGTGCTTCGATCAGCGCATCCCGGACAGCGGCAGAACGGCGTGGGCGGCGCCCGGCAAGAACGCCGACGAGTAACCCTTCGTGTTCCCCGGTGGCCGCGGTGACCGCGCTGCCACCGGTCGAATCATCGGCCCGCACGCAGAACACCCGCCGCCGCTGCGCCTCGGCGGCCACTGCGGCGTTGACCGCGGGGGCGGAGCTGCAAGCCAGCGCGTACCAGGCGCCGTCGAGGTCTCCATCGGCGTAGTTCCGGACCGCCCAGCGCAGTTCGCCCGCTCTAGCCATCGACTCCACCGCCGGGGTGGCCTCGGGGGCCACCAGCAGCACGTCGGCGCCGGCCGCGATCAGTCGCGGCAGCCGGCGTTGGGCGACCGTGCCCGCGCCGACCACGACGACCAAGCGCCCGGCGAGGTGCAGCCCGACCAGGTACGGCTTCACCGGGCCTGCTCCCAGTACAGCAGCGCGTTCACCGCCGCCGCAGCGACCGCGGCACCGCCCTTGGCGCTGCGGTTGGACAGTGCCGGCAAACCTGACTCCCGCAGCACCGCCTTGGCCTTGGCAGCGTCAACGAAACCCACCGGCAACCCGATGACCAGCGCGGGTCGCACCAGGCCGTCCGCGGCGAGTCGGATCAGTTCGCGCAGCGCCGTCGGGGCGTTGCCCACGGCCCACACCGCCCCCTGGGAGTGCTCAGCCGCGGCCGCCCGGATCCCCGCAGCGGACCGGGTCAGCCCCTCGGGCGGGTCACCGGCCAAGTCCAGCGCGACCACACACCGCCGCGACGTGATCCCGGCAGCGAGCATCCGGGCATCGACCACCAGTGGAGTCCCTGACGCCAGCGCCTGTTGCCCGGCACACAGCGCCTCCTCGTCGCAGATCAGGTCCGTGGCATAGTCGAGGTCCGCACTGGTGTGGATCACCCGCTCAATCACTGCGCGGGTGTGCGGCGGGAGTGCCTCGGTGTTCACTTTCGATCGCAGGATCCGGTATGACTCGATCTCGATCGGGTGTTGGGCCCGCGTCACGTCATCCCCTCTCTGCCCCTAGGAGATTGTCGCCACACTAGGTGCAGCGCCGAACGGAGACCCGCAGATGAACGCCGAAGATGAACTGGCCACCCAGTATGTGCTCGCCCGGCGCCTGCGTCCCGATCTCGACGGACCTGAGCTCGCTCAACTGATCATGTCGAGGCTCAACGAGGAACAGTTGCTCCGCTACGCCGAAGACGCCCTCGCCTGGGCACCGCATCCGGCCGACCGCCAGGAACTTGCGCTGCGCTACGTGCTGAACTTCGTGCTCGCCATGGAAACCGACCCAGACGAGTAGTTGGGGCTCGCGCAGCGCATACAGGTCGGGCAATATACATCTATGAGGGGACATTCTTCGATTGATCAATATCACACAGGGTATTCGAGAGTGGAACCCTGTAAGCAGCCGGTAACCGCTCGCCGACTGATGTGTCGGCGGCTCACACTCGCAATGGTCACCGCGGCCGTCGCCGTCGGGCCGATGGCGTGCGGGTACCAGGGCCTGAGCCTACCCGCCCAAAGTGCGATCACTCTGCGGGGCCAGGGCGCGCTCACCGAACCCAATCCCGACTCCAACGCCATGACGTACAACCCGGAATTGGCGCCGACCGGCGCACGGTTGGCAATCACCATGATCCCGTCGGGGACGTCAACCGACGTGGAGTTCACCGTCAACGGGTTGCAGCCCAACCGGGGTTACGCGGTGCACACGCACCAAAACACCTGTAGCGAAAATCCCGACTTCGCTGGGGGGCACTACCAGAATGTGATCGATCCCGCCGCCACGCAGCAACAACCATCGGTCAATCCGGAATACGCCAACCCGAACAACGAAATCTGGCTGGACCTGCGCACTGACGCAGCCGGCTCAGCCACGACGCGCGTCACGGTGCCCTTCGTCTTCACCGACCGGGGACCTGGATCGGTCGTGGTGCACGAGGCGGAGCAGACCGCTACCGGCCCGGGCCAGGCAGGCGAGGCGGGCGCCCGGATCGCGTGCCTTACTCTGTCCGCCGACCGACCACAGGACAACACTCTGCTGGACTAGGAGGACCGGCCACCTGATAGGGGGCGGCGTTCACGGGCGACGGAGTCCCGGGAGATGGGATGGCCTGATGCGACCGGCTACGGGGCTGATCTCGTTCGTGGGCGCCGGACCTGGCGCGGCAGACCTGATCACCTTACGTGGGGCGCAGCGGCTGGCGGCTGCTGACGTGGTGGTCTGGGCGTCCTCCCTGGTACCTGCTGCCGTGCTCGAGCATTGCGGCGAAGGTGCCGAGGTGCACGACTCGGCAGGGATGACGCTGGAGGACGTGCTCGCGGTGTATGAGGCGCACCCGGACGCGGCGGTCGCGCGGCTGCATTCCGGGGACGTCTCGCTGTACTCCGCGCTGACCGAGCAGATCGCCTGGTGCGCCGAGCACGAGCGGAGCTTCGAGATCGTGCCCGGGGTGGGCTCGCTCGCCGCCGCCGCGGCTACTGCGGGGGTTGAGCTCACCGTGCCCGGAGTGGCACAGAGCGCGGTGCTCACCCGGCTTGGCGGCGGCCGGACCGCGGGGTCGATGCCCGCCGGGCACAGCATCGCCGACTTCGCCCGTCACGGCACCACGATGGCCGTCTACCTGTCCGCGGCACGACCCGCCACGCTCCGCGAGGAGCTCCTGGCCGGCTACCCGCCGCAGACTCCCGCGATCATCGTCGCGAAAGCCAGCTGGCCGGACGAGACCGTGATCACCACCACGGTGGACGGCCTGGCCGACGCGCTGACCGCGTCCGGCATCCGCACCGCCGCACTGGTGCTGGTGGGGCCGGCGCTGTCCGGTGCAGGAGGCCGCAGCCGGCTTTATGACCCCATCTACTCGCACGGCTGCCGCCGCCGATCGGTACCCGGGAGCACGGCCGGGCGGGCCATCCCCGCCGACAAGAGAAGGCTGCCGTGACCGCCGACGTACTTGTTCCCGCGGAGGCGGCATCATGACCGGCAGGCTCACTGTCGTCGGGCTGGGACCGGGTGGGCCCGCGCACCGTACCCACGCCGCTGAGGATGCCGTCCGGGATGCGCAGGTCGTCTTCGGGTACCACGCTTACCTGACCGCTTGCGCCGACCTCATCGGCCCGCACCAGAGCCTGATGCCGAGCGGGATCGGAGCCGAGTGGGCGCGCGCCGAGGATGCGGTACGTGTGGCGGCTGGCGGTGCGCGCGTGGCGCTGGTGTCCTCCGGTGACGCCGGTATCTACGGCATGGCGTCGCCGGCGTTGACCACCGCCGCCGCGCTACCTGCGCACCGCCGTCCCACGGTGCGAGTGGTGCCCGGCATCACAGCAGCTGTCGCGGGGGCAGCGCAGCTCGGAGCTCCCCTGGCCCGCGACTTCGCCTGCCTGACCCTGTCCGATGTGCTCGCCCCTTGGGATGCGGTGGAGACGCGGCTGCGCGCGGTGGCCGCCGCCGACCTGGTGCTCGCGCTGTACAACCCACGCTCGCGAGGGCGGTCCTGGCAACTGCACCGGGCTTGCGGTGTCCTTGCCGAGTACCGTCCCGGTGATACTCCGGTCGGTCTGGTCACGGACGCGGGGCGAGACGGCGAGCGCGTGGAGGTCACCACGTTGGCCAGGATGGATCCTGACACAGCCGGGATGCACACTGTGGTGATCGTCGGCGCTGCGGGCACCAGCCGGCTCGGTGATTGGCTGGTGACCGCCCGGTCACTGCTGGTCACATGACCGTGCATCTTGTGGGGGCCGGACCCGGTGACCCGCAGCTGCTCACCCGGCGCGGTGCCGCGCTGCTGGCCCGAGCCGAACATGTCGTCTACGACCGCCCGTCGATGGCCGACATCCTGGCACTGGCCCCGACCGCCATCCAGCACTGCGTCGGCAAGCAGGGCGCCATCCCCGCCACACCACAGCACGAGATCAACAAGCTGCTGGTCCAGCTCGGCCGGACCGGGGCGTGCGTGGTGCGGCTCAAGGCCGGGGACCCCTTCGTGGTATCCCGGGGTGGCGAGGAGGCGGTGGCTCTGGCCTGCGCCGGGGTGAACGTCGACGTGGTACCCGGGGTGTCCGCCGCAGTAGCTGCACCGGCGGCGGCCGGGATCCCGGTGATGGTCCGCGAGCTGTCCCGCACGCTCACCGTGGTCGCCGGCAACGACGGCGTCGACGAGGTGGACTGGGCTGCCATCGCCCGCCTGGGCGGCACCGTCGTGCTACTCACCGGACGGGCGGCACTGCGGCGGGTCGTCGCCGCGCTGCGCGCGGGCGGGATGCCCGGTGACACCCCGATCGCCGCGATCAGCGCCGCTACCCGGCCCGAGCAGCGCACGGTCCGCGGGACCCTGGGCAAGCCGCCGGACCAGCGGCTTGCCCCCCCGCTGACGGTGGTGATCGGCGACGTTGCGGGGTTGGACGTCGCCCGGTTTGATGTCACGGCCAGTGTCACCGGGACGAGCCGTGCACATCCCTGACGGTTTCGTCTCCACGCCCGTCGCGGTCGCCGGTGCCGCAGTGGCTGTGGCCGGGCTGACGATCTGCGTGCGTCGCGCAGGACGAGACGGTACCGAGAAGCAGCTGCCGCTGGCCGGGCTCGTCGCGGCATTCTTCCTGGTCGTGGGCGCGCCGATCATTCCGGTCGCGGTGGGCACCAGCGGGCATCTGCTCGGGGGCACCCTCGCCGTGGCACTGCTCGGACCGTGGCTGGGACCGGTAGTGATCACTGTGGTCACGGTGGCCCAGGCGCTGTTCCTGGGCGATGGCGGGGTCTCCGCACTCGGTGTCAACGTGGTGAATCTGGCCCTGATGCCGGCCGCAGTGGGCTACCCGCTGCTGCTCGGGCTGCGCCGGGTGCTGCCCCGGCGACCCGCTGGACTGACCGTGGCCGCCGGCGTCGCAGCGGTGGTGTCGGTGCTCGCCGCGGCAGTGCTGTTCACCGTGGAATACGCACTAGGCGGTGCTGTGGGAGTGCCGCTGCACACCGTCGCCGGGTCGGTGATCGGGGTTTACGCGTTGGTGGCGGTGTTCGAGGGGTTGGTCACCGCCGTGGTGGTGCGCTGCCTGCTGGTGCTGCGCGCTGACCTTGTACGGGTGGCTCCATGAGTGCGACGCACGAGCCCGGCACGCAACTGCTCGTCCTCGCCGACACCCCGGTGCACCGGATGGCACCGCAGTGCAAGGTCGCCGCCACCGCTCTGTTCGTGCTGGCCGTAGCAGCGACTCCAGCCGGCACGTACTGGCCGTACCTGTGGTATCTGCTGCTGCTGTCCACGGTCGCCGCGGTGGCTGCCCTGCCGCCGCTGATCCTGCTGCGGCGGTTGCTGGTCGAGGTGCCGTTCCTGCTGTTCGTGCTGGCTCTGCCGCTTCTGGGCGCTCCCCCGCAAATGACACTGCTCGGGGTGGACCTGTCGGTGCCTGGGCTGCACGCCGCGGCGGCTATCGCGCTGAAGGCAACGTTCGGGCTGCTCACCACCGGGATCCTGGCTGCGACCACGCCACTGCCGGAGATCATCACCGGGCTGGAGCGGTTACGGGTGCCTCGGGTGTTCACCGCGGTCGCGGCATTCATGGTGCGCTACACCGACGTGCTGCTCGGTGAGCTGGGCAGGATGCGCACCGCTGCGGCCTGCCGGGGCGGGAATCCACGCTGGCTCTGGCAGATCCGCGATGTGGCGGCCGGGCTCGGCGCGCTGGTGGTCCGCAGCTTCGAGCGTGGCGAACGGGTATATCTCGCGATGGCTTCTCGCGGCTACACCGGGGCGCTGCCGTCCGCGCTGACCGGTGCTGCGGCGTCTCGCCTGGCGTGGGCGGCAGCGCTTGCACTACCGCTGTTGGCTGTGACAGGGACGATCCTCGCGTGAGCGAGACCTGCTCGCAGGGTCGAGCCATCAGCACCGAGACCTGCTCGCAGGGTCGAGCCATCAGGCCAGCGATGCTCGTCGTAGGGCACGGCAGCCGCGACGCCGACGGGGTGGACGAGTTCTGGGCGCTGGCCGAGACCATCCGTGCCGTCGGTGGTGACCTGATGACCGGTTTTGGTTTCATCGAGCTGGCGTCGCCCACCGTCGACGAGGCCATCGACGAGCTGGTGGCCCGCGGCGCCACAGAGATCGTCAGCGTGCCGCTGGTGCTGTTGTCCGCCGGGCACCTGAAAAACGATGGCCCCGCCGCACTGGCTCGGGCTCGGGGACGGCACCCGCGAGTGCACTTCGCCTTGGCCCGCGACCTGGGTATTGAGCCGAACGTCCTGGAGGTGGCTGCGGATCGGATCCGGGACGCGGCCGGCGACGCAGACCCGGAGAAGCTGGGAGTGGCGCTGATCGGGCGTGGATCCAGCGATCCGGACGCCTGCGCCGACCTGTGGAAGGTCAGCCGGTTGCTCGCCGACGGTCGCGGGTTGGGCACCGTCGAGCCCGGGTTCGTCTCGGTCGCGATGCCGTCGGTACCCGCGGCGCTGGAACGGCTGCGGCTGCTCGGTGCGGGGACCGCCGTGGTCGCTCCGTTTTTCTTGTTCCCCGGGGTGCTGCGGGACCGGATCTACGCTGAGGCCGCCCAATGGGACCAGGACCACCCCGACGTCGAGGTCCGCAACGCCGGTCACCTGGGACCCGACTCGCGGCTGGCCCGGTTGGTACTGCAGCGCTACCGGGAGGCCCGTGACGGCGACGTGCGGATGAACTGCGACCTGTGTGCTTACCGGGTTCAGCTGCCCGGATACGAGTCCAAAGTGGGCATGCCGATCTCGCTGACCCCGCATGGCGACGGGCCACCCGCCGGTCGGCGGCGGGCCCGCCGGGCCACCCGCGCGCCCGCTCCTGCGCCGCAGATCCGTCGCGGGCGTTTCGCCGGCTCGTCGCGACCGCATGGCGGCTTTGCGGCGATCGAGGTGCAAGACCTTGATTTCACTTATCCGGACGGCCGGCTGGCGCTGTCCGGGGTGTCGATGCACGTCGAGCCCGGGGAGCGGGTCGCCCTACTCGGTCCTAACGGTGCAGGCAAGACGTCGCTGGTGCTGCAGCTCAACGGGGTGCTCACGCCGTCGGCGGGCTCGGTCTCCATTGGCGGCCTGCAAGTGGGCCGGCGAAGCCTGACCGAAGTCCGCAGGCGGGTCGGCGTGGTTTTCCAGGATCCGGATGACCAGCTGTTCAGCCCCACCGTCGGGCGTGATGTCGCCTTTGGGCCCGCGCATCTGGGACTGTCCGGTGACGAGCTGGCGGCCCGGGTCAACGAGGCGCTGACCTATGTCGGTCTGGCAGATGCTGCCGATCGGCCACCGCACCGGCTGTCGCTGGGCGAGCGGCGGCGTGCCGCAGTAGCCACGGTGCTGGCAATGCATCCCGAGGTGCTGGTGCTCGACGAGCCCACCGCCAATCTCGATCCGGCGGCCCGGCGCGAGTTCGCTGATTTGATCAAGCGGCTCGGGATGACGACGCTGCTGGTCACTCACGACCTGCCCTACGCCCTGGAGCTGTGCCCGCGCGCGCTGGTGATCGACCACGGGCAGATCGTCGCCGACGGGCCCACCCGGGAATTGCTCGCCGACACCGGTTTCATGAGCGCGCACCGGCTGGAGCTCCCCGCCGGTTTCAATCCGCTGGGAGCCTGATGCACCGTCGCTGCCTGGCCCGCGGAGCGGATGCGGGGCGGGGATCTTTGGCGCTGATGACCGTCAGGGACCTCGGCGACTCGGTGTGACGTAACCTCGGGCCTGCCGCGGCTTTGTTGCTGCCCAGCTTTCGGGCGTATGCGACCACCTTCTCCACCCGCTCGCGACGCAGTCGCTCGTAGGCCGCGAAGGCGCTGGGTGCATCTGGCAGATCCCGCGGGCGGTGCGTCCATCGCCTGCGAGGACGCGATGGTGCTCGCCAAGTGGCCGCGTCACCGATCGGTACCACCGGACCGCGGGACCAGACCGGGCTGCTTCACACAGACGCTGACCGTGCCGTCGAGCAGCAGCACCCCGTTAGCCACCTCACCGAGTCGCTTGCCGGAGCCCGCCACATGACCATCCGGGGCATCGGGTGGCCATCGGCCCGGCTGGCCAGGTCAACGTTGACGGCGCGAAGCGCATCCAGACCGTTCGATGCGGTGTTCAGGAAGAAGCCGACTCGTCAGCAGGGACGTCAACCGCACGCAGAGGTCTGGACACGGCCCTGGCAGCCGGTGTCGCATGCAGCCTGGGCGCGGTCCTCTACGTCCGCCTCACCTCCTCGCTGGCCGCGGCGGGGCGCTGGGACGAGGCCGAGGCGATGGCGATCGAAGGGCTGGAGCTCGACGCATCGGCGACTTGCGCCGCCGCCTTGCACGCCGTAAGAGCCGAGATCGCGCTGGCGCGCGGTGATCTCGACGGTGCCCCGCGGGGACTTGTCCGACGGGCTTCGCCTGATCGGCGGACCGCACGACGTGACGCCGTGGACACCGATGGTGGCGCGGCAACAAGCCGAGCTCGCGCTGCGAGACAACCGGATCTCCGACGCGCGTCAGGCCGCCGTCGACGGGTTGCGGACAGCCGAAAAACTCGGTGAGCCATCGCAGATCTGGGCGATCCTGACCACCGGAGCGGGGGTGGAGAGCCAAGCGCGCCTGCACGGGCGAGGCCGCCGCCACCGCCCATCGACTCCGCTTGTTCGACTCCGACGCGGCACCCTGATCATCCGCTCAGACATTACGTCGCGGCGAGCGCCGCGATCCGGACGGCGAACGCGCCGAGATCGTCCAGACCACCGCCCCGCACGGCCCGGGCGAGCCGGTCGTCATCCACCTCGGCGTAGAGGTGCACGATCAGGTTCCGGGCGCCGGCCAGCGCCACCATCCGGTCCGCGAGATCGTCGTCGAGCACCCCGACCTCGGCCAGCACCCGGAAGGCATCCCCATAATCGCGCGGCACCCGATGGCCGTTGGCGGCGATCACGTGGTTGGCCAGGTCGATGCAGATCTGCGCGGCCGTCTGCACCAGATGGCGACGGCGGTAGGGGTCCGGGTCGTCCACGGCCAGCAGCGACCGGTACCGCTCGAGCATGGTCAGCAGTCGGCGGACCCGGTCTGAGTCGACCATCAGCGCAGTCCCGAGGCCGCGACCCGCCGCAGGTAGGCCCGGGTGGTGTCACGGACCACGGGACGGAACTCGATCCAGCGCAACCGGGCGTCGACCTCGAACCGGACCCGGCGGGCCTCGTCGCCGGAGAACAACCGGCGACCCCGCTCGGCGACCCGGCCGCGCAGCTCGAGGTCGGCCCGATCCAGATCGACAACGTCGACCGCGGTGCCCAGAACGGCCGCTAGGTCGGCGCCCAACCGCACCGTCGCGTCGAGCGCTGGATCGGGCGAGGCGAACAGCACGGCGACGTCGTGGTCGCTCGCCGGCCCGGCCGTCCCCTCGGCCCGGGAGCCGAACAGGTAGGCCACGGCGACGTCGTGCGAGACTAACACCTCAGCCAGATCCGGCTGCCCCATGTGGACATGGTGCCATCCTCGCCCGGACGATCCGGGGCCACTACAGCCATCCGTTGTCGTGGGCTGTGCGGATCGCCTCCGCCCGGCTCGCGACGCCGAGCTTGGTGACCACTGCGGCCAGGTAGTTGCGCACCGTGCCCGACGACAGGTGCGTGCGTCAAGCGATCACGGCGACGGGTGTGTCGTGGTCGGCCGGCCGCAGTACCTCCAGCTCACGTGGCGTCAGCGGGCACTCCGGCGCGGTCAATGCGTCCGCCGCCAGTGCCGGGTCGACGTACCTACTGCCAGCGTGCACCCGGCGGATCACGTCGGCCAGCGCGCCGCCGGGGAACCCTTGGGCAGGAAGCCCTTGGCGCCGGCCGCGAGCGCCCGCTGCAGGTGCGGCGGGCGGCCGCGCCCAGTCAGGATCACCACCGTTAGGTCCAAGCGGGTTCCCGGGATTTCCCCCCACTGGGAGCATGCCTCTTTCATCAAAGAAGTGTCCGAGAACCTCACTGAGCACGAACCAATCACCAAGTTCGAGCACACCTCAATCCTCGATAGCCTCACCGAGCACGCCTTGTCTTCTCTAGCGGAAAGGGAGCTGTCCAGCCCAGAATCGAGTACGTTAATGGGCGCCTTCGGGAAATAGTGCGCGGCTGGGCCGAACAATCCGGTGGCAATGCCGTGCGTCTCAAGCCATCGAAAGTCGCCGAGGCACTTGATTTAAACCGAAGCGCTCATGCGCGAGACCAAGTCCCTGGACACCGATAGCCTGGTCGACTTCCAGTGGCAAAAGGCGCTAGTTGCGCACGCCCTCAAGCGTGAGCTTGCAAATTCGTTTATGGACGTCGCTGGAACTGAGATTGTGTTACCTGGCGCGAGCGTGATTCGCCTTATTCAGCTAGGCATGAATTCCTTCGGATCTCGGGCAGCGGGCAAACACTAAATTCTCGACGAGGTACAGCTGAACCAACGGGTCATTTTAGTCACCATCAACAATCTGTAATGCAAATATGAAATCTCCGGCGAATGCCAGCTCCCGCGCGTACGTTGGACTCACAGCTTCGATGGATCTTCGATGACGGCTTCCAGATAGGCTAGAAAATCCTCGCCGGACTCGAATTCTCGGCCCGGGATACCGGCAGCCACTTCTTCGTCGACCTCGCGTTCCTTGGCCTGCCACTCTGGCGTCCAGAACCACGCCTGGTCGGGATCGATGGCGTGGACCTTGGCCACCGGCCGACCGTCACGGGTCAGGATCACAACCTCTTCCATCGCGTTCGACGGCCGCGGCCTCGTCAGAAGTAAGGACGAGCTCCCCAGATACCGGCGGTAGCTCGTGGGCATGCGCGGCAGTCATGCCGCCATGGTAGGGCAGAAGGTGGCAGGTGCAGGAGGTAACCGGTGCGAACGCGTCGCCGGGTCACGGCGCCCAGGAGCCGCGGAGCTCGTTCGGGAGGGTGATCGCGTCGGTGGGGCAGATCTCCACGCACTCACCGCACGATGTGCACCGCGTTGCGACGACCACCGGGCGCTGCGGGGCGGGACGCAGTGCGCGCTCCGGGCAGGTGCGCAGGCACGCCCCGCAAGCTGTGCACGCCGAGCTGATCAAAAGGAGGTCCAGCGCGGGCCACCGCGACGGTGACGTGCTCGCCGCGCAGCTTGGGTACGACCAGTGACCCCCCACCCAGCTCCCGGGCCACGAGCAGCGCGGCGGCCTCGGCGACGCTGCGGGTGCCGACGTGGCCGCGGACCGATTCGCTGGGGTACGGCACGTCGACCGTGTCGAGCTCGACCGCCGGGTAGCACTGCAGCGGCGCACCGTGCTCCTCGACCACGGCGAGCAGCCCGGGCTCGGCACGACGCCGATCGACAGTGGCGAACGCGGTGACCGCGGTCAGGTCCGGCACGGCCAACCGCAGCGCCGACCACACCCCCGACCACCACCTTGCTGATTGGCGCTGGAGTTCCCAGATCATCTGGAGCCAGGCGTCGGTGGGTCCGATGACGCCGAAACCCGGGTACATGACCCCGACCTCTTCGGCGTAGGTTTGAGGAATGCTGGGCGTTGATGAGTTGAGACTGCGACTTCCTTCCGAGGTGGTCGAAGTACACGACCATCGCCTGCGGGAGAGAAACGTTCGCCTGCTGCTGAAGCGAGAGGATCTGATCCACCCTGAGCTGACAGGGAACAAGTGGCGCAAGCTCAAGTACAACCTTGCTCGCGCAGCGAAGCAAAGCGTATCGACATTGTTGACCTTTGGTGGCGCTTATTCGAATCACATCACAGCGACCGCTGCGGCCGGCTATCACCTTGGATTCAAGACCGTGGGGATCATACGCGGAGAAGAACATCTCCCACTCAATGATCCGCTAGCTCGCGCCACCGCCCAGGGAATGACCCTCCTCTACATGGATCGGTCGACCTATCGTCGCAAGATGGACCCAGAGATTATTGCCGGCCTCCGCGAACGTTTCGGCGACTTCTTCCTCATACCTGAAGGAGGAAGCAATTCCGAGGCCCTGGACGGATGCGCGGAGATCGCCCGCGAGATCGACGAGAAATTCGATCTCATCTGTTGCCCTTGCGGGACTGGTGGAACGTTGGCCGGCGTGTCCGCAGGACTGCAAGACGGTCAGCGGGCACTCGGGTTCTCCGTACTGAAAGACGGAAAGTTCCTCGGCGATGAAGTCTCGCGACTACAACGACAGAGGTACGGACGGGTCTTCGACAACTGGTCGATCGAGTATGACTTCCACTTCGGAGGCTTCGCCCGCAGGAATGCAGAACTCACTGCGTTCATCGATTCGTTCGAGCGTATATACGGGCTACGACCGGAGTGGATCTACGTCGCCAAGATGCTGTCCGGAATATTCACGCTGATCGAGCACGGATCCATTGGTAGCCAAACCACCGTCGTGGCGCTGATCACTGGATAGACCGTCTTCGCATCACACCCTGAGGTGATACGAACGCTGCACACGCTTCGAAGTACGGCCGTCCTGCCAGGTCAACTCCCAGATACCCGTGTTGATCGTGAAATCCTTACCGAATCCCGCCCACATTCCGCTCATCCGCCGGCCCGCAGCGTCACTCGTAAGCTGAAGAGCACCGTGGTAGACAGCCCCACGATAGTAACCCTCGGCAGATGTCTCCTCCCGCCATGTTCCGGTCGCTAACGGCGAGGTGAATACCAGCTCGACTCGGAGTCGCGAGCCAGTGGAGTGCGGGACACTCTGCCCAACCAGCCGATTCTCATGGTCACGCAAAACCAGATAGTGTTCACCGACGAACTCGCTGCCCCGGCCGCTGCTGGGGTAGACATAGCGACTATGCCAGATGCCGGCGAGACCGCTACCAGCCGTAGCAACCGGCTGAGTCTCGGCCGCCGCATCCCCTAGCAGCGGCAACGTGGCAGCCAAGGAAAACGCCGCACTCACCTTCAGCAGTAACCGACGCCGATCCAGGTCCGTGTCCAAGCGGTCAACCCACAACCTCACCAACCGGGCAACTTCGGGCACATCGAGCGATTGCACACGGTCGGCCAGCTCTTGCGCGGCCGTGGCGCACGCTTCGGCGCCCCCGATCGCCGGCAAACCGGCCAGCGTGTCGCGGTCACGAAGCACCACATCAGCAGATCTGAAATCCGCACAGTCGTCGACCAGATCAGCAACACGGCACTCGTACAGCTCGGCCAGCCTGCCCAACACGTCCAGGGAGGGTGCGTGCCCAGTCGGGCTCGGCCAATTCTCCCAGTAGGAGAAGTTCTTGAACGTCTTGGGCTCCGCCGGCCACCGAGCGTTCCACCGCTCGGCCGCATCACCTTGACTCCACCCTCGCACCAACCGCAGCGCTACCCGCGCATTCACTCGGTAACGCTCCCGGAAGACGACTGCGACTTCCGCCCAGGTCTTGTGCCGATCACGCAACTCTGCGGACAGTTGACGCTGCTCTTGGCGAAGGCTCCGGACCGCCGTCGACATCGCACCCTCCCTCGGGCCCGGGGCCACCGACCGTATCCCCCAACCCCACGTCGTGCAGCACCTCCCGGTTCAACCGGGAGCCCCTGCACGCCGAGATCACTGATCAACTAGGTGTCTCGCTTCCCCCTCCTGCGATCTCCTTGTGCCCCAGCCGAGACGAGGGAGGACGGGAATGGCGGCGCAGCCAGCAGTAACAAGGGTGATGGCGGTGTGGGTAACCTGCGGCGCCAACGGCACCGAACATGCGGTTGCCGACCAGCAGATGACCGCCGGGCGGACCGGTGTGTACGTCGCGCAGTGCGGGGTGCCCCAGAAGCCCGCCCCCACCGTGATCCACTATCGCCGCGCCGAGGTGACCAGGCGGGCGCTGAGCTTCTTCCAGGAGCAGGAGATCGACACCTTCAGCTCCACCCGGCATCCCATCCGTCAACCATGACCGTTGCGAGCTGGTACGTGGCCTCCTTAGCCGACGGTCAGACACACCTGGCCGACCGATCCGGAAACTCGCTGGTCACTGCTTACTGCGACGGCAGACAGTTCCGACCCCTCGCGGCACTGACCGGCATACCGCCCGACAAGGCCCAAGTCTGCTCCGCCTGCCGTGCCATCCAGATCGGCCCGGGGCCAGGCATGGCTCCACAGCCGCGGTAGGGCAGGCCCGGCGCCGCACGCTCGCTCCGCATTCAGCGGGCGCAGCGGGGCTATCGGAGTGGTGATTACCCCGCTGCGCCCGCTGAATGCGGGCTGGCCGCTGGGCTCAGCGGCCAGGCGCGTTCCGGAGGGTGATCGCGTCGGTCGGGCAGATTTCCACGCATTCGCCGCACGAGGTGCAGCGCGTCGCGACGACCACCGGGCGCTGCGGGGCGGGGCGCAGGGCACGTTCCGGGCAGGTGCGCAGGCACGCTCCACAGGCGGTGCAGGCCGAGCTGATCGAGAGCGGGTTCAGCGCCGCCACGGCGACGGTGACGTGCTCGCCACGCAGCTTGGGCACAATCAATGACCCGCCGCCCAGGTCCCGCGCGGCGAGCAGCGCGGCAGCCTCGGCGACGCTGCGGGTGCCGACGTGGCCACGGACCGATTCACTGGGTTGCGGCACGTCGACCGCGTCGAGTTCGGCCGCCGGGTAACAGTGCAGCGGCGCACCGTGCTCCACGACCACGGCGAGCAACCCGGGCTCGTCGCGGCGCCGGTCGACGGTGGCGAACGCGGTGATCGCCGTAAGGTCCGGTACGGCGCACCGAAGCGCCGACCACACCGCTGCCGCGTGCACCCCACGGGACGAGCCGAGGCCCACCACCACAGTGGCTCGACCCTGCAAGCAGGCCTCGCGCGTCACCGCCGGCCCCACAGCAACAGCACCGGGTTGGTCGCGGACAGCCGCACCGACCCGCCGGGCAGCTCCGTAAGCCGCGACGCCGCCAGCTGGACGCCATCGACCTGGTGGCCCGCTTCCCGCAACGCCACGCGGCACGGCGCCACCCGGTCGAGTGCGGCCAGTGCCACCACGACCCGGGGCGATGCCTGCGCCGCGGCCCGCACCACCGTAGCGCCACCGCCACCGACGAACACCGCGTCGGGTTCGGGCAGCCCCGCCAGCGCTGCGGGTGCCTCCCCCTCGATCACTCGAACGTTCACCTGATGCGCGCTCGCGTTGGCCATCAGCCGGGCGCACTGCGCGGGATCCCGCTCGACGGCGACCACGGCGGCACCGAGCCGGGCGCATTCCACCCCGACCGAACCCGACCCAGCTCCTAGATCCCACACCAAACGGCCCGGCCCGGGAGCAAGCCGCGCCAAGGCCAGCGCCCGGATCTCCGACTTCGTGATCATCCCGTCGCGATGGGAGAAGTCCGCCTCGTCCAAGGCCCAGCCGGCCGCGGGAGGCACCGGTTCGCCACCGGCGATCCAGCCCCGAGTGGGCACCGCATGCTCGTCGGCCAGGCACAGCACCACATGCGGATCGCGGACCTGACCGCCGTCGAAGCGTCGCACCCGCTCGTCGGGACCGCCGAGATCTTCGGCGACCAGGACGCTGCGGTGCCAGCCGCCCAACCCGGCGACGATTTCGGTGGCCCCCGCCCCCGGTGCGGTGAGCACCGCGACCGCGGGGTGCGCCCGGCAGACGTTGAGCGCGCACCGCAGTGACCTGCCGTGCGCCGAGACGACGGCGACGTCGTCCCAGGAGCGGCCCAGCAGCGCGAACGCCCGCGCGACGCTGGACCGCGCCGGCAGCACCTCCGGTCGCAGACCGCGCTTGCGCAACGACCGCACGATGCCGAAGAACCCGGGATCACCGCTGGCCAGCACCACCACCGGCGAGGTCCCCGGCAACTCGTCCAGCTCCGCCGGCCCGAGCACGGCAGCACCCGCGGGCACCGGCACGGCGGCCAGCTGGTGCGGCGCGCCCACCACGACCTGCGCATTTGCCAGCGCCTGCGCCGCGGCGGGTGGCAGCGTGGCGCCGTCCAAGCCGACCACAGTGACGCTCATCGCATCCACTGTCACACGACCCAGTGGGGCTCGGTCGCGGCGACCACCCGCTGCCCGGTGAAGTCGACCATCGCCGCTCGGGACGCCAGCGGCCGCCCGATCTCGGTACTGAACCGGCGCAGCGTGTCGGCCACCCGGGCGCAGATGTCATCCCCGCACGCCCGCAAGAGCCCGCCGGCCTCCCAAATCTCATAGGCTCGCCGGGCGGTCGGGGC
>JBOHGX010000062.1:0-13967 GCA_050700255.1 Pseudonocardiaceae bacterium
GGCTGGCCGCGCCCGCCGCCTGGGTTCCCGTGCCGACCGAACGGCACGCCGGCGTGCTCGGCGGGCTCGTGCGCCGCCGCCGGCTGGTCGGCAACGCGATCCCTGATGCGCACCTGGCCGCGCTGGCTATCGAGTACGGGGTCGGGGTCTGCTCGGCCGACACCGACTTCGCCCGGTTCGACGGCCTGCGTTGGGTCAACCCGCTCGCCCCCTGATGGGAGCCAGCCGCAGCTTCCGCTCGTCATCGTGCGGGTGATTCAGACCACCGCCGGAGTCGTCGGCCACCGGAATACAGTTGTGGCAGCGCTGGAACCGGCCGCGATGCCGGTGCACCACGATCCCATCCGCCCACGCCGACCGGAGAGCGTCGATGTATCAAATCTGATATAGTCTGGTCGTGGTCGATGATCCGGTGGGAGTGCGCAACCCCGCCCTGATGCGGGTGTTGAGGTCTGCTGCGCGCCTGCAGGAGTTGGTTCCCGATGCGGTACTCGTCGGCGGCTCGGCGGCTGCCCTCTACGCGGGGCACCGCGACTCCTATGATCACGTGCTGGCGGATCTCGCCGATCGCTTCGACGCGGTCCTCGACGCGGTCGAGTCGCAGGACGGCTGGGTGACCAACCGCGTCACGCCAGGCAAGATCATTCTCGGGCAGCTCGGCGGAATCGAGACCGGGATCCGGCAATTGATTCGGCGAACCCCGCTGGAGACCGTACGGGTTGCGCTCCCGTCGGGTGAGTCCGTCATCGCACCGACCCCCGAGGAGACATTGCGGGTCAAGGCGTTCCTCATCCTTCGCCGCAACCAGACTCGTGACTACCTCGACGTCGCGGCGCTGGCCGACCAGATGGGGATCGATCATGCGGCCGTGACGCTGTCGAGCATCGACGAGTACTACGCCGACCAGCACGAGGCCGGGGACGGGGTCGCGTCCCAGCTCGTCCGTCAGCTCGCCGAGCCGGCTCCCAAGGACCGCTCGACCACGAGGAACCTTCGCCAGTACAAGAACCTTGCCGCCCGCTGGCAGGAATGGGACGAGGTCGTCTCGGTCTGCCGCAGGCTGGCGACCACGATGGTGGGCGGCCTGCGATGAGCCTGGTGTTTCGCAACATCGACGCCTCCCCGGAGGATCCGGTCGAGGTCTGGCCCAGCGAAGCGGTCCTGACCGCGCTGGAGCGGGGCGGCCTGGGGCACTGGCGCCGGCTCACTACAGCGATCGACGAGGACCCATGGGGGCCGGTCGCCCGGCGAGTGGAAGAGGCGCTGGAGGTGTCACGGCCCTACGGTGTCGGTGTCTTGATGGCAGAGGTGCTCGCCGCCGCTCGGAGGCGGGCCGAGCGCGCTGAGCGCGCTGCGGTGGCTGCCGAGATCAGCCGGTTGCAGGCGGCTTCCGGAATGACCAGGGCGGAGTTCGCCTCGGCGATCGGCACTTCAGTGTCGCGGCTGTCCACCTACTTGAGCGGCAAGGTCACGCCCTCGGCGGCGTTGCTGGTACGGATGCGGCGGGTCGCGACTCGCCGCGCCGGCCCACCTCAACCACCCACCTGATCGCTTGCTGTCAGGGCAGGCCAGCGCGGTTGAGTTCCTCGCGAAGTGCACGCTTGGGCTTGTGCACTGTGCGCAACTCGCGCAGATGGGATTCGAAGTCTTCCGGACGGTCGCAGCGCCTGAACAGGGAATTCGCTTCCACGATCAGCCTCGCTGCGACCTGATACGAGCCCCGGTTCTTGTGGCCGATCGCCTGGTCTGCCAGCAGGATCGGGATCGCGTCGGCAGGGTGGGTGGCGGCGCGTTCGCGGGCCACCCGAAGCCACAGCTCGTCCCGGCAGCCACCGGCAGTCGCGGCATGCCAGGCGGCGTCGGTGTCCCCCTCCCAGAGCAGGACCTCGACCAGGGTCGAGTGCCCGGCGGGGCGCGCGTGCGGCAGCCCGGCGAACTGCGCCGTGGTCGGTGGCTCCCCCCGCAGCAACGCGAGCGCGCGATCCCGCCAGGCCGGGAGCTGGTCGTCGGCGGCGTCATGGAGGGCGATGTAGTTGTCCACCGAGGACCGCTGGGTGAAGTTCACCCACAGCAGGTCGCAGGCCTGCGCACGGCGACCCGCGCGCAGATGGCACTGGGCGCCCAGCGATCGCAGGCGCGAGTCCGGCGGAAAGTCCGCCAATCCCCGCTGAAGCCAGTCAAGTGCCTCGTCGTCCCGACCGTCCCGGCACAACCGTTCCGCGATCCGCAGCACGTCATAGGAGCTGGACACGTCCGTGGCCAGCACCTCGATCAGAGCATCGGCACCGCCCTCACACTCCGCGAGCCGTTCCATCAGGCAGGTGACGGTGAATCGTCCGCTGCCGTAGTCGTGCGGTCGCTTCGGCAGAAGGGCTCGCCACGCCGCCTCGACCAGCTCCCGGTACCTCGCCATACCGGAGGAGCCCAGCACCGGCGCGTAGTCCGGCAACACGGTCAGGAAGACTTCGTAGTCGCTGGCAAGCGCTCGTTCGACGAGACGTTCCGCCAGACGCACCGGATCAGCTCCGCCCGCAGCGCAGGCATCGAGATGGATCTCCTCGGCCCGGCCGATGGCTGTTCGCAATCCTCCGTCGGAGTCGTCGACCCGCTCAGCCGCTTCTTCCAGTAACTCCAACGCGTACTCGGCCAGGTTCATCGCGGTGTCCGCGAAGCCCTGGTCGATCAGCTCGGCCACATTCGTGAGTGCCTCGTCCACATCTTGGAAGTAGGAGTACGCCTCCCGATAGTCGACGAAGTCGCCGATCTCGATCGCCTGCTCCAGGCGCGTTCGCAGCGCCCGGTCGTCGTAGGCGTCGCGCGGGTCGGCACCCGCCGCGAGGTCGAGCCGGGCACGCAGCAGTGGATCGGCCTCCGCAGCACGCAGCAGTTCCTCAACGAGCCAGGCCGTGTCCTGGGCGGACAGGAACTCACCCAGTTCGCGGTCGGACACTGGTAGCTGCTGAGGTTCGCCCAGGTCGCCACCGCCGTCCAGCCAGGCCAATGCCGCGGCGACACAGTGCTTACAGAACACGCCCTCGGTCCCGTACGGACAGTTGCATGTCCCGTTCAGCCCGGTCCGAGTCACCACGAGCCGCACCCGGTATGCGCTCGTGCCGTCGACGACCGCCGTCACCGTGGTCCCGTCGACAGCAAGCCTCCGAACGCGGCCCGCGGTGAGATAGGCACGCCCCCGCTCGAACGACCGGGCATCCGCCAGCTCAAGAACAGACTGCTCACTCACTACGACCGCCGCCACAAAGCCACATGTTGTCATGGCCGGGCCGCCATCCTGCCCGCTGGTGGGCAGGCGGGCGACGCCGGTCAGCCCGCCCACGGCCATTCGCGGCCTGTCGTCGCCACATCACAGTCCGAGCGGGGCGGGGAAGCGGCTGCGGTGTCCGGCTGACCGAAGACAGAGAAACGGCCCCCGTGATCGGGGGCCGTTGGGCTCAGGCTGCTCACCTGAGCGGGGTACTCGGCTAGTTTACCTCAACACAACGTCCACCCAGGAGGGGCCTGTGGAGCGGGTGAAGGCATACGTGGACGGCTTCAACCTTTACCACGGCCTTAAGGACCGGCACGGCCGCAAGTATCTGTGGCTGGACCTGCAGGCGCTGGCCGTTCGCCTGCTCAAGCCCTCCCAGCATCTCGTCGAGGTGGAGTACTTCACGGCGCGGGTCCGCAACCAGCCGGAGTCAGAGCTGCGGCAAACGGCATACCTGGACGCGCTCGCCGCTCACTGCCCGTTGGTCAAGGTGGTCCAAGGGCGTTTCCAGGAGAAGATCCACGAATGCTGGTCCTGTGGCAGCTGGTGGGTGTCTTACGAGGAGAAGGAGACCGACGTCAGCATCGCGGTGCAGCTGGTCGAAGACGGTGTCCGGGGTGTGTTCGACGCCGCTTTGCTGATCTCTGCTGACAGCGATCTGTGCCCCGCCGTGCGAAGCCTCAAGCGGCTCGACCCTGGCAAGCGCGTCATCGCCGTGTTCCCGCCCCGGAGGCACAGCGAGGATCTGCGCAAGGCCGCCGACGGTATGATCAAGATTAACGATGTGAGCATCCGGAACTCGCAGCTACCTCCCTCCGTGGTCAACGCAGCCGGCATCACGCTTTCCCGCCCGAAACACTGGACCTGACGGGACAGGGGACACGGGGAACCGGAGATGACACCGCTCTCGGAGGTGATCGCCGAGCTTAACGACCGGTTCGGGCTGGGCCTTGGTACCTCCGACGAGATCCTGGTCTATCAGCAGGTCGTCGGCCTGGTCGAGGACACCTCGATGCAGCAGATCGCGCTGATGAACGACGAGGCCCGGTTCGGGCAGGTCGCCGACGACCGGCTCGACGACATCGTCGCGGAGAACGCCGAGCGCAATACCGACTTCATGAAGCTGTACTTCGACAACGACGAGTTCCAGAAGGCCATCAAGGAAGCGGCGCGCAAGCGCGCGTACCGGATCGTCACCGAGTCGGCGCGGGACGAGGCGCTGGCACGCCTGCGTGCGGAGATGGCGCGGGAGACCGGGGGTGTCACGCCGTGAGTGAGCCGGGTGGCGAGGTGATTGTCTACCGGAGCCCCGACGGACAGTCGCTCGTCCAGCTACGAGCTGTCGCTGGGACGGTGTGGCTCGCGCAGGCCCAGATCGCCGCGCTGTACGACACGTCGGTGCCCAACATCGCCCAGCTCATCCGGCGGATACTGAAGGACGGCGAGGCCAGCACGGCAACTATTAACTCAGAGTTAAGGGTTCAGACCGACGGCACCCGCCGGATCCGGCGAGAGGTCGAGATCTACAACCTCGACATCTGTGACGGGTCACGCCCGAGGGCGGACAGGCTTCTGATCAGGTCAACCTGGTGGGCCAGGCCGGTGCCGGCAACCACGGCGGACACGTCAGCACGAAGGGCACCCCGAGACGGCCAGATGAGTTCGGAGTCACGCCGGGTCACCGACACTAAGCCTGGTGGTTCTCCATCCCGGAGCACCAGTTCTGAGAATCACAGATGAGCTCGTCCTGCCTCGGACGTCAACACGGTGGAGCCGGGGCGTCGGGCGCTCCGGCTCGATCTCGTGTCGAGATGACCTAACCAGGAGGAACCGTGCGTGAGTTGATGGTCGACATGTTCAGCACCGTTGACGGGTACGGCTCCGGCGGGCCGCAATCGGCCCCGTACTGGGGCTACGGCGCGCCGGGTCTGTTCGCATGGATGCACGGGCAGCTCGCCGAGGAGCACGTCATGCTCATGGGCGCGACATCGTACCGGCAGATGTCCGAGATCGTCGCGAACGGCGACGACCCGACGTTCCCCCGGATGGCGCAGCTTCCCAAGATCGTGTTCTCGAAGACGCTGACACCGCCGCTGACGTGGGCGAACACCACGATCATCGACGAGCCGGTCGAGACGGCTGTGCCCGCGTTGAAGGCCACGGCCGACGGCGTGCCGATGCGCACCATCGGCAGCCCGTCCCTCGTCCGCAGCCTCTTCCGGCTCGGCCTGGTCGACCGGCTCCGCGTCATGGTCTTCCCGACGATCCACGGTGCGACCGGTGAGGGCCCGGTCTTCGCCGAGTTGCCCGACGTCCGCCTGAGCCTCATCGGTACCACCGTCATCGACGAACGTCTCGTGCTCCTCGACTACCGCGTCGGCGGGGACTAGTGGCTCGAACGCAACGTCGACCAGGCAATTGATCTTGGTGGTCGACCCCGTCAGGCTGCCCCGCACGTCGAGTGTGGGAGGTGGTTGTGGCTCGTCGAGCGAGCGTGTTCGTGCGGCAGATCACCGGGCTCAACCGACTCACCACCATGTTCCTCGACTTCGCCGAGGACCGCGCCCAGCGTCGCCAGACGACCCCGATGACGGAGTGGGTCGCGCCTGAATGGGCTGGTCAGCAGGTCGTCGGCTTGGTCGAGGGCACCATGAGATCTGATCCCCGGGGGCGACGACAGCGACCGACGGGCTCGCCTGCGGCGCCGGACACGTTGCCGTCTGCCCGCTCATTGCAGTGACCGACTCCGCGTTCCGCAGGGCATGTGGCCGCGTTTTGTAGGGCGAGCGTGCGCGGATCGCACGGACCCGGCTAGCCTTCAGGCATGTATCGGCATCGGATGCTGGCCGGGCCCCTTGCTGAGGCGCTGGCTGACACCCCGGTGGTGGTCGTGGCCGGTCCCCGCCAAGCAGGCAAGAGCACGCTGGCCGAGCACGTGGTGGCCGACCGGGCGGGGACCTGGCTCACCCTCGATGACGCCACGATCCTCGATACCGCCAGGGCCGATCCGGTGGGGTTCGTCAGCGGGCGCAGCGGGCTCGTCGGCATCGACGAGGCACAGCGAGTGCCCGAGTTGCTGCTGGCCGTCAAGGCAGAGGTCGACCGCGAGCGGCGCCCGGGTCGTTTCCTGCTCACCGGATCGACCAGGTTGCTCGGCGCGCCCAAGCTCGCGGACTCCCTGGCCGGCCGGATGGAGGCGCTGACGCTCTGGCCGTTCACCCAGGCCGAGCTGGGTGACGGGGTCGCGGCGGCGGGGTTCATCGACCGGGCCTTCGACGACGATCTGGCCGGGCTCCGGCCTTCGGCGGTGACCAGGGCGGAGGTGCTCGACCGAGCCGGGGCGGGGGGTTTCCTGCCTGCCCTGGCCCGGACCGGTCGGCGCCGTTTCGCCTGGTTCGACAGCTACGTCTCGGGCGTCATCGATCGGGAGGTGCGGGCCGTCACCGACGCCATCTACCTGCGCGAGCTGCCCCGACTCCTGAGGCTGGTCGCGTCGCGCACCTCAGGCGAGCTCAACATCACCGACCTGGCCCGTGACCTCGGTCTTTCCCGTCCGACCACCGACAGTTACCTCGCGCACCTGGAGGCGGTCTTCCTCATCCAGACCATCCCGTCGTGGTCGACGAACCTCACCACCCGGGTCGTCCGCAGGCCCAAGATCGCCGTCACCGACACCGGCCTCGCTGCCAGGCTGCTCGGGGGCCGCCTCCACTCCGACCCCGACCTGGCCGGCCAGCTGATCGAGACGTTCGTCGCGGGTGAGCTGCGCGCGCAGTCCGAGTGGTCACAGGCCCGACCGGGCCTGTTCCATTTCCGTGACCGGGACGGCATCGAGGTGGATCTCGTCCTGGAGTCGGGTGACGGCCGGGTGGTCGGGGTCGAGGTGAAGGCGGGCGCCACCGTGCGTGCCGAGGATCTGCGCGGGCTGCGGTTGCTGGAGCAGCGACTCGGCACCGACTTCGCCGCGGGCGTCGTGCTGTGCACCGCTGCCCAACCCCGGCACCTGGGCGGGCGCTTGTGGACACTTCCTCTTTCCGTGTTGTGGTGACGGGATGGCCGGTGAGAGTCGACGAGCCGCAGCGGTGACGGACGCAAGACGGAGGCTCGCCGGACGATACCGGCTGGACGGCTCGCTCGGCCGGGGCGGCATGAGCGAGGTTTTCCACGGCTACGACGAGTGCCTGGACCGGCGGGTGGCAATCAAGCTGCTCCGCCTGTGCATAGTATGGCATGCACATGTCGTTGTCGGAGCGGACGCAGGTGCTCCTTACCACCGAGCAGCGCCGGAGGGTGGAGCAGTTGGCGGCCCGCTCGTCGGTCTCGGTCGGTGCGGTGATTCGCGCGGCGATCGATGCCTACCTGCCCTCGGCCACACCCGAGCAGCGCCATCGCGCGCTTGACGATCTGTCCTCGCTGGAGGCTCCGGTCGCGGACTGGTCTGTCATGGAGGCTGAGATCGACGCCGGCTACCGTTCGTGACGATGTTCATCGACACCTCGGTCGTGATGTACGCGGCTGGCGCAGAGCATCCCCAGCGTGCATCGTGCCGGCTGGTGCTGCGGCGGGTCGCCGATGGCGGCCTTGACGCCGTGACCTCCATCGAGGTGGTACAGGAGATCCTGCACCGGTTCGCCCGCGGCCAACGGGCCAGCGGATGGCTCGGGGAGTCCTGGACCTGTTCGGTGACCTCGTCCCGGTCGATCGCGAGTCGATCGCCGGGGCGGTGGCCTTCTACGCGAGCTACCCGCAGCTTTCCGCGCGGGACGTGCTGCACGTCGCGACCTGCGTTGCCAACGGCATCACCGAGATCGTCTCGGTCGACACCGGGTTCGACGCCGTCGCCGAGGTACGGCGGATCGAGCCCCGTGAGCTCGGAGACGGTGGCTGACAGGCTGGAATGATTTGTGCATGAGTCTCGGACCGTTTGTGGATCACACCGCTGATGGTGGACGGGACCTGGTGTTCGTCAGTGACAGCCACCATGATGCGGAGTGGGCGCTGCGGCTGAGGGTGTTGCTGAAGCCGCTGGTGCGCCGCAAGCAGCTGCGGCTGTGGATCGATACCGATATCCGGGCCGGGGATGAGTGGCATCCTGGCATCGTCCGGGCGATCAAGCAGAGCAGTGTGGCGCTGCTGCTAGTCGGTGCCGATTTCCTGGACTCCGATTTCATCATGGAGCAGGAAGTGCCGCTGCTGATCCGGCAGGGCGTGCGGCTGGCGCCGGTGCTGGTGGGCGAGTGTCTGTGGAAGCAGGTTCCCGAGCTGGACCAGGTGCAGTGGTTACACTACCCGGGCCGGGACGGCGCGTTGAATCTCGTCGCTGACCAGCCTGGTCAGCGGGACCGGCGGTTGCGGGAGATCTGCGACCGGCTCATCGCGGTGGTTCCCGACGGGCAAGGAGATGTTGTCACGGGGCCGCCGCCGGCGGTGGTGGGTGCGGTGACTGCGGTGCCCGCCGGGGCCGGGCGGGGAGAGTTGTCTGGGGTGCCTGCGCTGCCGCCGGGTTATCTGCCTCGCGAGGAACTCGCCGCTGTGATCGGAGCGGTGGTGGCTGTCGATGGCGGCGCGGTCGGGCTGACCGGGCAGGTGCGGACGGTCGGGTTGCACGGGCAGGGTGGAATCGGCAAGTCGGTGCTGGCCGCGGCGGTAGCTCAGGACGAGGGCATCCGCCGCCGCTTCCCGGACAGGGTGTACTGGGTGACTGTTGGCGAGAAGGCCGACCTGCTCGCCGTTCAGCTCGACCTGCCGCGGCCAGCAGGATCGGGATCGCGTCGGTAAGAACCCGGCGCCGACCACCTTGTTGCGCCGTCATATGGTCAACTATATGGTGACGACTATGGCCAGCAAACAGGTCACCATCACTGTCGACGAGGAACTACTTTCCTGGTTCGAGCAGAAGGCTGCTCAAACCGGCAGCAAGCTCTCACCGACCATCGCCAGGGCCGCACGGAACTGGATGCTGTGGGAAGACGCCGCCCGGCTTGCTGAGGCTGACCAGCGCACTGGTCGCAACGGGGCCGACCACGCCGAAGCTGAATTCGCCGCCCAGTGCGAGGCCGAAGCTACTGAGGCCGGACGGGGACACGCCGCGTGAGGCAAGGGCAAGTCTGGCACTTCGAGCGCGACCGTCCGTCCAAGGAGGATGATCCCCGCACGCCGTACCGCGTTGTCGTCAGTGCCGACTACCGGCTGCCTCCGGAGCGCCGTTGGGTTCTCAGCGCTCCCATCGTGTCCACACTGGACGTCGACACCCCGGTTGCCGTCCGGCTCCAGCCCGACGACCCCGTCAAGGGGTTCATCCGCGCCGACGAGGTAACCCGCACCTATGTACCGTGGCTGACCGGCCCGGTAGGAATGATCACCGGGGTCACGCTCGACGCGCTCGTTGCCGCACTCCGCACCGAGATGGACCTCTAACGGCACTCCGGGTCGACGGTTCCACCGGATGAGCGCTGTTCGGTACGGAGTATCGGTTCGCCGACCAGCTCGACGCCGGCGTTGAGCATCTGCTCGAGTGCAGTGGCGGTGGTCTCCGGTGCCACGCCGGCGGTGAGCCCAAGCAGCACTCGAGTGTTGAACCCGTTGCGCACAGCGTCGAGTGCGGTGGCCCGCACACAGTGGTCGGTGGCGATGCCGACGATGTCGACGGCGCTGGTGTTGCGGTCCCGCAGCCACCCGGCGAGTGGCGTGCCATCGTCGGTCGTGCCTTCGAAACCGCTGTACGCGGACTCGTGCCTGCCCTTGCTGAACACGGCCTCGATGCGGGTGCGGTCCAGGTTGGGATGCATTTCGGCGCCCTGTGTGCCGACCACGCAGTGCGGTGGCCAGGAGTCGACGTAGTCCGGGGTGTCGGAGAAGTGGGCGCCTGGGTCGACGTGGTAGTCACGGCTGGCGACCACATGGGCGTACCCGGCATCGGCGGCGATGTAGTCGCTGATGGCCTTGGCTACCTCGGCGCCGCCGGGGACGGCGAGGCTGCCGCCCTCGCAGAAGTCGTGCTGCACGTCCACGATGACCACTGCTCTGCTGAGCGGCTGTCGGGTTGCCAGCCTTGCCCCCGGCTCCGCAGAGAACTGAGCTGCACTGTTCATGTTGCGCCGTCCTTTGTCGAAGCGCTCCCGTGCGGCGGCGAGATACTCCGCGCGAGCGTTAGCAATATCGCTGGCGCGCCCAGCGCATCGCCCGGAGCCGCGCCGAGCGTACACCCGCGAACCCAGGGGATCGGTATTCCGATAGCGCCCATGACACCACGCCTCCTACAATCAGCCTACCTTAGTGTAGTAGGCGACTGTCAACGCGATCAGAACTCCTTTGCCTTGACGTCAATTCGAGATGCTCGCGTTTCCGGATTCTTCAGAGAATCCGAGAACCGGTCGGGGTCGGGATTTGCGCGCCGCGTCTACCACATCGCCAAGACTGACAACGCAGGGCTGCAGCGCAAGGTAGACGCGCTTGTCCGACCCGCTGCCCACGGACCACCGGCGTGCAAGCCCTTACCCCCAGCGAACTGCGGGTCGCCCGCTTGGCCGCCCAACCATTGACGAACCGAGACATCGCTCAAGCGCTGTTCATCACCGCCGAAACCGTCAGCGTTTGTCCAGCGCCTATCGCAAACTCGACATCTCATTCCGCACCGAGCTTTCCACAGCCCTCGAAAGCCATTCGCCGGATACCCTGAGCAGGACCTGTGCTGGAAGAGCCAAGTCGTGGATGAACCGGATCTTCGACTGTCGCCGCACGTGGTTGCGTTGATGGCCCGCCTCCGCTGGGCTTCGGGCCGTAGGCGTCGGCAATATGCGACGATCGGGCGGTGAAAGGCGGGCTCGAAGGGGTGTAACGTGCTGGTGACTGGGTGACTGGGGGCGGCAGTGGTCTCGGCCCGGCGTGTGCCAAGCGGCTTCGAACCGATGGCGCCACCGTGACGATCATCGGTCGCACCGAAAACCGACTCGGCGCCGATGAGCTGGGCCCGTGGGGAATCCGCGTGAATTCGGTCCTGCCGGGACTGGTGCCGAGCGACCTCGCCGGCGAGATGACGACCGACCCCGAGCTTCGCGACGAGTACCTCGACAACATGCCAATCCGGCAATTGGGACGATCTGAAGACGTCGCTGCTGCCGTTCGCTTCCTCTCTGGTCCGGAGGCGACGTGGGTCACGGGCGTCAACCTGCCCGTCGACGACGGTCACCACCTTCGCCGCGCGCCCCGCTTCGACGGGTACGTGCGCCGGGAACACGGCCGAGACTGGTTGCCACCTGGAGCACAACATCAACGGCTTGGTGTCGCGCAGCCAGTTCGGCAGCACGCTGCCCCAGCCGGGCACTGAACTGGAGGTCAGCGTCGCGCGGATCGATGAGCACAAGCGTCAGGTGTCGCTGCGCCTGGACTGGCTGGCCGCCGCGAACGGGGAATCGAACCAGCTCACGAGCCGGTTCATGCCGGTCGGGTGGCAGGGCCACGGCGAGGTGGTCCGGGCGGCGTCCGAGCAGGATGGCCGCGGTGGATTTATCCTTGTTCGGCTGCCGGAGGCTGACCGGCCAGCCATGCTGCTCGTGAAGGACATGACCGAGGACCTCCACCATGACCTGAACAACGGCCATGTCGAACTCGGTGCGGAGATCAAGGTGGAAGTGTTCAGCGTGGACACCGGCGCGGGGAAGACGCTGCTGCGCGAGCTGCCAGAGTCAGGGGTTGAACTGCAGGCGGCGTGACCCCTTCTGGTACGAGCCCGCTCCGGTGTGGAGTGGGCTCGTACTGGGTTGGGCAGGTGACGGTCAATCGGCGCAGTTTGATGAATCGAGTTATTGTGCAATTACACGCACCTGATTGCCTCCGGGAGTTGCGTGACCAACCCAAGTTGCGACTGTCACCTCAACTCCGCGTGATTCAGGACGTCGACATCGACCTGCAGCTCGCTCCCACCGACCACCCGGGCGTGTATGCCGGCGGCCGCCATGCCGTGTCGTCAACGTGTCGATCGTCGTTCGTGAGCCATCATTGGTTGGCGTGGGGAAGCCGGAGGAGGTGAGCGTGCGGGACGAGCGTGGCGGCGGGCTCGACCGGTTCACGACGCCGCTATACACCGTGGCCGAGGCGGCCCGCTACCTGGACGTGCCGGCTAGCACGTTGGCGACATGGACCCATGGCTATCGGCGTCGTCCCGCCGGGCGACGGGAAGTGGTGGGGGTGCCCGTACTTACTGCGCTGCCCCGCTCAGGGGTCCGGGCGCCGATCATCCCGTTCATCGGGCTGGCGGAAGGCCTGGTGCTGGCGGCGATACGCCGCAGTGGCGTCCCACTGCAGCGGATTCGCCCCGCCCTGCAACGGCTCGAAGAGGAGTTCGAGTTGGCGAACGCGCTGGCCAGCCATCGGCTGTACACCGACGGCGCAGAGGTGTTGTTCGATTACGCGGAGTCAGCCGATGATCCGACTGCGGCCCGCGCTGCCCGCGAACTCGTCGTGGTGCGCAACGACCAGCGCGTTTTCAACGAGGTCGTGGCGGCCTACCTGCAGCGGGTGGAGTTCGGCACCGAGGGCTATCCCCGCCTTATTCATCTACCGGCCTACGAGGTCGCCGACATCGTCGTTGATCCCGAGCGCGGATTCGGGCAGCCGATCTTCGCCCGTGGCGGCGCGCGGTTGGAGGATGCACTCGCGCTCTTCCGTGCCGGCGAGCCGCTCGACGTCGTCGCGGAGGAATACGGGGTACCGCATGAGCAACTCGAGGATGCGGTCCGCATCGCCACCCGCGTCGCCGCATGAGATGACCTTCAACATCGGCTGGTTCGTCCGGAGCCCATGACGGTGGTGCACCCGGACGGTCTGCCTGAGCTGTTCCTCGATCGTAGCCTCGGCCGCCGGCAGGTGCCGACGCTGCTGCGCGACGTCGGGCTGCGACTGCACACCCTGGCTGAGGTCTATGGAATCCCTGCCGACGAGACCATTGCCGACACTGAGTGGCTGGCCCGCGAGCAGTGGGAACCTACGAGCCGCCGAGATGGCGCAGCGGTTCATCGACGTGCTGCACCAGATGACCGAAGCCTGTAGCCAACCGGGGCCATTCCTGTACACAGTCTCAAGCGTCGGCCTTCGCCGGGTGCGACTCGACGGCTGAATGGTTCTCCGGTATGTGCCGCCTGCCGCGAACAGCCTCCTCGCTTGGGGAGGCTCCGGGAGGTGGCAGGCGACGCGGTGGCCGGGGGTCAGCTCGGTCTGTGGAAACGGCAGGCCGAGGGCGGGTTCAGCGGGCTGGGGCACATCGCCGGTGAGCAGAACCCGACTCTTGTCGCGCCGCTTGGGTCCAGTACGGGTACCGCCGAGAGCAGCGCCACCGTGTAGGGGTGCATGGGCCGGGAGTACACGGCGTTGCGGTCGCTGAGCTCGACGATCTTGCCGAGGTACATGACGGGTCCAGTGCCGAGACGGGTTCGTCGGCCACGATGAGCTTCGGTCGCAGGGCCAGCGTGGGGGCGATGTCGATGCGGTGGCGCCGGCCGCCGGAGAACTCGTGCGGGTACCGGTTGTAGTGCTCGGGGTTCAGACCGACGAGTTCCAGCAGGTGACGTGCGCATCGGACTGCCTTGGCCGTCGTTGCTGGCGTTCGTCCGGATCAGGACTCACCCGCGCGCCTACGAGCGTCCCCTGGACGCGGACGAGGCGTGGGATCGGGTCTCTGACTGGCTGGCCGCGCCCGCCGCCTGGG
>JBOHGX010000063.1:0-1640 GCA_050700255.1 Pseudonocardiaceae bacterium
CCGAGTGGGACGCTCAGGCCCAGCGGCGCGACATCGAATACCGCACCAGGCTGCTGGTCCGGGCGATGGGAGGCTTTGGCGCCGCGCAAGGGTGGTGGTTTTCCGGTCGGCGGGCTGCTCTGATCGATATCACCAGCTGGTTGACGCACCCCGATCCCGCGCGACCACTGCTCGCGGTCACAGCCGGTCCGGGATCAGGCAAGACCGCGGTCCTGGGCCTGATCGCCACGCTGACCCACCCCGAACGCCGAGTCACGGTGCCGCTGGACAGCCTCGGCCTGCCGGCCGCCGCGATTCCCGCACCCGGCACGGTCGATGTCGTCATTTACGCCCAGAACCTCACCACCGACCAGGTGCTCCACGGGATCACCGCAGCCGCCCACGTGCACGCAGACAAAGTCGGTGAGCTGCTCGACGGGCTCACCGGACGAACGGCGCCGTTGACCGTGCTCGTCGACGCCCTCAACGAGGCCGCCGACCCCGACCAGCTCACCCGGCATCTGCTGCGTCTCCTGGCCGAGCACGCCAATGGCCGGCTGCGCCTGCTGGTCGGTACTCGCCCACACCTGCTGGCCAACCTCGGCCTACGACGAGAAGACAGCATCGATCTCGACGCCCCCCGCTACGCCGACCTGGACGCCCTGACCACCTACGCCACCTGCGGCCTGCTCGATGCCCTGCCCGACAGCCTCTACCAGCGTCAGCCGCCGCCAACAATCCACGCCATCGCGCGCGCCGTCGCCGAAGCGTCCAATCCGTCGTTCCTGGTCGCCCGGATCACCAGCAGCACCCTGGCCGCAGACCCTGCCATCCCCGATCCGCGCGACCCCACCTGGCGCGCCACGCTTCCCCGACTCCCGGGTCAGGCCATGCGCCACGACCTGGAAACCCGGCTGGGCGACCAGGCCGCGCGGGTACGGGATCTGCTGCGCCCACTGGCCTACGCCCAAGGCCAAGGCCTGCCCTGGGAAGACATCTGGGCCCCGCTCGCGTCCCGGATCGCCGGGGTGACCTACACCGACGACGACCTGCTCTGGCTGCGTCACCACGCGGGCTCCTACGTCGTCGAAGCCACCGAAGCCAACCGCTCCGCCTACCGCCTCTACCACCAGGCACTGGCTGAACACCTGCGCGACGACACCGACGACACCGCTATCCACCACGCATTCACCCACGTCCTGCGGTCCCGGGTACCCCTCAACTCTGACGGCTCACGAGACTGGACCCGCGCACACCCCTACACCCTGCGGCACCTGGCCACCCACGCCGCGCACTGCGGCCTGCTGGACGACCTCATTACCGACACCGACTACCTGGTCTACGCCGAACCAGATGAACTCCTCATCGAACTGCACACCGTCGCCACCGACGACGGCCGCCTCACCTGTGCGATCTACCGCGCCTCCGCCGCGGTGCATCGCCACCTCCCTCCCCTGCGCCGACGCCACGTCCTGGCCACCGACGCCGCACGATTCGCCGCAACCCACCACCACCGCACCCTCGCAGCACCCCTGCCATGGCCACCCCGCTGGGCGACCGGACAACAAGCCAACTCCGCCCTGCACACCACCCTCACCGGCCACGACTCGGTGACTGCGGTGGCGTGCACCACCCTCGACGGGCAACCCGTAGCCGTCACC
>JBOHGX010000064.1:0-7327 GCA_050700255.1 Pseudonocardiaceae bacterium
GTGGGTGTCGTTAGGGCGAGGGCTTTCTCCTTGATGCTGATGTCGGCGTGGATGTAGGCGTCGGTGGATCGGACGCTGGCGTGGCCGAGCCAGAGGGCGATCACTGAGGTGTCGACCCCGGCTTGCAAACTGGTAGAGAGCAATGTTCCGACCGTGTGAGTAGGTCATCGTGATCATGATGAGGTTGGGGTTATTCGCAGGGTTGGTGATTGCGGGTTCGGGCGAGTTCGGCGGCGTATCGGGTCCAGTCGGCTCCGGCCTGGTGCGTCCACTTCACTGCGGTGGTGGGGTGCAGGTTGACCAGGTCGGCGAGCACGGCGGCGGGTAGCTGGGTGGCCAGGTCGATTAGAGCGGCTCGGCGAGCGGCTTGGGTTGGGATGCCGAGGGTTCGGAGCCTGTCGGCTAGCCGTGATGCGGTGATCGGGCGTCCGGGCAGGAGCCCGGGAAACAGCCAAGGGCTGTTGGTGGGTGAGCCGATCCCGACATTGGGTTTGCGGTGGTTGATCAGTTCGAGCAACAGCGCTTGGAGTGGTTCGGGAATGGGTAGCTCGTGGCGGCCCAGGCGTATGAATACCTCCCCGTCGCGATGGATGACTTGGTCGGTGGTCATGGCGGCGATCCGGGACTGTTGTTGACCGAAGAGCAGCAGTAGGCATCCGGCGACCCGGTCGAGGGTGTCGAGGCTGTCGTCGTGGAGTAGCCGGGCCAGTTGGGTCCAGCGTTGGTCGGGGTCGGTCGCGGTGCCGGTGTGCCGTTGGGGGCCTGGGACGGTGAATTGTTCGCAGTGCCCGTGGTTGGCGGCCCAGGTCAGGAAATCCCGCACGTGGCAGGCGCCGGGGCCGGTGGTGAGCCACTGGTCGATGTTGGCCTGGTGGCAGTCGGCGAGCGTGGTGTCTTTCGCCGCGAGCCAGGTCAGGAAACCGGCCGCGGTTTTGATCTTCAGTCGGGCGTGGGCGGTGTAGGTGCGGGGCGTTTTGCTGGTTTGGGCGCTGCGGCGCAGTCGTCGCATCACCCGCCAGGTGGCGAAGGTTTGGACGAGCCGCCGGTGCTCGGGCGCGGTGAGGGAGGCGAGCAGGTCGGCCAGCCAGTGCTCGATACGGGCCAGTTCCTCGTCGCGGGGCGGGAGCACGCCGCCGGCGATGAGCATCTGCCGCAGGTAGTCGGCGGACCGTCGGCGCTGATGGTTATCGAGTGCGTCGTGGGTGGCGGCCAGCTGACCGGCGGCAAGGTCGGCGAGGATGCCGGCTCCGGTGCTGTTGCGCAGCCAGTTCAGCGCCGAGCGTGGTGTGCGGGCCGCGCAGATCGCCTCGAACACGGCGGTCAGCTCGGCCGGGACGTTCCCGGTTGGGCCGGAGAGCAGCTCGGTGGCCCGGCGGGCCAGACTGCACCGTGCGCAACGGCCCTTGTCATACAGCTTGTCCTCAAGCCCACAGTCGCCGCAGGCGTGGGTGACGGGTATTCCAGCACAGTCGGCGCAGGTGGTGGCCTCGGATCCGGGTGGGGTGACCAGCCGTCGCTGGTGGCCGCAGACGGCGCATCGTCCCCGGTGACGCAATGCGGCGGTATAACACGGATCGCATAAGGGGCCTTCGTCCCAGCGGACGGCCGGCGGGCGGTCGTGGCCGCAGCGCGCGCAGGTAGCCGTCGTCCGCGGAGCGCAGTGCTGACAGATCGGCTCCTCGCTGGCGGCGAAGGTGCACGGGCGCAACCGTCGGCACATGCGGCAGACCGCAGTGGGGAGCCGATAGCAGTTGACGCAGACGTCCGGCTCGTCGTCGTGGGCCCGCACGGCGATCGAGGCGGTCTTGGTGCACACCCCGCACCGGCGGTGCCCTCGCCGGTGACGGCGGCAGGGCTCGCAGAACGGCTTGCCCTCGATGGTCCGTCCAGCGACCGGCTTGACCACGCCGCAGTACGTGCAGGTCACCGGGTTGCGGCGGGCGGCGCACCGCCTGCACATGCCCCCGTCGTCGGTGAGCGTCAGTACTTGTCCGATGCGGGCGCAGACCACACACTGTGGCGGGCTCACGGTGGTGGAGCCACGCGCGATCAGCTCAGTAACCAGGCGCCCGATCGCGGGCGGGGCGCACCGGGCCAGCGCGTCCGGATCGGACTCGAGCGCCGCGGCCAGGCTGCGCCACACCGCGTGATGGGTCGCCACCGCGTCCACCGCAGCAGCCACGTCCTGTTTGGACAGAGATGTCTCGGTGGCCGCCACCTGGGAGATGACCTGATCTCGTCGGCAGACCGGGCAGATCCGCCCCCCTCGGGTGGGTATCGGATGCCCACCCGGGCATCCGACCATGCTGGCCACGCCTACTCCGCCGGCAGTATCCGGGCGCGGCGCGGACGTGGCCGCTGCGACGTGTCCAGCGTGCTCGCCGATGTCGTCGCGCTTTTCGCCCTCACCGCAGCTGGGATTGGCTCGATCAGATCGCTGGTCTGGCAGTTGAGGATGTCGCACAACGCGACAAGCACGGCCAGGTTGAGCCGCTCGGGGATGCCCGTCACCAGCCGGTAGACCTGCTCACGCGATAACACGATGCCGCGCTGCGCCAGCAACGGCACCAGCTCGGTGGTGGCGAACATGCCACGATCGGCCATCAACCTGCGCAGATGCCACACATACCCGATCTTGTTCGTCATTGCCGATCATCTCTCCCCTCGTCGAATGCGCGGGCCAGAGCCGCCTTCAACATGCGGTTGCGGGCATCGGCCCCGACCGTCGTGTACACCGCTGTGGTGGATGCCCACGAGTGCCCGACCTGCTGTTGCACGAACAGCGGGTCCACCCCGTCCTCGATCAGGTGCGACACATACGAGTGCCGCAGCGAATGCACGGAAAGATCATCTGGGAGGCCAGCCAGCTGGCGGAACTGGGCGAACCGGTCATCGATCTGGCGCAGTGAGATCCGGCCACCGCGTTCGGTCAGCCACACCGCCGGATGCCGCTCACACCCATAGCCGGGCCGAACCTCGGCCAGGTACTGCGCGAGCGTCTCGACCGTCCACGGCATCACCGTCGCCACCGCCCGCCGCCGCGGCGGGCTGCCCCGCATCGCCTTGCCATAGCGCACGTGGCACACCCCGAACCGACCCAGCTCCGGCGCCGCCGGGTTGACGGCGAAGTCGACCACATCCAGCATCGCCGCCTCCCGGCGCCGCAGCCCCCACCCATAGACCACCTTGAACAACGTGGCGTCCCGGAAGACGGCCAGCCACCCCTTGCGCCGCGAGGCCGCCGCCCGCTCCACCCGGTCGTCGGCGGCATCGAAGAACGCCTGCAACTCCTGGCGGGTCAACGGACGCCGCCCGGGGCGGCCCTCGTAGGTGGCCACATGCGAGGCGAGGTTGTCCTCATGACACACCTGCACCGGCCGGACACCGACCCGCTGCTCGCACTCGGCGGCCCAGCCATAGCGCGGATCACAGACATAACCCAGAAACATCGCCAGCGCGCCCTGATAAGACCGCACCGTCGAATGCACCCACCCACCCGCCGCGATCCACGCCTCCATCTGCGCAGAGGTCCACTGCCACGGCCAAGCGCCGGTGGACTCGGCAAACCGGCGCACGAGCCGTTCCCGCCCCCCGATCAGCGAACTACTCAACCGACGGCTGGTCTGCTGGCAACGCCAGCCCTCCAGCATCGCCTCGAACAACACCAGCTCCGGCCGCAACGGCGTCGCACCATCGACCAGTACCAGCGCCGCCGACCCCACCACCCGTTCCGCCACCCGCAACCTCCCCGCCGGGAGCCAGCACTGAATGCAACAAATGGACACCCAGCGCAACAGAATTGGATGACGCATCCTGGCATCAAACGCAACGAGTACCGTTCACTCGCAGGTCAGACGGTGTGTCGCCAGACGGGCACACGATGCTCGCCGGTGCCTCGCTGACCTCGAACCACAGGTAGGCAGCGTTCACACAAACCGCCGAATGATGCATCCGACGCAACTCTGCTCACTTAGAGGTGCATCGCCCGACTGTGCCGCAGGACGTGTGGACTGAGGCGGGCGTTGGCGAGCGCCGGATCGGTTGCCTGGGCTTGGTATTTGCGAAGGATCCAGGCGATTCCGCCGCGGCTGAGTTTGGAGCGGTGCTGGTTGAAAAACACCGGATGGTCATCATGACCGGGGCTATCCGGGTGCCGCTCGGCCAGGTAGGCGGTCAGCAGCGCCGCCGTGTTGCCGCCCAACGGGACGTGACGGGTCTTGCGGCCCTTGCCGGTCAGGGCGGCCATGGCGGGGTCGTCCAGGCGGATGTCGCGGACGGTGAGATCGGCGAGTTCTTGGACCCTGGCCGCGGTGTCGTACAAGGTGGCCAACAGGGTCACGTCTCGTCTGCCGTTGCGGGTGGATTGGTCGGGCAGGGCAAGCAGCTGGCGGGTCTGCTCGACGGTCAGGTGAGCCACGGCCGGCCGGTCGTGTTTCTTGGCGGGAATCGCCAGGATGTCTTGGCAGCAGGCCATGCGGGCCGGGTCCTGGGATTGCATCCAGGTGAAAAACGAGTCGATCGCGGCCAGGCGCTGGTTGCTGGTCGACGCGGTGTTGTGCCGGCTGGTGCGCAGCCAGGCGAGGAACCCGGTGATGGCGGCGGCGTCGATCAGCTCGAGGGTGAGCTTCTCCGGTGGGATGGACCGCTCGTCGCGGAAGTAGCAGATCAGCAGCTTGAACGCGTCACGGTAGGAGACGATCGTGTTGGTCGAGTAGCCGCGCAACCCGGCCAGGTGAGCGGTCAGGAACCGGCGTAGGAGCACCGCGAAGTCAGTGGCCATGACGCGGCCCTGCCGTGACGGGCGGGACGATATCGCCAATGGCCTGCTCCACCCGTGCGGTGATATCCGGATAGGACTCGGCGGTCAGGTGCAGGTAGTAGGCGGTATCGGCCAGCGACGAATGGCCCATGTAGGTTTGCAGCACGGGCAGCAGCGCACCGACGTCGTGGCCCTGGGCGAGCCACAGCCGCAGGTTGTTGACCGCGTGAGTATGGCGCAGATCGTGCACCCTGGGGCCGTGTCCGCGCCCGCCGTGGGAGATGCGGGCCTGCCACAAAAACCGGCGGAAGTTGTGTCCGACGTTGCCAAGCGTGAGCGGCCGGCCGGCGCTGCCGGGGAAGAACCACTCCCGCCGGGCCGGCTGTCCGGCGAGCTGGGTGTGGTAGCCGGCGAGTCTGGCTCGTAGCGGCTCGGAGACGGGCAGCTGCCGGTCTTTGCCGCCTTTCGCGTTGCGGATTTGCAGTATCCCTGCGTCGAGGTCGACATCCTCGACGTGGAGTAGGCGCGCCTCGGAGCAACGCAGGCCGCAGGCATAGATCGTGCGGAACAGCACCGGCATGACCAGGTGGCGCAGCGGAACCTGGCAGCAGTAGTGGCAGCGGTCGGTTTGGGTGAACAGCGCCGCCAGTTGCGGGTCGGTGTAGATGTGTGGGACATAGCGGACGGGCCTGGGCAGCGCGGAGCGGGGCAGCAGGTAGGCCGCGACGCCTCGCCGGCCCAGCCAGCGGGCCAGCTCCCTGATCGGCGCGGCCAGGCCCTGCAGGGTCGCGGGTTTGACTCCACGCCGCCGTGCCGTGGTGATCCACGCCTGCACCGATGCCTCGGTGAGCGTGTCCTCCCCGGGGAACTCGCAGCGGCAAAACGCCTCGAACCGGGCCAACACCTGTTGCTCAGCGTCGTATTTGTAACCGACGGCGCGTTTCTCGGACACCAGAGCCGTGATCGCGTCGATGAGCGTGATATCGGCGGTCATCGTGTCGCCCCCGACGGCGACGCGTCGGGATCCAGGGCGCACTTGACCAAAAGACCCAGCGACGATTTCAAGTACACGCCTGTCGACGCGACCGACTGGTGACCAAGAATGTCGGCGATCTGCTCGACCGGTGTGCCATCTTCCATCAGCCGAGTCGCCAGCGTGTGCCGAAGTGAATGCATGCCGTGGCGGCGTTTCTCACTCACCGAGACATGGGCGGCCCGGGCGTGCTTGACCAGGATCTGATGCAGATGATCCTGATCGGAGAACGGGCCTATCGGGGCGGTGTGCCGGATGAACACCTGCGGGCAGTCGCTTTGCGGGCGGCCCGAGCGGATGTAGTCGATGACCGCCCAGCCGACGTCTTTGAGCAGCGGCAACTGCACCCGGTGGCCGGTCTTGGCCTGCACCACCGACAGCCGGTTACCGGGCCAGTCGAGATCGGCGAACCGCAGCCGTTTGACGTCGACGCCACGCAACCCGAGCCGGGTGATCAGCAAAATGATCGCGTAATCCCGTTTGCCGCACGGGTTGCCCCGGTCGACCGCCTCCAGGATCTTGGCCACGTCGGCCGGGTCCCATACCGACGGGATCCTCGCCTGCTTGGGCGACTTCGCCGCTGGGACCGCCTCCAGCACGGTGCCCTCAACCAGCCCATCGTTACCAGCGAACCGTAGGAACGACCGTACGGCGCACAGTTTGTGTTCCACGGTCTTGGCCTGGTAGCCGGCCAGGGTGGCCACGAACGCGCCGATGACCCCAGCATCCAGGCCGGCCAGCCCACCCCTCGCGCCGGTAAACGCGAGGAACTCCCCGGCCACCGTGCCATAGGCCGCCACCGTCGATGCGGCGCAACCGCCGGCCCGCAGCCACGCCTGGAACCGGTCAAGTATGTCGGCCTGGTCGCTGGTCAGCTTGCTCACGGTACGCGAATAGCGGCGCAGCACCGCCCCACGGACCGCGAAATCGTCGAGCATCGCCGCGACGCGGAACAAGTACACATCGGTCGGTTTGAGCGTGCAGGCCCGCTCCTTGTCGAAAAACCCACCGCAGGCCTGGTCGACCCATGCCATCGCCAGACCCAGCGAGAATTCCTGCACCCCACGGGATGCGAAAAACCTCTCCAGGCGGCGCCAGCAGCCCCGATACCACACCATCGTCGAGGCCTTATAGCCCAGACGCACCAACTCAGCATCCAAGCCAGACACCAATTCGGACACAGCCACCATCGCAGCCGACCCCCAATCACGAAGGCCCGGCACCATGCCGAGCCACCTGATCAGAGTCCGCCTGGATTATGCGCAGCGCCCGACCGCCGCCACCGCCCCCACCAGCAGCAACCCCCGAGCGCTGCGCATAACCCAGCGCTGCTCATAGGGCTCCGCCATCTCACCTTTGTTGTCGAATCTCTTTCTGCACTACGCGTTGGATTCCTGGCTTGCCAGAAATTTTCCTGTGGTGCAGTTCGAGAGGTACTGCGACGATGTTGTGCTGCACTGTTCCAGTCAACGACAGGCGAGATTCATTCGCCACGTCGTCGAGGAACGGTTGCTAGAGTTCGGTCTGCGCTGTCA
>JBOHGX010000065.1:0-2886 GCA_050700255.1 Pseudonocardiaceae bacterium
TGAATGGGAGCGGGGGCCAGTTGGGTAGGGGTCGGGGGCGGTTGGGTAGGGGGCGGGCCAGACCAGTGAGCGCCTAGTCTGGCGCGTGTGACTGTCGAGGCATCCCACCGGCGCGTTGCTGCGGTACGCGCTCGAGTTGGTGTGCTGGTCGCCGTTGCAGCGTTACTGGCTACGACTATCGGCACTGGGCTGGTCGTCGCTCTAGGCGGTGACGGGCTCGCCCAACTGGGATTGCCCGACCCCGGGCTGCTCACTCGGGCCGGGCTGCCAGCCGTGCGGGTGCTGGCCGAATGCGCCGGGGTGGTCACTGTCGGGTCTTTGTTGTTGGCCGCGTTTCTGGTGCCTCCGCAAGCCTCCGGCTATCTCGATACCGGCGGTTACGCCGCGGTCCGAACAGCGCGGATCGCCGCCCTCGTCTGGGCACTCACCTCGGCACTGATGGTTCCGCTGCTTGGCGCGCAGGCGCTGGGTCGCCCGGTGACCGAAGTGCTGAACCCCCTGCTGCTGGGATCGTTGGTCTCCGAGCTGTCCCAGCCCGGGGCCTGGGCACTGACCGCAGGGATAGCCCTGGTGCTGGCCGGGTTGTGCTGGATCGCGCTGACCTGGGGCGCGGTGGTGTGGCTATTCGTGCTGTCCCTTGTCGGATTGATGCCGGTGGCCTTGACCGGGCACTCCTCGGCCGGCGGCGCCCACGACGTCGCCACCAGCAGCCTGCTCTATCACCTGGTCGCCGCCGCACTATGGGTCGGCGGCCTGATCGCCCTGCTGGCGCACCTGGCCCGCCGGGGTGACCACGCCGGACTCGCCACCCAGCGATTCTCCACGCTCGCGCTGATCTGCTGGATCGTGATGGCCGCCAGCGGAGTGATCAACGCGCTGATCCGGGTCACCCCCGACCAGATGCTGTCTGCCTACGGACTGCTGGTGCTGGGCAAGGTCACCGCGCTGCTGGTGCTGGGCGTGGTCGGCTGGCTGCAACGTCGCAGCGCGGTGGCAGCGGTCGATCGCGGCGATCGCTCGGCCATCCTGCGGCTGGGTGGCGTCGAGGTGCTGATCATGTTCGCGACCATAGGGATCGCGGTGGCGCTGAGCCAAACCGCACCGCCCGGCGGAATCGCGGCGCAGCCCAGCCGCACTGAGGTACTGCTGGGCTACGACCTGGCCGGTCCGCCCACCCTGGAGCGGCTGCTCCTGGAGTGGCGCCTGGATCTGGTGTTCGGAGTCGCCGCGTTGGCACTGGCCGGCGCCTACCTCGCCGGGGTCCGGCGGCTACAGCTGCGTGGCGACGCCTGGCCGGTCGGCCGCACCGTGGCCTGGCTGGGCGGCTGCGCGACCATCCTGATCGCCACATCGTCGGGCATCGGCCGGTACTCGATGGCCATGTTCAGCGTGCACATGGGTGTGCACATGCTGCTGTCGATGCTGGCCCCGATCCTGCTCGTGCTCGGCGGACCGGTGACCCTGGCGCTGCGGGCCCTGCCTCCTGCCGGCAAGGGCAACCCGCCGGGCCCGCGGGAGTGGCTGCAGGCGTTCACCCACTCCTGGATCATCCGGATGTCCACCCATCCGTTGATGGCCCTGAGCATGTACATCGCGTCGTTCTACGTCATGTACTTCAGCGGCCTCTACGACGCCGCCGCGCCGTCACACTGGGCGCATCTGGTGATGAACGCACACTTCGTGCTGATGGGTTATGCCTACTACTGGCTCATCGTCGGCATCGACCCCGCACCCCGCCGGTTGCCGTACCTGGGCAAGCTCGGTCTGCTGGTGGCCGCGATGCCCTTCCACGCGTTCTTCGGGATCTCACTGATGGGCTCGGCCACGGTGATCGGCGGTGACTTCTACCGCTCACTGGCTCTGCCCTTCGTGCCCGACCTGCTGGCCGATCAGCGTGTGGCCGGAGCAATGGCGTGGTCCTTGGGCGAGATCCCGATGGTGGTGGTGCTGGTGGCGCTGCTGGTGCAGTGGGCTCGCTCCGACGCCCGCGAGGCCCGACGGTTCGACCGGAGGGCCGAATCCGACGGCGAGGCGGAGCTGGTCGCCTACAACGCGCTGCTTGCCCAGCTCGCCGAGCGGCCCCCTGCCCGCGATAACAGGTGACGTTCCTGGAAGCGCCGTTCGGAGCCGAATTGCGGCTTCGGGTCGGATAGCACCGATCCCCGACAAAGCTGGATTGCGAGCGTTTTCGGCAGCCCAGTTGTGCACATTAGGCCCTCCATCCCCATGTCGATCATGGCTGGCTACCGGAGCCACTCCTGACCGCGCAGCCTTGGCGGTACCGGCCGAGTGGGCCGGCTCCCCGCCGCAGACGGCGTGGAAGGTGCACAGGAGGGCATGTGAGATGAGAGAGACACCGGTGACCGTGGTGGGAACGCTAGTCAGTGACATGCGACCGCGCCGAGTCGGTCCAGACGGGACGCTCGTGCTCAATTTCCGGGTCGCGAGCAATGAGCGTCGGTTCGACAAGACGTCCGAGTCATGGGTGGACGGCGAAAGCCTCTACCTGTCGGTGAACTGCTGGCGCAGACTCGCCGAGAACGCCGCCTCACTCGTCAAGGGCGATCCGGTGATAGTCAGTGGAAAGCTGCGCACCCGGGAATGGACCACCGAACAGGGTGAGCGTCGATCGGCCGTCGAGCTGGAGGCCAATGCAGTCGGCCCAGACCTGGCCCGCTGCGCCGCGACGGTGCGTAAGCAACGCCGAGAGCAATCACCAGGTACCGGAGACGACAACGTCGCGGTATCACCTGGCCATAACTCGCCAAACCAGGCGGATCTGCATGACGGCGCGGACCCATCGTATGAGGTGAGCCTGTCCGAACTCGCCGAAGCGGCCCGCCCGCTGGTCCCCGTTCCCGCCTGAACCGCGTGCCGGGACCGGGC
>JBOHGX010000066.1:0-10232 GCA_050700255.1 Pseudonocardiaceae bacterium
CAACGGGTAGCGGATCTGCGGCACGGCGGCACGGCGGCGGGCAACCCGATCGGCCAACGATTCGCGCACGAGCGGCGATTCTCTCATTCCAGCGAGGGTGTGGCGGAGTATTTGTCCTCGTTGCGAACCCTAGAGCGACCCTAGAGCACTAGTTACTCTCGGATCATAAGTAGATCTCGGGTCATAAGTAGATACAGTGCTTGGTGTGCAGCTGGCCTACGACAAGTGCGGCACGGGGCCACCGCTGGTGCTGTTGCACGGGGCTGGGCACCGGCGGCAGGGATGGCTTCCCGTCATCGACCAGTTGGCCAAGCACCGCGAAGTGATCTCCCTCGACTTTCCGGGATTCGGTGAGTCGCCCCCGCTCCCGGACCATCTTCGCTACGAGCTGGACACCGCGGTGACCGTGCTGGGCAAGTTTTTCGCCAGCCTTGGCTTGGACCGGCCGCACGTGGCCGGGAACTCGATGGGTGGCCTGGTGTCCCTCGTGCTGGCGCAGCAAGGGATGGTGCGCAGCGCGACGGCGCTATCTCCGGCAGGACTATGGACCCCGATGGGGCGGCGGGTATCGCTGACCATGGTGCGGTCCGTGCACCGAACCGCGCGGTACATGCCTCCGACGCTCGCGACCCGGCTCGCCCAGACGCCGGCCGGACGCACGCTCATGTGCGGCGTCCTGTTCGGCCGTCCGGATCTGCTTGAACCGCACGTATTGCTCGAAGACATGCAAGCAATGATCAACGCGGTTGGTTTCACGCCCAGCCTGGCAGCCGGCGACAAGATAATCTTCAACGGTCGGGTCCCCGAGGTGCCGGTGACCATCGCGTGGGGAGGCCGGGATTTCCTCTTCCGGCGACCCCGCGCCGAATCGGTCATCCAGCTGATCCCTCATGTCCGCCTCCTGCGACTGCCCGGCTGCGGGCACGTGCCGATGAACGACGATCCCGAGCTGGTGGCCCACGTGCTGCTCACGGGCAGCGAGGATGAGACCTAGCCCTCACCGCAGGCTCCCCCGCGCCGCTGAAAGCGATTGAGCTCAGCGGGTGTCGAGCACCAGGTAGCCCTCCGCCAGCCGGCCCTCCGCCAGCCCAGCGGCCTGGGCCTGCATGGAACCCCAGGCGCGCATCCGCTCCTCCAGCGCCGTCATATGCGCGGTCTGGCTGACGTGTGCGCGCAGTGCGGCGATCTTGCGGTCAAAGGTGTCGGTGATGTCGACGTAATGGTCGGCCCGATCATTGGGGCTGGTCACCCACACTTCGGCGACGGTGTGTGCCTCCAGCCCCTCGTCGGCGAGCAGGTCGGGATGCGCGAACGGATTGCGGGCGTCGGGATAGATGGCGCACAGCGCGGCTTCCCCAGCTGCCTGGTGGTCGGGATGACTCGCGTAAAGACTGCGCAGGTCGCGTTGCGGAGATGGGATCACCACTCGGTCCGGGCGGACTCTGCGGATGGCGCGGGCAATGTCCCGCCGCAGTTCGAAGCTCACCATGAGCCTGCCATCGGGGTAACCGAGGAACTCGACGTCGGCGACGCCCAGCGTGGCGGCTGCCTTGCGCTGCTCATCCTGCCGGATGCGGCCGATCGCCGAGCGGGGAACCTGGGGATCGAAACCACCGGCGTCCCCGTCAGTCACGATGCAGTAGGACACCTCAAAACCAGCATCGGTCCAGCTGGCGATCGTGCCGGCGGACCCGAAATCCAGGTCGTCGGGATGTGCCGCCACCATCAGAACTCGCTGTACCTGCACCTGCTCTTCTGCCACGGCACGCTCCTACGCTGGAGACACCCAATCTGGGCGTCACTACCGGCCAACGGGAATCATCCCGGCAGCCTTCCCGGGACCGGGTTGCGGTGAGCCGCCCAGGACTTGAACCTGATGTAGCGGCAGGCGGCGATCCGCGTGGCGCGGCGCTGGATGGAGCTGCTGGAGTTCTTCCACGGCGGCGACCCGGGACTCCGCGACTCGCTGTATCGCATGCAGGCTGACAACAGCGAGATGCTCCAGCAGCAGTACGGCGGTCCGTCACCGGAAATGATCGACTACATCCGTCGGGCGAATGCCGTGTCATCCACCTGAGCCGGCCTGAGCCGCTGCCGCGGCATTCTCTGCTTTGACCGCGCCGGGCAGCGGCTCGTCGGTCCACAGTTTGTGTAGTTGGGACGCGTACTTGTCGAGGTCATAGGAGGGGCAGCCGGCTCCGCCGTAGCCGAGGTAGTTGCCGCTACCGTCCCGCCGCCCGCCGTTCATCACGGCGCCGAGCCCGTGGTGCGTGATCATGCTGCGAATCCCGGCGGTGATGTTGGCCACCGGGTCGGTGATCGGGCGGTCGGCCAGGCTAGACAGCACGCAGGCTTTGAAGGTGCTGGGGATGGTCTGCATGAGGCCCTGCGAAGGGATGCCCGCTTTGGCGTTGCTGTCCCAGTTGTTGATCGCGTCGGGGTTGCCGCCGGATTCGTGCATGATGATCGTCTTAACGCCCTTCGCCAGGGCTTGGGGCAGACCCATCAGGCCGAGCGCTCTGGCGATCCAACCGTCCAGGCTGTGGCTATTGCCGGCTTTGTACGGCTCACCCAAGCGGTTTTCTACAGCTTCCTGGTGGGCCGCTTGCTCAGCCTTCTCGACCGCACGACGCAACGCCTGCACTCCGACGGCGGGATTGCTGGCAGGTCTGAGTTGCAGAATTTCGGGTTCCAACGACGGACTGTTCACTGCGGCAGGCGCAACCTCGGCGGTCGTCTCAGATCCCGCTGCCGTGCTGGCCTGCAACGAGTTACCGGCGACCGCCAGGGCACCTGCGGCAACGGCGGCCGTTACGGCCCGGCAGCGCAGCACCGGGCCTGGCCGTGGTACACGGTGCGCACCGCGGGATCCGGGGCCGGAGGTGGGAGCAGAGGTGGAGGCAAGTGTGGAGGCGATCTCGGGATGCCGCCGACGACCGCGGGGGGAGCGGTGACTCGCCAACTGTGGGTCCCTTTCGCGACTGGGATCTGGCTTGCAGAACGGCCGTCCCAGCTCGGGGGTGCGGGGAACGGCACCGGCTTGCAGCCAGATCGTGATCTACGACCGGCGAAAAGTAACGGTAAGGCCACGGCTACGGCAAACCCTGCAAACCCGCAGGCGTGTCGCTTGCGCCGGGCGCGTTAGCTGGCGCGACGAGCGGTCGAGGCTGACGCGTTCAGCGCACGTGTTGTCGGGCTGGCCAACGACGAGCGGCAGGTGCCTCGGCGCGGCGGTATACAAGCAGTGCCCACAACACCAGCGGGATCTGTAGCGGCAACCGCCCGTAGGCCAGTGCACGTATCCAGGCCGGCCGATCCGACCAGTCGATCGCCATCTGTACGTTGGCCGGGAACACCGCAACGAACAGCAGCGCGGCGAGCAGTCCACCGAGCCGCCGGGTGCGGGGAGTCGCGATCAGCACCGCGATCAACAACTCGGCCGTCCCGGAGAGGTAAGTCCAGGTGCGGGCAGCGCCGGGCAACTGCTCGGGGATGATCGCGTCGAACGGCGCGGGCACCGCGAAGTGCAGTATCCCAGTGCTGGTGAGTAAGACGACCAGCCCAGCGGCCGCAGTGGGCCGGCGGGCGCTCATGGCCGAGATCATCGCACACCCAGCCCGCCATCCGGTCCGTTTCGCTGGCGGACCGGCGCTGTGGCCGGGGACGGTATCCCCGAAGCCGCCACAGTTCCTGGTGTTGGTTTGACTATGCCTGCCTGGATCCGCCGAGCAGGCCGCATGACGTAATGGGGAAATGATCTTTAATTCAGGGCGATTCAGCCGCCATCACGGTAGTTCTTGCGCGTCTTCCACAGACGCCGCATGTCAAACCTAGCTCGCCTGACCTCAGCCCACCATCGGCCGCCCACGAAACCGACAATTGCCACGCCCAGACCTATTACGAGTGCTTCAAGCGTTGCGGGGTCCATGGCCATCACCCTCGGTTGACGCCGGCATACCCCCCTGGGCCATTATCGACACTTTCGGCTAACGAGGACCATCCACCAGTCGGGTGCCATGATCGGAACGTGACACAAGGTTTGGCGCATCGCCCATAGTGCTGCGCCAAGTGGGTTACAGGGCCAGGTGGCGCATGATCGACTGTCCGGTTGTGACGGGGACCCCTTCCGCCACCGCTTCCCCTGTTAACGTCACGGCTCGTGCCGGGTACGGACGGTGGGCGGTGACGGCCGACCAGGTGATCGGGTTCCGCTGCGACGACGGCACGGCAACAACCGGCGACGACATCACTCACCACGGCGGCTGGCTGCCCTACCGTCAAGCCACGACGTCTCCGGTCCGCTGAGTCGGCCAGGGTGACGTGCCTGCCGACGTCGACGGCTGGGTGACCGGTGCGCCTGCTGCTCAGGCCGGACCGCTGGACGTGTCGATTCTCGGCGGGTTCGCTCGTCTATGGACTATCCGACCGCCGCGTCGGGGACAACGGAGGAGACCATGCCGAACTACGTCGCATTCCTGCGCGGGACGAAGGACGCGCAGACCCATCTCGGCCCGAACGAGGCGCAGCAGGTACTCGAGCGCTACCTCGCGTGGAGCGCCACGCTGGCCGACGCCGGCATCCTTCAGACCGGGGGTGCGCTGTCTGCCAGCAAGGGTCGCGTCCTGCGAACCGTCGAGGGAGCGCTCAGCTCGACCGACGGTCCGCACACCGAGGCCACCGAGATCGTCGGCCGCTACATCGTGATCACCGCAGACGACCTCGACCACGCCGAGCGGGTGTTCAGCGACCACCCGCATCTGGCGTTCGGCTCGATCGAGCTGCGGAAGGTCGGCGAGAACGGCTGCGAGCCCTGATGAGCGCGGCGGCCGGCGTGGTGGAGCATCTTTTCCGGCACAGCGCCGGGCGGATCACCGCCACGCTGGCCCGCGCACTCGGCGGACCCGCCCGGCTCGACCTCGCCGAGGAGGCGGTGGCCGACGCGCTGGTACTGGCACTGCAGGTGTGGCCGTACGACGGGGTCCCGGCCAACCCGCAGGGCTGGCTGTTCCGCACCGCCCGCAACCGGGCGGTGGACCTGCTGCGCCGGGAGGACGCGCTGCGGGTCAAGCTGCCAGTGCTGGCCCAGCTCGACGTGGCCACCGCGCCGCAGGCCGGCGACGACGAGCTGGCGCTCAGGACAGACCCGCTCGAGCTGCCCGACTCTGTGACCCTCGAGTCCAGGGTGGGCAGCGTGCTCGCGGTTTTATACCTGCTCTTCAACGAGGGATACGACGCCACCACCGGCGACGTCGCGGTGCGCGGCGAACTGTGCGGCGAGGCGATCCGGCTCGCCCGGCTGCTACTCGGCGACCGGCGCACGGACATGCCGAGGGCCAGGGCGCTGCTGGCGCTGATGCTGCTGCAGGCCAGCCGGTTGCCAGCCCGGGTCGACGCGCGGGGCGAGATGCTGCTGCTCGGCGAGCAGGACCGCAGCCGCTGGGATCGTGCACTGATCGCCGAGGGCACCCGGACGTTCGCTGCTGCCTGCACCGGGGCGCAGATATCGGCTTACCATGTCGAGGCCACGATCGCGCTGTGTCACGCCGCGACCGACGACGGCGCCGAGACTGACTGGCCGCAGATCGTGTCGCTGTATGACCAGCTGGTGGCGTTGTGCGACTCGCCGGTGATCCGGCTGAACCGAGCAATCGCGGTCGCGATGGCGAGCACGCTGGCAGCCGGAATCGCCGCTTGGAGAATCATCCGCAGCTCGCTGCCCACGTTGCGTTGCCGGCCACCCTGGGGGCGCTGTGGCTGCGGGCGGGCCAGCCCGGCAGGGCGGCCGAGTACTACCGGCGAGCGCTGCGCCTGCCGGCCGCCGAACCGCAGCGCCGGTTCCTGCAACGCCGCCTCACCGAGTGCATCGGCTGCTGTCGTCCTGTCGGGTGAAGCCGGATTGTGGCTGCGGGGAGAGGCCGGTTCTGTCAGGGTTCGAACGTATGGTCGAATCATGTCGGCGGCGGGCTCGGTGATCTCCGAAGAGGAGATCGTTGACGAGCTGCGCGCGGCGTGGGCCGAGGTGTCCCGAGGCTATGCACGATGCTGGGCGGCGATGGCCGAGGTAGCCAGGCGCACCACAGACGGGTGGGAGACTGCGGAGATCGCCGCGACGTTGACGTTCACCTCCCGCCGGGCAGACTACGAACTGGGCTGCGCCCAGGTGCTCATCGATCAGCTACCCCAGGTGCACACCGCCCTGGCGGCCGGCGACCTGGATCACCACAAGGCACGGGTGTTCACCGACTACCTGGCCGACCTCACACCTGAGCAGGCCGACCGGATCTGCCAACGACTGGTACCACTGGCGCCGGGCTGGACCACCGGACAGCTGGCCGCGCGGCTGCTGCGAGAGGTCCACGCCATCGACCCCGACTACACCCGCCGCAGCTACCAGCAAGCCGTACGCCAGCGCGCGGTGCACGGCTACCTCGACCACACCGGCGCCGCCGTGCTGTCCGGCTCCGGGCTACCTGCCCCCGAGGCCGCAGCCGCCGCAGCACGCCTGGAGGCGCTGGCCGACGACCTGCGCGCGGCCGGGTACCCGGCCACGGTCGGCCAGACCCGCGCCGACCTGTACCTGCGCCTGCTCGACGGCACCCTCGACGGGCTGGCCCGCCCCCAGATCCTGGCCGCCATGCTGCGCCTGGGTCCCATCGCACCCGCCGACGGTGACCCGGACGCCGAGCCCAGCCAGCAGCGCGACCGGGGCGATCGGGACCACGAACCCCCGCAGCGCCAAGCACCCGAGCAGCCAGAGCCGGCCAAGCAGCCCGCGCCAGCCGAACAATCCACGCCAGCCGAGCAGCCCCCGCCGACCGAGCGGCCCGAGCGGCCCGGCCAGCCCGGGTGCGCCCAGCAAACCACTACGGTCTGTCCCGGTGAGACCGGCACCAGTCCGGCGAGATACGGCATCGAGGTGCGGGTGAGGCTATCCACCCTGCTGGGGATTGACGACCATCCCGCGGAGCTGCCCGGCTGGGGCCCCATCCCCGCCGCGGCCGCCAGGGACCTGGTCGCCGCCCAACACAACGCCGAATGGCGCATCGCGATCGTCGACACCGAGGGATACCTGCTCCACGGTGAAGTCAAGCGTTTTTCGTACACCAATTTGTGAGCTGGGCTGATGCCCGTCAAGCGACGCAGCTGCCCCGGCGTCTTAGAGATCATCCCGTCAAGGGGCCTAGGTTCCATCCTCGGCGCCGCGTACGCTGCTCGCCGGACGGGAATGGCAGTAGACCGGTATGGCCAACGGTAGCCCGTTCTGCCGCACCCATGAGCACCAGACGAGAGATCGCTCGCCTTCTGCTCACTCCTAAGCTGCTCGGCGCACTGAGAATCACGCCATCACCAACCCCAGAACACCGAGTACCCGCCGAAGAACGCATCCAATGGTGGCGCGGATAATCTCGAACGAGATTTGGCTCCAGAATCGTAATCATGCCACTCTCCGGGCGGGAATCGATGTTCTCGCCTGCCCACGAAGCGAGCTACGCGCCAGCGTACCGGCCGGGGTGGGTTTGCCGATCCGGTTCCACCCTTTGACCTCTGGATTGCGAACGTCGCTGCGGAATTCCATTTACGAACCGTTAGATGGTTAGCACTGGTAGCTATGCGCGATCAGCGGCATGAGCGGGGGCGTCCGCACGTCTATAGGGCCTTCCGTCTCGTCCCCGCAACGGAAGACTTCCTGCTGCTATTTGGTCTGCTCTCTCGGCGCCAGGTCTTCGCCTGCGGAGAGCCATGAGAAGGCGCTGGCCACCGCGTCCTCATCCGTCCCGAGAATCCTCAAGCTGACGCGAATCAAGGCGTGGAGCGCGTCGACCAATGAGTTGGCCAACTCGACGTTCCCACCTGCCGAGAGGGAGAGGCTCGGGATCAGATGTCCACGATGGAGGACGTTTAGGCACCGCTCCATGCAGTGGGTCTCTACCGACCACCACTCGGAGTGTGTCACTCCGCTCGCCATATAGTAGGTGTGGCGGTATAGATCGAGGAGACCGCACTCCTCAGCCATCGCGCGTAGCGACTTTCCCGCAAATGAGTCGCGAGTGTCCACGACACGGTGGTCGAGAACGTCGTCGTTGTGGCTTAGCCGACCAAGTTCCTCGATAGCGTCTGTGACGCTTGGGCGCAGCCAATCCTGAGGGATCTTATCAGAGATGCGTGCGTACAGCTTCGCCTTACCCGCCCCGTACTCCTGGTACATCCGATAAATCGACGGATCTTGGAGCGCCATCCACTGTAGGTAGATCCGCACCTCGACAAGCATCCGGCCGACATGTGCGCCGTGCTCCAAGCACCAGAGATCCGGCGCGCCGAGTGCGACGATGACCTCTCGACCGGCCCTGACCACCAAACCCGAGTGAACTTCCTGTCGCTCCTGGTCATAGAGGCGGGCAGGCGAAGTTTCGAGGGCCTCGACATAGCTCGCCACCAAGTCCATTGCGAGTCGCCGCAGGTGCTCGCCTCTCTCAGGGTGGAGCCAGGGTGCGCGTCCGGTTCGGGCCGGGGGCCGACAGAAAGGACCTGACAGCAGGAACCTAACCTCGCCGACGGCCTAGCAGTACGCAGCACCACCGGACGGCATTTCCGTGGGCGTTGTCAACTTAGTGGGCGTTCTAGGTGTCACGGGATGGGTCGGGCGGGTTGAGGAGTGTCGCTGGTCAACCCGCTGGAGGCAGGCAGGCCTGGAACGAAGTCGTCGGCCTTTCCACGGCTAGCTGGCACAACCGTGATCAGCGCCACCCAGCATCCCGCGACACGCTCGTCCGCTCAACACTAGACAACTTAACAGCGCCGCTTCTTCAATCACGCGTCTAGATTCACGACAAATACCCGGTTTGTTCGAGATAACGCCAATATCGCGCGATCAGTGCCTCGTTGATACTAGGAATCGACACGCCGAGGCGAGCGAGGTCGCGTCGGGTTGGCTCGTTTGTATACTTCAGGGGTCGGTGCTCCGATCCGGCCGCCAGCTCCGCCATTGTCGGCTGGTAGGGCAGGATGGCGAGTTCCTTCCCGGCGTCGCGTACACGCGAGACCCACTCGGCGAGGGACACGGCTTCGGACCGGGTCCGGTACAACCGGTCGAATACTCGCATGAAGTCGTCGAGACCGACGCTATCGCGGTGATGGAGGTGGTGGACGGTACGCGGGCTGTCGGTCAGAGCGAGCTCGATGATTGCTTGCGCCGTTACGTCTACCGGCAGGAGATTCATTCGCAGCGCCGCGTCGACGGGATAGCAGCGCAGCGCAGCTGCGCATTAGCCGGTAAAACATGTCGTCGGCATTGGCCACACCGCTAGCGGTCTCGCCCGAGACCCAGCCGATTCGGTAGATGCCGCACGCCGCGCCACGCGCCGCGGCGTGGGAGACCATTCGGTCGGCGATCCACTTGCTCGCCGAGTAGCCCTCGCCTAGCGGATGCCGCTCGCCGTCGGTCGGGCACTCCTCTGTGACGACCCGGCCGTCCGCCTCAGCGAACACGCCGAGGGTGGAAACATGGTGAAAGCGTTTCGGACATCCTTCGGCCACCAGCTGCAGTAGCGCGCGCGTGCCGTCCACATTCGGCGGTTTGAGCCGGGCGTAGGGCAAGAAGTGGTGCACGTGCGCCCCCGCGTGGACGATCATGTCTGCGCCCTCGGTCAGCTTCGCGCGGATCGTGGGATCGATACCCAGGCAGGGTTCGCCCAGATCACCGGGAAACGCCAACACCCGCGGGTCGTCCGGATCGATACCGAGCCGGTATTCCTCGACGGTCTGCCGGATCCGTTGCCGCGCGGCCTCCATCGACGGCGCGCGGACCATGCAGAGGATCTTCGCGCTCGTCCGGCAGAGTAGCTCGCGCAGGAGGAACGCACCGACGAAACCGGTCGCTCCGGTCAGCAGGACGGCACGCGGGTCGTTCGCCGGACGCATGACCACCGGGAAGCGCAGCGCCGGATCGGGGTGCGAGTCGGCTTCGTCGACGACGCCCCCCAACACCGGCATGCCCCCGATCCGGGCGGCGAGATCGCGGACGATTGGCGCGGTCAGGAACTCGAGTACCCCGATCCGGACGTCGAACACGGCCTCGACCCGCGCCAGCAGTCGCACAATGAGCAGGGAATGCCCTCCTAGGTCGAAAAAGTCGTTGTCGGCACCGACCCCGGGCAAACCCAATACCTCGGCGAACAACTCGGCGAGCAGTTGTTCTTGTGGAGTCCTCGGTGTCCGTCCCGAACTGGCCACCG
>JBOHGX010000067.1:0-4001 GCA_050700255.1 Pseudonocardiaceae bacterium
CGCCAGTGGCCAGGTCGAGTTCGACGTCGGTGGTGCCGGCCGCGGTGCCCAGCGCTTCGACCGCGGCCGCCGACAGCGGTGCCCGGCCGAGGTTGGTGTGCAGCAGCACTCCGGTGGCGTTGAGCACCGGGCGCAGGGTCGTCGCAGTGTCCGGCAATCTGGCCAACACCTCGGCGACGACATCGGCCGGCGGCAGGGTACCCTCGCGCACCCGCTGCTGGGCGGCGATCACCGCCTGCTTGACCTGCGGTCGTCCAAGCTTGTCGGCGGCGGCCGCGACAGCTGGATCCGCCAGCACCGCGTCGGTGCGGGGAACCTGCCGGCGGAGATCCATGGTCGGCACGGTAACTTGCCCGGCATCCTAGTCCTGCGCGGAACCTGCCATCCCCGTCAGTAGCGCGGTGATCTGCGCCATTCCGGTGCCGAGCGTTGCAAAACCCTCGGTCACTTTCTGGTCCAGACCGGCCACCCTCTGATCCACACCGGCCACCCTCTGATCCAGACCGGTCACCCTCTGATCCAGACCAGTCACCCTCTGATCCAGACCAGTCACCTTCTGATCCAGACCAGTCACCCTCTGATCCAGACCAGTCACCTTCTGATCCAGACCAGTCACGCTCTGATCCAGACCAGTCACGCTCTGATCCAGACCGGCGATCGCCCGGCCCTGCTCCAGTTGAGTCTCTCGCAGGGCATTGAGGGCCTGGGTGTGAGCGCGCAACTCGGCGCGAACCTCTGAGACATCGTGATCGGCACCGGATGCCAGCACGCGAGCAGCGGCAGCATCGGAGCTGCTGAGCGCCACCTGCTCGCGAAGCCGGAGAACTTCACGCTCAAGGATGGTCACGCGGGTCTCGATGTCATCGTTGGAGTCCGGCACGGCAGTAATCCTACTGCGCGTAGCCGGGTTGGCGGAGGCGGACGGGAATCGAACCCGCCTGACCGAGGTACTCGATCACGTCGGTGTTGAAGACCGCGGGGCCCACCAGGCGCCCAGACGCCTCCGCCGTGAAATCTTAGGGGCTGGCCGGACTACTGCGCCATTCGGTGCAATATGTTGCTCTATTTACCGGCATGCTGAGCTTGAAACCACCTACTCGGCGTAGCGCTGAGGTCTCGCGGAGATATCACACGGCAGTAACATGCCGCGGTCGCCAACCGCATCTCAGCGACCTATGCAACCGTCTCACGAAAGGGCGGGTTCACCGTTGACGTTGACGAGGCTGCTGGACTACCTGCCACGCGGCAACCTGCTCGACGACACCGCCTGGAGGAAGCGGCATCACATCGTGTTGTGGGTGCTGGGCCTGCACCTGCCGGCGTTGTTCATATTCGCGCTGTGGCTTCGGCACGGACTGCTGGCCACCCTAGTCGGGCTGACCCCGCTGATCGGATGCCTGCTGCTCGGTATCTGGAAATCGCAACGACGGGTTGCCTCGTTCTTCACCTCCGCCGGACTGGTGTACTGCTCTGCAGCGCTGGTTGTGTTCTCCAGAGGCTCTATCGAAGCCCATTTCCACTTCTTCATCATCATCGGAATCATCGCGCTGTACCAGGACTGGGTGCCGTTCCTGTGGAATATCGTGTTCACGGTGCTCAGCCACGGAATCGGGACTGCGTGGCAAGCCGGTTTGATCTTCAATCATCCGGCCGCGCAAGTGAATCCGTGGGTCTGGTCGCTCATCCACGGCGTCGCTGTGCTTTTCACTTGCGTCGGCGTGGTGATTTTCTGGCGTACCACCGAGGACGAGCAGCACACGTCGATGCGCTTGGTGACCCAGCTGGCCGATGCCGAACTCGGCCAACGCAAGTTCACCTCCGAGCTGTTGGTCAACCTCGCGCGGCGCAACCAGAGCATGCTGTACCGGCAGCTGGATATCATCAACCAGCTTGAGAACAGGGAGCGCGACCCGGACGCGCTGGGTGACTTGTTTCGCCTCGATCACCTCGCCACTCGCATTCGGCGCAACGCGGAGAACCTGCTGGTGCTCTCCGGTGACGAAGCGCCCCGGACTTGGAGCGAGCCGGTTGCACTCATCGATGTCCTGCGCGCCGCGATCGCGGAAACCGAACACCTGGATCGGGTCGCCTTGTCTGTCAACGAGCGCCAGGCGGTGCTCGGGCACACCGCCACCGATCTCACCCATGTGCTCGCCGAGCTGGTGGAGAATGCAGCGCGGTTCTCCCCGCCGGAGGCCAAGGTGACCATTCGGACCCGGTCCTGCTTGCGGACTTCCGGCGAGGTCGTCATCACCATCGAGGACTGGGGCGTCGGGATGCGGCCAGAGGACCTCACCCACGCCAACGACCTGCTGGCTTCGCCCCGTGACATCGACATGTCAGCTTCCCAGCGGCTCGGGCTGCACGTCGTGGCCCGCCTGGCGGCCCGTCACGGTATCCGGGCCTCGCTCACCACCACACCGGGTTCTGGCATCACGGCAGTGATTGTGCTGCCCGCAGAACTGTTCGCCGACGATCGACTGGAGCTGACCGAGCAATCGCCGCTGCCACCGGCGATCCCGCAGCCACGAAATCCCGCGGACACTGGGCCCCGACCGGACCGCAACTGGACGGGCTGGTGGACACCGACCCGGCTGCCGACAGTGGAGGAGTCCAGCTGGTCGCCCGCTCCGACCTACGTCGCCGCCCAGAAGATCGCGCCCGCGGTGGCGCCGCCGACCACTGTTCCCCAGCTCAATCGCCGGGTGCCGCAGGCGAGCCTGGCCCCAGAACTGCGCCGGGCGGCACCTGCCGGTGGCCGCACCATTGCCGCACCCACCGCGACTTCAGACGCGAAGCTGGCCAGAGATGCGCTGTCGCGTTACCAGGCCAGCCGGATGGCCGCCCAAGAGCAGTTGGACACCGGAGGCCGGTCGTGAGCGCGGCGCAAGGGCAACTCGACTGGCTCGTTAACGACTTCACTCGGGACACGCCGGGTGTGCTGCACGCTCTGGTCGTGTCCGGCGACGGCCTGCCGCTGGCCTCGTCAACTGATGTCACTGCGGAACTCGGCGACCAGCTTTCTGCCACCACCTCCGGGCTGGTGAGCCTGTCCAGGGCCGCAGCGCAGCTGTTGAGCCTGGCTCCGGTGAGCCAGACCATCATCGAGATGACCGGCGGCTACCTGTTCGCGACATCAATCAGCCAGGATTCGACGCTGGCTGTCGTGGCCCAGCGGCATTGCGACATGGGCATGGTGGGCTACGAGATGACGATGCTCGGGTCCCGAGTGGGCCACGCCCTGACCCCGGCGCCCCGTTCGGACCAGCACAGTCAAGCCCGGCACGGCGCGACCCAGGAGCGGATATTGCCGTGACCCTGCACGGCGATCACGGCTGGAGCCAGACGTTGCCGCTCGACCTTGGAGAGACTGCTTGATGGAGTCCGCAGCCGTTAAGGAAGGCCGGCCAGATGTCCCGGTCGCCGACCGCCCGCTGATCCCGCTCGAGATTTTGGTGGCAGGTGGGTTCGGGGTCGGAAAGACCACGTTCGTCGGATCGCTGTCGGACATCCCGCCATTGAGCACCGAGCAGGCGATGACCTCGCTGTCGGTCGGTGTCGACGATGCGGCCGCTGGTGTGGACAAGACCACCACCACGGTGGCGATGGACTTCGGCCGTATCACCGTCGACGATCAGCTCGTCCTCTACCTGGTTGGGACGCCCGGCCAGGAACGCTTCTGGTTCATGTGGGACGAGCTGGCCCGTGGCGTGGTCGGTGCCGTCGTGCTGGTCGATATGCGGCGGCTCGACGACTGCTTCGCGGCGATCGACTACTTCGAGAATCGCCAGGTCCCCTTCGCGGTTGCGGTGAATCAGTTTCCCGATGGTCCCGCCTACCCTGAGGACGCCGTGCGGGCCGCGCTGGCGCTGCCCCGGGAGTGCCCGCTGATGCGAATGGACGCCCGCGAGACCCGTTCCAGCCTCGATGCGCTCGTGACTTTGGTCCAGCACGCCTTGGTGGGCAGTGCCTGATGACCCACGTCCCGGCCGCTCGTGATG
>JBOHGX010000068.1:0-16019 GCA_050700255.1 Pseudonocardiaceae bacterium
GTAAATGCGATCGCAGACAATCGCATCGCGGCCGGGGTGACGGCAAGGACGTGGAGCGTCCCCACGCGGACGGTCCTGTCCCTGTTCAGCGCCGGTGGCAGCACCGCCGGTGCCGGCGGCAACGGCAGCGGCGGCCTCGGCGGTAACCTCGTCCCTCAGGGCTAGCCTAGTCACGCCGGATCTCGCTGCTGATATCCGGACAATTCACGCAGTCACGGAGGGTTTTGCCGGCGAGCAGACGACCGATGTTGTCTGCCACCCGGTTCGCTACGCCCTGGTAGGCGGCGTCGGTGACGCCGGCGATATGCGGGGTGGCGACGATGTCGGGCCGGCTGAGCAGCGGTGACCAGGGATCGAGAGGTTCATGGTCGAACACGTCGAGTCCCGCACCGCTGAGCCGGCCGCCGGCGAGCGCGTCGGTGAGCGCCTCGTGATCGACGAGCCCACCACGGCCCGCGTTGATCACGCAGGCTTGATCGGGAAGCAGTGCCAGCGCGTGGGCGTCGATGATCCCCCGGGTCTGCTCGTTCAGCGGCAGGCATAAGAAAAGAAAATCGCTGCGGGAGAGCAGGACCGGGAGGTCGGCGAGGCTGCCCAACCACGCCAGCCCGAGGCGGTTGACTGCCCGCGGATCAGGATGGCGGGTGACGGCGACCACGTCCATACCGAAGGGCATCAGCCGCTGTACCAGAGCTTGTCCTACACCTCCCAGCCCGACGACGCCCGCGGTCTTGCCCCACAGTGCGCGCCCGATTGGCCCGCCCCACCGGCTGCCGTCTCGGATCACCTGCTCGAGCTGGGGGAGCCGGCGGCCGACAGCGATCGCGGCCATCAGGCACCACTCGGCGACCGATTCGGCGTTGCCCGTTCCGGCTGTGGCGACGTTGGCGACCATGATGCCTCGCGCGGTGGCCGCGTCGATGTCGACGCCCTCCAAGCCCGCCCCCCACTGCTGGATGAGCTGAAGGCCCGCGATCCGGTCCATCACGGTTGCGTCGATCCTGCTCATGACCGGGATGAGCACAGTCGCGAAGCGTTCACGCTCGCGCAGCGAATGCGACGCCACTAGCTCGATTTCGGCTTCGGGCAATACCTGGCGTAGGTGGTCACCAATTGCGGTGTATCCCGCACCGGCCACGGCGACACTGAGGCGATCAGAGACGCTGAGATGATCAGACATGCCGGGCATATCCCGACCATGCCAGGATGGCACCCCGTCGACGGCGGCGGGTGACGAAGGAGGATGACGACGTGAGTGAGCTGATCCGGCCTGAGGTGGCTGTACCCGAGGGTCCGGCGCCGACCGAGTTGGTGATCGAGGACCAGGTGGTCGGCGATGGCGCCGAGGCGATCGTCGGTTCGCAGATCAGGGCGCACTACGTCGGCGTCTCGCACTCCACTGGACAGCAGTTCGATGCGTCCTGGGACCGGGGATCTCCGCTGGAGTTCCGGCTCGGCGCGGGCCGGGTGATCAAGGGTTGGGACGACGGAATCGTCGGCATGCGGGTCGGTGGCCGCCGCCGGCTCACCATCCCGCCGAACCTGGCCTACGGCGATCGTGGTGCGGGTGGCGTGATCAAGCCCGGCGAGACTCTCGTCTTCGTCGTCGACCTGGTCACCATCCGCTAGAGGTCGACGACGATCCGGCCACCGCGGGCTCGGGACACGCAGATCGCCATGGTGTCGGTGCGCTCCCGATCGGTCAGCACCCGATCCCGGTGGTCGATCTCGCCGCAGATCACCCGGGTTCGGCACGTTCCGCAGAAGCCCTGCTGGCAGGAGTAGGCGATGCCGGGCACGGCTTGACGGATGACGTCGAGCGCGGATTGATCGGCGGGCACGGTCACCACACGGTTGCTGCGCTGCAGCGTCACCTCGAAGGGCTCGCCGCACACGACGGGGGGTGCGGAGAACCGCTCGAAGTGCAATGCCGCTGCCGCGCTGGCCGGGAGGTCCTCACGGACGCCGGCGATCATGGCTGCTGGGGCACAGCAATACACGGTGGCTCCCGCCGATGCGTGTGCCAGCAACTGTGCACCCGAGGTGGGAAAGCCGTACTGATCGTAGGGACGGACCAGTACGCGGGCCGGATCCAGCGAGCTGAGCTCGTCGAGGAAGGGCATCGACTCCCGCGAACGGCCGGTGTAGAGGAGCTGCCATGGCGTACCGTCGGCCGCTGCCTGCTTGACCATCGGCAGGATCGGTGTGATGCCGATCCCGCCCGCGAGGAACAGGTACCCAGCCGCAGGCACATACGGGAACGCGTTTCGCGGACCGCGGACGGTCACTGCGCTGCCGACGCCGACCGAGTCATGCAGCTCCCGCGAACCGCCGGCTCCATGCGTGATCCGTCGCACCGCGATCCGGTAGGAGTGGCGGTCGGCCGGCTCGCCACACAGCGAATACTGGCGGCGCCGCCCGGAGGGCAGCAGTACATCGAGGTGACAACCCGGCTGCCAGGCAGGCAACTCGGTGCCCCGAGCGGCGACCAGCCGGAAGCTGCGCACATCCGGTGCCTCCAGGCGAACGTCGTCCACCACGAGGTTCAGGTCGCGGTCGACCTGCTGGGTCGCAGGGCGCCGCCGGTAGGCGCCGCTGGCGAACAACGCGTAGCCAGTGATCAGGGCGCCGACAGCTTTGAACAGCCGGTCGGGGTGCGCGCGGCCCCGCAGGTCGGGCGGGGCAACCCACTCGGTGCCCACCTCAGGCCGCCGCGGCGGTAGCCGCGGGTGAGCTCGCGAGGTAGGCGACAGCCTGGGCGGTGGAGAACTCCTGCGACGGATGGTAAGAGGGCCGGGCATAGTTGAGCGTCTGCCCAACCAGTCGGCGTGCTGACGGCAGCAGGCGTCGGCGGCTGGCACGGAAGTAGTGCCGCCAGCGCGGCTTGACCCGGCCGCCCAGCTCGGGGTCGATCCGCATGAGGAACGCCACGCCACGTGCCCACAGCCACAGCATGATCGGCGCCGTGACCAGCATGGCGCGCACTCGCCGCAGGTACCGGCCGTCGAGGTGGGTGAACAGGTCGAAGGCCACCGCGCGGTGCTCGACTTCTTCCGCGCCGTGCCAGCGCAGCAGATCCATCATGGTGGGATCGGCTTCGGCGGCGTCGAGCGCGGTGGCGTTGAGTGCCCAATCCCCGAGCATTGCCGTGATGTGCTCGATCGCCGCAATGATGGCCAGCCGCTCGATCAGCCACTCCTGGTGTCCCTTGCCCGCTAGGTCGCGATCGCCCAGCGCCTTCTGGAACATCCAACCGACCTGCTGGACGTAGGGATCGGTGTCGATGCCCGTGGCCTTCCAGTGATCGAGCACGCCCTGGTGGGACCGGGCGTGGATGGATTCCTGGCCGATGAAGCCGAGCACCTCGTCGCGCAGCTTGTCGTCCTTGATCAGCGGGACGGCGTGGGTGAACACGTCGACGAACCACCGCTCTCCCTCGGGCAACAGCAGGTGCAGCACGTTGCAGGTGTGCGTGACCAGTGGCTCGTTGGGCACCCAGTGCGTCGGCAGGTTGGTCCAGTCGAAGGTCACGTCTCGTGGCTGGAGGACGAGGTTCTCCGGCTCGGGAGTGGTGCGGTCCTGGCGGATCATCGGAAATCTCCCTTCCGGGCTGTCGGTGCTATCGAGGCAGCTCGACTCGGGCCAGTGACCGCAGCAGTCCGGGAGTCAGCCGGGAGACCAGCAGGCCAACCTTGGCTTCGGGCGTGACCGGTGCGATCGCGGCATTACGCTCGACTGCCCGCCGGATCTCTCGCGCTGCTCGGTCCGGGGTGAAGTTGCGGCGGCGATACAGCGTGGTGGCCCGCTGCCGGGCGGTGTGCTCAGCGGTGGCGTCCAGGCCGACGAACCGGGTGGTGCTGGCGATGTTGGTGTGCACGAAACCAGGGCAGATCGCCACCACGCCAACGCCGTGCTCGGCCAGTTCCGCGCGCAGGCACTGGCTCAGCGCCAGCACCGCGGCCTTCGTCGTCGCATATGCGGGAAGCGTCCGCGACGGCAGGTAGGCAGCAGCGGATGCGATGTTCACGATGGTGCCGCCGGCACCACCGTCTACCAGCAGCCCGCCCAGGACCCGGCAACCGTGGATGACCCCCCACAGGTTGACGTCGATGATGCGTTCCCAGTCCGCCACAGTGGTGTCGAGAAATGGTCCGGCCAGGCCGATCCCAGCGTTGTTGATCACAATGTCCGGTCCGCCGTGCTCTTCGCGCAGGACGGTGGCGAATTTCTCCACCGCGCCGCCGTCGGAGACGTCCACGCGGTAGGCATGCGCGGGCACCCGCAACGTCCGGGCCAGCACCGCGGTGCGCTCGGCGGCCTGCTGGTCGATGTCGGTAGCGACCACTTCGGCGCCGCACTCGGCGAACTCGAGCGCGCACGCACGCCCGATACCGCTGCCCGCGCCGGTGATCACCACGAGGTTGTCCTCAAAGCGCCCGCGTCGCTGACCGGTGACCCGTGTCGTGCGGGACACCCGCACCCGGGCGCGGCGCAGCGCCCGCATCTCCGGCCCGCCCTCGGCGTGCTCGATCAGCTCGCTCACGCAGCGCGCCACCACGTCCGGCTTCGTGCGCGGCAGCCAGTGCCCACCGGGCAGCACGCGCACCGCGAGGTTGCAGACCCACGGCTGCACCTCGGTCTGCAGTGACACCGAGAGGAACGGATCCCCCCGGGGCGCCAGGACCTGCACGGGGATATCGGTGGTTCGCTCTCCGGGTTGGGCCAGCCGGGGCAGCATGTTCGTCCGGTACAGCTGTAGCCCGTGCACTGCGTCGGACACAGCGAGGGCGCCGGTCGGTTCCAGAAAGGCGAGCACGCGCTGCGCGAGTCCGCTACGCCATGCCAACTCCGGTAACAGCGGCAGCTGGAAGAACCCGATGTACCAGCTCGCTACCAGCTGGGTGAAAAGTTCACGCAGTGCGCGCGGCGTCGGGCGGCGTAGCCGCGACCGGAACCAATGGGCCGCATGGTCCAGGCACGGCCCGGAGATCGATGTGTAAGAGGCAACCTGGGGGCGTAACCATTCCCCGGTCACGGCATGCCAGGCCTGAACTGATCCCCAATCGTGTGCCAGCAGATGCACCGGGCGAGCCGGGCTCACCGCGTTGACCACCGCAGCCAGATCCTCGGCGAGCTGATCAAGCCGGTATGCCGACCGGTTGCGTGGCTTCCCGGATTCGCCAGCGCCACGGACGTCGTAGCTCACCACGCGGTAGCGTGGAGCCAACTCAGCTGTCACGCCGTCCCACACGGTGTGGTCATCGGGGTAGCCGTGCACGCAGATCACGGTGGGTGCATCGACCGGCCCGGACTCGTACACCCGCAGCGTCACGCCGTCGGTGGTGATCACTTCGCTGGTCATCACGCGGCCGATGCCCGTTGCCAGCGGCGCACGTGCGGAAGATCGTCGTCGAGCCAGTAGGCGCTACCGCTGCTGGTCACGACAAGGATCTCCTCGAACTTCACCCCGACGTCGCGGAAACCGATGTGCGGCTCGACCGCCCACAATCCCGGCGTCGCCGGATGGTTGGAGATCTGGTCATCGGCCCACAGCGGCGAGCGGTGATGCATCCGCTCCACGATCAGGTCACCGACCAGGGTCTGCAGGGAGCGGATGCCGAAGCCGGCCGCGATGAACTTCGGCAGCCGTGAGCGCACCTTGCCGATCTGGTGCCCGATGACTCGCCCGGGGTAGACGCGGTGCCGGTTGTCGTAACCCTGCCGGGTGATCAGCGCGTCGACGTCGCGGTAGATCTGCTGCAGCGGCACGCCCTCATTCACCCGGTCCACGATCAGAATCCGGTACTCGGACAGATCATCCATCAGCTGCTCGTAGATCCGATTGGTGCCCAGGCAGCCGGCATAGCCGATGTCGGCCATGTACCCGTCGCGCACCGGCGCACAGTCCAGGATGAAAGGCATGGACTCTTCCAACCGACGGTGGGTGGGGAAGAACTGGAAAGGGGTCCGGAAACCCCGAAACGCGGTGCGGTCACCGAACCACGCGAACGGCGTGTGAAACCAGTCCTGCACCCCGCGCTCGACCAGATACTCGCGGATCCTGCTGGCGGCCTGCTTCTCGGTCACGCCCGGCTCCAGCGTCCGCCCGACCGCCTGCGCCGCGGCGTAGGCCAGCTGCTGGACCTCGCGAAACCTCGCCAGGTCGGCGGGATCAGTCACGCCCTTGGCTGCCACAGCCGCCTCCCTCACGCTACTTCCTACCTCTCCGTAGGAACTTCCTACGTCATGGTAGGTTTGTCAAGTGCCGAATCGGAAGGTGGTGCCGCTGACCGGCCCGGTCCGGGCGGTTCGCGCTCGGGCGGCCCATCTCGGTCCCGAGCGCCGGCGACCGCTGATCCTCGACGCGGCGTTGGAGGTCTACGTCGAGCGTGGCTATCGGGGCACGTCGATGCAGGCGGTGGCCAATGCGGCTGGCGTGACCAAGCCGGTGGTCTACGAGTGCTACTCGAACAAGGACGAGTTGCTGCTCGCGTTACTGGACCGCGAAGAGCGTCGCCTGCTGGACGCCATCACCGACGCGCTGCCGAGAAATCCGACGTCCGACAACGTGGAGGCGGTACTGGCCGCCGGGCTCACGGCCTTTCTCACTGCGGCAGGTCAGGCCACCAACTCATGGCGAGTGGTCTTCGAATCCCGGCGAGGCTCCGATTCTGTGGTCGCAGTAAGGGTTCGACGGGCCCGAGACATGATCCTCGGTCAGATCCAGGCACTGGTGCGCTTGTACATGGAGGCGGCCGACATTGACGACGTCGAACGCAAGGTGCCCGTCGTTGCAGAGTTGCTCGCCACCGTGGCCGAGTCCTGCGCGCGAATGCTGGTGCTGGAGCACTACCCATGGACTGCGGCAGAGCTCGCTACCTACGTGGCTCGTCTCCTGACCCGTGGTGTCCGCCCTGTCTGATCCCAACCCACCACCACAGCCGACCCGCCACATGGATGCTTATCGCTGTCCAATGGCCGCGCTCGGCGGTCACATGGATGCTTGTCGCTGCTGGGCGACGGTCCCGGAGGGTCACATGGATGCTTGTAGCGCTAGCTAGGTCACTCAGCGGTGGGTGCAGTACGAGGACGTGAGCGGGCGACCAGGTGTATCCGTGCCAGATGTACTGGGCTGCTGCGCCTGCCCAGCGCAGCAGCCCGAAACTTAGATTTTCATCAGTCGTTGAGTTTCTTCGGCGGGGGAACTAGCGTCCTGGGTATGGCCACAGCCCAGCGACCTGGTGTGGTTAACCAGGAACTCGTTTTCGATCTCGACTGCGTCGCGGCGCAGCTGACGCCTGTCGTGGGAGGCAAGGCGGCGAACCTTGGCGAGCTGATCCGGGCGGGTTTTCCGGTGCCACCAGGGTTTTGCATCACCACGGCGGCCTACCAGCAGGTGGCTGTGGACGCCTTCGACCTGGATGCGCAAAACATAGGCTCGATTGCCGAGCAAGCCCGCACCGCGATCCTCGCCGCGCACGTACCTACTGCTATCACCGATGCGGTCGAGCGTGCCTACTGCGCCCTCGGGGACGATGTGCCGGTTGCGGTGCGCTCGTCGGCCACCGCCGAAGACCTACCGTGGGCGAGTTTCGCAGGCCAGCAGGACACCTACCTGAACATCGTCGGCGTGGACGCTGTGCTCGATGCGGTCCGCCGGTGCTGGGCATCGTTGTGGACCGACCGGGCGGTCAGCTACCGGACAACCAACGGCATCGATCACGTCACAGTCCGGCTTGCGGTGGTCGTCCAACAGATGGTCGAGCCGCAGGTGGCCGGGGTGCTCTTCACCGCCGACCCGGTGACCGGCCATCGCGGGCACACGGTCATCGATGCCAGCCCGGGCCTGGGCGAGGCGGTGGTGTCCGGCGCGGTCAACCCCGACCATTTCGTCGTCGACACTGCCGGCGCGGTGCTGCAACGCAGGCTGGGCGACAAGCGGGTGATCGTGCGTTCGCTGCACGGTGGGGGCACCGAGAAGGTCATGCGGCCAGCCGACGGCGAGCAGCCTTGTCTGAGCGACGCGCAGATCCGTGATCTCGCCGCACTGGGTCAGCGGGTCCAGGCGCACTACGGCACCCCGCAGGACATCGAATGGGGACTGGACGGCGCTGGAGCGCTGTGGCTGACCCAGGCCCGGCCGATCACCACGCTGTACCCACTGCCGGTCGCGCCGGACGGGGAGTTGCGCGTCTACTTCTGCCTGAGCCTCGCGCAGGGCCTCACCCGCCCGGTGACCCCGATGGGCATCGCGGCGTTCCGGCTGCTTGCCTCCTGCGCATCGGAGGTGGTGTTCGGTTCGGTAGTCAGCAACCCGGTATCGGGGCCAGTGGCGTTTGCGGAGGCCGGACAGCGACCGTTCGTCGACATCACGCCCGTACTGCACGGCCGGGTCGGCCGGACGCTGGTGCCCCGCATCCTCGACGTGATGGAGGCACGGTCGGCGGTCGTGCTGCGGACGCTGTGCGAGGACCCCCGGCTCGCGCAGCGGTCCACGTCATGGTGGCCATTCCTGCGCCGTCTCGTTGCCGTCGCGGTGCGCTTCCGGATCCCGCTGCAGGTCGTCCAGGCGCTGGTCTGGCCGGCCGCGGCACGGCGGCGCGTCGACGAGGTGGGCCGGCGGCTGCGCACCCAGCTGTCAGTGCCTGCGGGCGTGACCAGCGTGCAACGATTGGATCACGTGCAGCGGCTGCTGAACACCGCGGTCATCCCGATCATGCCGACGGTCACGCCCGTGGCCGGCGCCGGATTCCTCGCGCTGGCGCTGGCCGGCAAGCTCGCCCGCGAAGATGTCGAGCCCGCTGAATGGGACGACGTGCGCCGCGGATTGGCGCACAACGTCACCACAGAAATGGATCTTGAGCTATGGGCATTGGCGACCCGGATCCGCGCGGATGCAGCGGCCACATCCGCATTGCGGACAGCGGCCCCGGCGGTGCTGGCGCACCGGTTCACCAGCCGCGAGCTGCCGCCATTGCTGCAACGCGGGCTCGAAGAGTTCCTGGCCCGGCACGGTCACCGGGCCGTCGCCGAGATCGATGTGGGTATGCCGCGATGGTCCGACGACCCGACTTACGTGCTCGGTGTGCTGGCCAACTACCTGCGGCTGGCCGACCCGGACCTGGCTCCGGATGCCCAGTTCGCCCGGGGTGCTCGCGCCGCCGAGGCGGCAGCGACCCGGATGGTCAGCGCCGTGGGGCGCCGCAGCCGGTTGCGAGCGGCCGCCGTGCGCATCGCGCTGAGCCGGGTACGCGGCCTGGTCGGCATGCGCGAGACGCACAAGGATTACCTGGTGCGCGCCTTGGCGCACGTCCGGCAGCAACTGACCGCGGTGGGCGCCGAGCTTGCTGATCATGGACTGCTGGCCAAGTCCGACGACGTGTTCTTCCTCGATCTCGTTGAAGCCCGGACCGCGCTTGGCGGTGTGGACTTCCGAGCTGTCGTCGCTGCCCGCCGGGAGGACTACGAGCGGGAGCTGCGGCGCCGGCAGGTGCCGCGGATCATGCTGTCCGACGGTAGCGTGCCCGAGGCGCTCGCCAGACCCGGCCAGGAGGTGGTCGAAGGTCAACTGGCCGGCACCCCCGCCTCGGCTGGCACCGTGACCGCGATTGCCCGGGTGGTGCTCGACCCCGTCGGGGCCCATCTGGAGCCGGGGGAGATCCTCGTCGCGCCGTCCACCGATCCTGGTTGGACGCCGCTGTTCCTCACTGCTGGCGGGCTCGTCATGGAGATGGGCGGAGCGAACTCACACGGTGCCGTCGTCGCTCGCGAATACGGCATTCCCGCGGTGGTCGGGGTCCCCGACGCGACACTGCGCATCACTACCGGGCAACGGATCACGGTCCACGGCGCGACGGGCATCGTCGAATTGCAGTAACTACTGATCCTCCAGTGACGTCAGCGACCTAGATACTCTGATTCGAGTACCAAGTCCTTGATCCACGACTGGTATTCGACGTGAGTCTTATGCTCGGTCGTGCGCCAGCTCTTGCCTGCCTGCTCTTTCATGTATGCCCGATATTCCGGCGCGCCCGGGAACTTCACGTTGTCGGCTACCACGACGGATCCGGGGTGCAGCCAGCGCTGGTTCAGGATGCGTTGCAGGTCGGGGAGGTAGGCGGCTTTGTCGTGGTCGATGAACGCGAAGTCGATGCTGCCGTCGGCGAAGCCGTGGTCGGCATGCAGCCGGGCCAGTGTCGACCCGCCGTCGCCGAGATGGCCGACGACGACCGTCACTCGATCGCCGACGCCTGCGTGCTCCCAGATCCGCCGGGCGATCTCGGCGTTCGCCGGGCTGAGCTCGATGGAGTAGAGCCGGGCGTCGCTCGGCATGACGCGGACCGTCCGCAGCGCGCTGTAACCGCAGTACGTACCCAGCTCCAGCAGACGCCGGGGGCGGACCCGTCGGACTGCCGCGTCGAGGATCTCACCCTTCTCATCGCCCACGTTCATCATGAAGCTGCGCTTGTAACAGAACTCATCGATGACGCGGATGGCGTCGTCGACGTCACCTCGCCGGGCGTTCGCCAGGACGTAGGCGGCGAGGGCTTGCTCTCGCGCGTCTCCCACCTGCTCGTCGGCGCGCAGCCGTCGCACGGCCAGTAGCAAGCGCAGGAAGGACCGCCGCAGGAACGGCGCCAGCTTCCTGCCCATTTCGTTGACGGCGACCACCGCACCCAGTGAAGCGCACGTCCACAGTGCCCATCGTGGGATACGTCGTGCGAGGTGTCTCATGCGCACTCCTTTTCCGTAGGTGCCAGTCCATCCTTGCGCAGGGATCACGATGAGCTGTGCCATGGTCATGGGATACTCACCGTGGCGGCAGCCAGTTCTGGTTGGGGGTGCTCGGCGAGTGATCCGTCACGGGATCTCGCACGGACCGTGCCCGCACCATGAGGCGGCGCTACTGCAGCGGGTGGCCGATGACGGGGTGCGGCTGCTGAGGTTCCTCTACTGCGACCCCAGCGGCGTGATCCGCGGCAAACAGGTACACACGGCACGCCTGGCCGGGACCGTGCAGGCCGGTCTTGGCCTGACCCGAGCACAGAACGCCGTCAACGTGCTCGATGAACTGGTACCGGTCCCCGACATGGAGCCGGTAGGTGAGGTCCGCATTGTGCCGGACGTCAGCACATACGTGCGGCTGCCGTGGCTCGACGGTGTGGGCAGCGTGCTGTCGGACCAGGTGGACCACACGGGTCAGGACTGGGGCTGCTGCCCGCGGACGTTCCTGCGACGCGCGGTGGCCCGGGCGGCCGAGGCCGGCGTCCGGGTACGGGCGTCCTTTGAGAACGAGTTCTACCTGGCCGAGATGACCCCGGAAGGTCCGGTCCCGTGGGGCAACGGCCCGGTGTACTCCTCGGCAGGCCTCGATCGTGCGGCATCGGTCATGAACGACATCACCGACGCGTTGACTGAGCAAGGGCTGGTTGTCGAGCAGGTCATCAACGAGTATGGGCCAGGGCAGCAGGAGATCTCGATCCGCTACGACGACGCACTGGCCGCTGCCGACAATCAGCTCCGGCTGCGCGACACCGTGCGTGGAGTGGCCGAGGTGCGGCACGGCCTGCTCGCCTCCTTCGCGCCCCGGCCCTTCCCGGACGCCATCGGTAGCGGGGCTCACCTGCACTTCAGTGTCTGGAATACCGACGGCACGACGAACCTGATGCACGACCCGGCCGACCCGTTCGCGGTGTCGGCCCTCGGTCGCGCATTCCTGGCCGGGGTGCTGGCGCACCTGCCCGCGCTCGTCGCGCTCACCTGCCCGTCCTACCTGTCCTATGACCGGCTGCGGCCCAGCGCCTGGGCTGGGTCCACGGTGTCTTGGGGATACGACAACCGGGAGGCGGCACTGCGCGTCGCCTCCCCGTTCCGGGGACGCGAGCAGGAGAGCGCGAACGCCGAACTCAAGGCCTGTGACCCCAGCTGCAACCCCTATCTGGCCTTGGGCGGACTCATCGCGGCCGGGCTGGACGGCCTGACACGTGGCCTGAATCTCCCCGAACCAGCGAGGCGAGATCCGGCGCTGCTGACCCCGGAACAGATCCGTCGTTGCGGGATCACCGCGCTGCCGGCAACCCAGGCGGTCGCGCTGACCCGGTTAGAGGCCGACGAGGTACTCGTCGGCGGCCTGGGCGCCCTGCTCACCCGCTGCATTCTCGCCACCCGCCGCGCGGAGTACGAACGATGCGTGCAGATGGGCGATGCCTCGGTACGCAGGGCAACCTTCGCCGTCTTCTAAGGAACTGCCTGGTACATCGCGATGAACTGCTCCATGGCGTGGTCGACACCCTCTTGGTCGCCGGTGGCCAGAAGGTCCAGCAGCAGACCCCTTACCACAGCGACTCCCAGCCGAGCGTTGGCTCGAGCCGCCTGGACCGGGATGGCTTGGCGGCGGTTCCACTCGGTCAACGACACCAGCCAGCTCTCGACAAGGCCGTCCAGCAACGGAGCCGCGCAGGGATCACCTTGCAGCGCTCGGCCGTACATCTCGAAGAACAGCCGCTCCTGCGGCCACATCGCCGGATCGGCGAGCCGTCGCCAGAAACGCCGAGCGATCTCCCCCGGAGACGCACTGGGATCGAGCGCGAGTTCGGTGAACACCTCGCGTTGGCGCTGTTCCATCACGCGCACGACCTCGATCAGTAGGCCCTCCTTGGAACTGAAGTGATAAATCAGCATTCGGTGGCTGGTGCCCAGCGCCGCTGCCAACCGGCGCAAGCTGACCTGCCCAGCGCCGTTGGCCGCCAGGTAATCGACCGTACCGGCCAGTAGCCGCTGTTTCGGATCAGTCATCCTCGAAGATCTTCTCCAGTCTCCTTGCATGTGTTTGAACCAGATGGTACATGTACCAAGTGGTTCGCAGACGACACGTCGACGTCCAGGTCCGCACGTTGGCGGACGCCGCCACCGTGTACGCGCTGCTGCGGGACGGCGCCACGTGGCCGACGTGGTCACCGATTGAGTCATTCCAGCTCGAGCGGGTTGGTGAGCCGGAGCCGGAAGGTCTCGGTGCGATAAGGATATTCCGCAAGGGTCGGATGATCGGTCGTGATGAAATAGCCGGTTTGGTTCCCGATCGAAGGTTCAGTTACCGCCATCTGACGGGGCTCCCGGTGCGGGACTATCGCGGAGACGTCGATCTCGAATCAAGCGCTGCCGTAACAATTATACGCTGGCACATTTCCTTCACGCCGGTAATGCCCGGCACCGGATGGCTGTTGCGCTGGCAGATCGCGCGATTCGTGCAGCAGTGCGCCCAGGGCTTGGCCGTCCACGCGCAAACGAGCCAGGCACCGAAGTGACGCAGAGCGCTGTCTGACGACAGCGCCACCCTGTGGCCCATAAACATCAGCTTGGACTGTACTATTTGAGCTGTGCTGACATGTGAGACCCGGGAGTTGGCGTTGGCTCGGCTGGGTCGGGCGCTGGCCGATCCCACTCGATGCCGGATCTTGCTGGCGTTGCTGGATGGCGCGAACTACCCGGGCCAGCTGGCGGCACAGCTCGGACTGAGCCGCTCGAATGTGTCCAACCACCTGTCCTGCTTGCGCGGATGCGGTCTGGTGATCGCCACCTACCAGGGCCGGCAGGTGCACTACGCCCTGGCCGATGCTCACTTGGCCACCGCCCTGCGTGAGCTGGTCAAGGTCGTGCTCGCCGTCGACCAGGCCCAGGCATGCATCGATGACCAGGCTGCCGAGGTGAGTGCCAGGTGACCGCTGGGCTGGATGTCGGTCGGCGTGCGGTGCTGTCCCGCCGGGTCCGGCTGCTGGTCGCCGCCACAATCAGCTACAACGTGATCGAGGCCGTCGTCGCGATTTCCGCCGGTGCGGTGGCCTCCTCGACCGCGCTGATCGGCTTCGGCTTGGACTCGGTGATCGAGGTCGCCTCGGCCAGCGCGGTGGCCTGGCAGTTCTGCGGATCGGACCCTGAGACTCGGGAACGCACCGCCCTTAAGATCATTGCGCTGTCCTTTTTTGCGCTGGCCGGATATGTCACGGTGGAGTCCGTGCGCTCTCTCACCGGCGCGCATGAGGCCGAGCACTCCACGGTAGGCATCGTGTTGGCTACGGTGTCGTTGTTGATCATGCCGTTGCTGTCGTACGCCCAGCGTCACGCTGGCCGGGAACTCGGGTCCACCAGCGCGGTGGCCGATTCCCGGCAGACCCTGCTGTGTGCCTACCTGTCCGGAGCTCTGCTGGCTGGGCTACTTCTCAACAGCCTGTTCGGCTGGTCGTGGACAGATCCGATCGTCGCTCTGATCATTGCCGGCGTGGCTGTCAGGGAAGGTCAGCAGGCCTGGCGGGGCAAGCACTGCTGCGGGGCCGTCAATGGCTGCTGATGCGCTGCGTGCGGTCGTCGAGGCCCTGCGCCTGGTGGACCATCACGTGCACGGTGCCGCGACGGATAACGTCGACGATGCCGGGTTCGAGGCTGGCCTCACCGAGTCCCCCTGGCCATCACCTGCGGGAAGTACCCACTTGGATTCGCAATTGGGCTTTGCGGTCCGTCGCTGGTGCGCGCCGGTGCTCGACCTGGCCCCGCACGCGGACACGCATACCTACCTTGCCCGCCGCCGAGAGCTCGGTGCACAAGAGGTGACCCGCCGGCTTCTCGCCGCAGGTGGCGTCGAGTGGTTCCTGGTCGAGACCGGTTACCGCGCCGAGACCACCCTGGGGCCCCTCGAGATGGCGGCTGCCTGCGGTGCGGCCGCAGCGGAGATCGTCCGTCTCGAGGCGGTCGCCGAGGAGGTGGCGGCTAGTGGTGTGGATGCCGCCGGGTACGCCGACCGGTTCGCTTCGACCCTGGATGGGCGGGCACGGCACGCCGTGGGGCTCAAATCCGTCATCGCCTACCGGTATGGCCTCGACTTCGATCCCACGCCACCCAACGCCGACGAGGTCCGCCGTGCTGCCGGCCAATGGCTACAGCGACGACAGACCGGTGAGCTGCGTCTGACTGATCCGGTGCTGCTACGCCACCTGCTCTGGACAGGCCTCGAACACGGCCTACCGCTGCAGTTTCATGTCGGATACGGGGACCCTGACCTGACTTTGCACCGCTGCGACCCCTCGCTCATGACCGAGTTTCTGCGCCGGGTGCAGGACCACCACGTTCCGGTGATGCTGTTGCACTGCTATCCGTATCACCGCACAGCCGGGTACCTGGCTCACGTGTTTCCGCACGTGTACTTCGACGTCGGATTGGCGGTGAATTACACCGGGACGCGTTCCCGTGCCGTCGTCGCAGAGTCGCTGGAAGTGGCCCCCTTCGGCAAGGTGTTGTTCTCCTCCGATGCATGGGGTCCCGCCGAGCTCCATTACCTCGGAGCCGTGCTGTGGCGGCGCGCCATGGCCAGTGTCCTGGGCGAGTGGGTGGAGTCGGGGGAGTGGTCGGGCGCCGACGCGGAGCGCGTTGCGCACATGGTGGGTGCGGGCAACGCGAAACGCGTCTACCGGCTGGAGGAGTTGCGGCGCGCGTGATCGTCGCAATGGCCGGCTTACCCGGAGCGGGCAAGAGCACCTTGGCGGGTGCTCTCGCGACCCGGCTTCATGCGGTCGTGCTGGACAAGGACCGCATCCGCGCTGGGCTGTTCCCGCCATCGCATGTGCACTACACCGACGACCAGAACGACTTCTGCGTCGATGTCATGTACCGCACCGCTGAGTGGCTACTGCGCCGCGACCGTGCCTTGGTCGTGATCATCGATGGCTGCACCTATATCCGCGCCAGCCAGATCGCCGGCCTGCGTCGGATGGCGTCGGGCCTGGGTGAGCCGTTGCGGGTCATCGAGTGCACCTGCGACGACCAGCTGGCGTTGGCGCGCATAGCGGGCGACGGAGATCACCTTGCCGGCAACCGCGACGCAGCGCTGTACCGCACGCTGCAAGTGGCGGCACAGGCGATCACTGACCCTAAGCTCGTCGTCGACACGGGCCGTCCCATCGCGGCGTGCATCGCCGACTGCATGGCATACGCTTGCTCGTGAGTGCGTAACAGTGTTATAACACTGTTAC
>JBOHGX010000069.1:0-2292 GCA_050700255.1 Pseudonocardiaceae bacterium
CCTCTGGTCCGAGGCTATGTCGCAGAAATGGCCGAGGCGATCGGCGCCTCGATGATGAGGTGGAGGTATCGCTGATGGCAACCACTCCCGCTGCTCCGGAAGGTGCGGCAACGTCGTCTGACGCGGCCGACCAAGCGACCTCGATCATTGGGGGCGGCGGACTCAGTGTGACGAAGTTCCTCGATCCCATGCCGATCCCACCGGTGATCACCGTGCCGCCCCACCGGGAGCTCTGGGAGCTTGAGATCACCATGCGGACGGAGCGGGTCAAACTGCACTCGCAGCTGCCCCCGACGACCGTGTGGACGTATAACGGGACGTCCCCTGGCCCGACGATCATGCTCCGGCGAGGGCAGAAGCTGCGGGTGAGCTGGCAGAACGAGATCACCGGGAGCTTCCCGGTGACGGCCGTGCAGGTACAAAGCGAAACGCCGTTCCAGACGCCGGGGCCGGGCCGCGACGGCGTCGACCCCCGCGAGGACGTGGCGGTGTTGCCGCCGTGGACGGTGGTGCACCTGCACGGGGCGCGGACCGGCGGCGGCAATGACGGCTGGACTGAGAACGCGGTGCTGCCGGGTAACGCGCAGCTGGCGGAGTACCCGAACGATCAGCGGGCGACCGCGCTGTGGTACCACGACCATGCGATGGCCATCACCGCGTTGAACGTGATGAGTGGGCTGATAGCGATGTACCTGATCCGTGATGACGAGGAGGACGCGCTCGACCTGCCCGACCGCAGGCATGAGGTGCCGCTGATCATCTTCGATCGCAATCTCGATACCGACGCGGACGGCGATCTCACCGGTGAGCTGCTGCACAAGGTGAACATCCTGCAGACCACCCCGGAGCGGATCGTCCTGCCTTTCCTCGGCCCATTCACGCTGGTCAACGGGGTGATCTGGCCGCATCTTGAGGTTGACGCCCGCTGGGTCCGATTCCGGATGCTCAACGCGTCCAACTCCCGCACCTACCGGCTGGAGCTGCGTGACGAGAACGGTACGCCGATCTCAGGGGCGATGCGTCAGATCGGCACCGACGGCGGGCTGCTGCCTGTTCCCGTGGCGGTCGACCAGCTGACGCTCGCCTCGGCCGAGCGCGCCGACATCCTGATCAACTTTGCGGACTTCCGGGGAAGGCGGCTGACGCTGGTCAATACGCGCACCCCGCCGTTCGAACCGGGTACGACCACGCCCAACCCCGACGTCATGCAGTTCCGGGTGCGCACTAGGCCAGTGCGTGACCCCTTCACGTTGCCCAGCACACTCTCGCCGTCGTTTGTCCGGCTCACCCACGACACACTGCCCGAGCACGGGCATCGCTGGCTGGTGCTCACGCTGCTACAAGACCGGCATCCCGAGATGTGGGAGATGGTCGAGATCGACCAGCCACCCCCGGGCCTGCCTGTCGACGGCATCGTCCAGGTCATGCTGCCCGGTGCCCTCGAGCCGACCACCCTGCAGCGGGTGGGCCGCACCTTCAGGGATGCCGCCAACTTCTATATCGCCCAGGAGAGCTGGGAGCAGTGGCGGATCCTCAACGTGAGCGCTGTCGCCCACCCCATCCACCTCCACCTCGCCCACTTCCAGGCGCTCAGTCGCCAGCGCTTCAACGTGGCCGGCTTCGACCCGGCAGTCGGCGGCACAACCACTCCGGTGACCTACCTCAGCGAGGGCACGCTTGACCCCAGTGAGCAGGGCTGGAAGGACACCATCCGGGTGGAGGGCAGCCAGGTGGTCGACGGTGTGCAGGTGGGTGAAATGGTGTCGATCATCGGCCAGTTCAGCGGCGCCAGCGGCCGTTTTGTGTACCACTGCCACATCCTTGAGCACGAGGACGAAGGCATGATGAGCACCTTCGTCGTGATGCCCGAAGAGGTCATGGCGGTCGACCCGCACATGGGCGGCGAACCTCCCCACCGAACCCCTCGGCAGACCACGCTACGGGATGACCGCTCGCGGTACATCAGCCCACGTAGCGACCCCACATAGCGACGCAGCTCCGCCTCAGTCGCCGAGATACTCCGATTCGAGCACCAGGTCCTTGATCCACGACTGGTATTCGACATGCGTCCGGTGCTCCGTGGTGCGCCAGCTCTTGCCTTCCTGCTCCCTCATGTAGGCCCGATACTCCGGTGCGCCCGGGAACTTCACGTTGTCGGCCACCACGACGGATCCGGGGTGCAGCCAGCGCTGGTTCAGGATGCGTTGGAGATCGGGCAGGTAGGCGGATTTGTCGTGGTCGACGAACACGAAGTCCAGCCCGCCGTTGGCGAAGCCGTGCTCTGCCCGCAGC
>JBOHGX010000070.1:0-9184 GCA_050700255.1 Pseudonocardiaceae bacterium
GGTCGAGACCGCGACGATGCACTGCCCACATGGTCCGGTCGCCACGTTCGGCGGCGAGCAATGCACCGGTGTCGTAGACGAGGGTCACCACGCAGCGGGCCGAACGCCCAGCTCGTCGAGGATCTCGTCGGCGCGGTCGATCTCCTCCTGGGTGAAGGCGCCGGCCTCGGCCTCGTACTCGCGGACGGCGGCAAGCCCGGCGGCCAGCTTCGCGGCTTGCTGCGCGGCTTGAGACAGCCACGCCGACAGGCTGAGCCCCGCCTCCTCTGCGGCGATGCGTGCTGCGGCTAGCGTCTCCTCCTCCAGCGACACCGAGATCTTGGTGACGGTCATGCGCCCAGGCTAGCAGCCGCGGTGCTACTCCTGGTACGAAGATTCGCGAATCGCCGGCGTGAGACGCGCAGCGGCCGTCCTTGGGTCAAGCTCTCGGAGGGCTCGGCCACCAATCAGCTAGGCTCGTCGACCAGGGCTCAGGCATGCTCGGCGAATGCGCGTGCGCACCGAGGGCCTGGCGGGTCAGCGAGATCGTGCTCGGCTCCGTTACCATGACGCGCCCGGCGGAATTGGCTTTATCACGGCGTCGGCCGGTTCTTCCCTGAGGAATGGGCGCGTTTCCGCGCCGGTGTGCCCGAACCCGACCGGGACGGCGGCCTGGTCGCCGCCTACTACCCCTGCTCAACGACCCCGATCCCGGGATTCGTGAACAGGCCGCCCGCGACTGGTGTGCCTGGGAGGACGGCGTCCTGCTCCGCGAGGCCGGTCGGCTCGCTGGTATCCCCGGCGTCTTGGTGCACGGTCGCCTCGACCTCGGTGGACCACCTATGACGGCGTGAGAGCTCGCCCAGGCCTGGCCGGACGTCGAGCTGCACCTCGTCAGCACTGGCCATACCGGCGGACCGGACATGATCGCGCGCCTCGTCGCCGCCACCGACCGCTTCGCTGACCAGTGACTCGGGCCCATCACATATCAGCGAACGACCATCCAGCTGGCCGATCGTCGAGCGGACGCATTCTGGGCGTATTCAGCCGGTCAACTGCTGGTTCGGATCGCCAAGCAGTTCAGCAATCCATGCGGTTGGCTGCAGTTGTGGCAGTGCCCACAACGGCGCGGGCAGCGATGCTCGGCGCACCTACCCGGGCGACTGGCTCACCGTCGCGCGGGACGTCACCCCTGCAGGGTTGGCGCCACTGCCAAGGTAGGTTCCATGCCCTTGCGTCACCAGTGAGCCATCAAAGTCAGGACCACGTTGATCAGCCGGCCCAGCTGGTTGCGGTAGTTGATCGCCAGCGTGCTCACACCGACGTAGACACCCACCACCTCGAAGTGCAGGTCGGGGATGCGTCTAAGTCCCTCGGCCCAGTACGCCCGCAGCGCAGCCTTACCGCGGATGACACCGTCGCTGTCGGGCGCTGTGTTCGACGGCGGTGAGTAGTGCGGAGCCGCCGCCGTGCCTGCGAGCGCCGGCGCGGACGAACATGCGGGTGATCTCGGCGATCACGGTGCTGAACCGTCGCAGGCCGACGCAACCTGCGGGATCACCTGCACGGTCGGCAAGCAAGAACAGGCCGTCGGGTGGTACAAGGTCAGCGCTGGGATCTTCGATCATCGCGGCGTCGATCTCCTCGTCGGTGGCCGCACGGCCGAGATAGCGGCTGGCCATCTCGGCGAAGTACAGCCGTAGCAGATACCGCGCGTCGCTGTCGTTGATCGACGTTCTGGCGAGGGCCCACACCCGCGTCGCGGAGGTGCTCACGTGGATTCTCGCAGCTCAGCTAGTGCTCCGGCGCCGGCTCCACCAGCTCGACCAGCACACCACCGGCGTCTTTGGGGTGCACGAAGTTGATCCGGGAACCTGCGGTGCCGCGGCGTGGGGTGTCGTAGAGCAGCCGCAGGCCGGTCGCGCGCAGCGCCGCCATGGCCGACTCGATGTCAGTGACCCGGTAGGCCAGCTGCTGCAACCCGGGACCGTTGCGGTCCAGGAACTTGGCGACGGTGGACGTCGGGCCCAGCGGGGCGAGCAGCTGCACCGCGGCACCGGTGCCCGGGTCGCCGGGGGCGCGCAGCATCCCTTCGTGCACCCCCTGCTCCTCGTTGATCTCCTCGTGAACCAGCACCAATCCGAACGTGACGCGGTGGAACTCGACGGCCGCAGCGAAATCGGGCACCGCGATGCCCACGTGGTCGATCGCCGTGACGAAGGGCTGGAGTTGTTGCATGGTTAGCAGCGTAGGGCCCGTTGGGGTGTGCTCATCGTCACCGGCGTGCGATGACCATCGTGCGCGGTAAGGTCCGAAGACAGCCCCCGCATCGCCCTGGTCGCCCGCGTCGTCACGTCGGAGGTAACACCATGACCGTTTCCGTCATCGTGGCCGGAGCCCGCACCCCGATGGGTCGGCTGCTCGGTCAGCTCAAGGATTTCTCGGCTGCCCAGCTCGGTGGGTTTGCCATCAAGAGCGCACTCGAACGCGCTGGTGTGGCGCCTGAGCAGGTGCAGTATGTGATCATGGGTCAGGTGCTGACGGCGGGCGCCGGTCAGATCCCGGCGCGCCAGGCGGCGGTCAACGCCGGCATCGGCATGGACGTGCCAGCTCTGACTGTCAACAAGGTATGCCTGTCCGGGCTGAATGCCATCGCGATGGCCGACCAGCTGATCCGGGCCGGCGAGTTCGACATCATCGTGGCCGGTGGGCAGGAGTCGATGACCCAGGCGCCGCACCTGCTGCCCAAGTCACGCGCCGGGTTCAAGTACGGCGACGTCACCATGATCGACCACATGGCCTATGACGGCCTGCACGACTCGTTCGACCAGGTCTCGATGGGTGCCTCCACCGAGAAGCACAGCGCACGTCACCAGCTGACCCGAGCCGAGCAGGACGAGTTCGCCGCACAGTCGCATCAGCGGGCCGGGCGTGCGGTGGACAGTGGGCTGTTTGCCGAGGAGATCACTCCGGTCACCGTGCCGCAGCGCAAGGGTGACCCCGTCGTGGTATCGACCGACGAGGGCATCCGGCCGGACACCACCGTCGAGAGCCTGGGCAAGCTGCGGCCCGCGTTCTCCGCTGACGGCACCATCACGGCCGGATCGTCGTCGCCGATCACCGATGGGGCCGCCGCGGTCGTGGTGATGAGCAAGGCCAAGGCGGCTGAGCTGGGCCGGACCTGGCTGGCCGAGATCGGCGCACACGGCATGGTGGCCGGGCCTGACGACTCCAGCCTGCACGAACAGCCCGCCAATGCGGTGTTGGCGGCCTGCCGCAAGGAGGGCATCGAGGTGAGCGATCTCGACATCGTCGAGATCAACGAGGCGTTCGCCGCGGTGGGTGTGGTGTCCACCCGCAAGCTGGGCATCGACCCAGCACGGGTCAATCCCAACGGCGGGGCGATCGCGCTGGGTCACCCGATCGGTGCGTCCGGGGCGCGGTTGGCCCTGCATCTGGCGATGGAGCTCAAGCGCCGCGGTGGCGGCGTAGGTGCGGCCTCACTGTGCGGCGGTGGCGGCCAGGGTGACGCGCTGATCCTGCGGGTCCCCGGCAACGAAGCAGCGTGAGTTCTCGTCGCCGGTTCGATATCGACGACCTGGTCCGCCACGCGCGGCAAGGCCAGCCCCGGGCTGTCGCCCGGCTGATCTCGCTGATCGAAGACGGCGCTCCGGAGCTGCGCGACGTCGCAACCGCGCTGGCCCCCTACGCCGGGCGCGCCCAGATTGTCGGTATCACTGGCGCACCCGGGGTGGGCAAGTCGACGTCGGTCAACATGCTCGTCACTGCGCTGCGGGTGGCCGGCAAGAAGGTCGGCGTACTCGCTGTTGACCCATCCTCGCCGTTCTCCGGTGGGGCCTTGCTGGGTGACCGGGTGCGGATGCAGGATCACGCGCTCGACGACGGTGTCTTCATCCGCTCGATGGCCACCCGGGGACACCTGGGGGGCATCGCCTGGGCCACCCCGCAGGCGCTGCGGGTGCTCGACGCCGCGGGCTGTGACGTGGTGCTGGTGGAGACCGTCGGAGTCGGCCAGTCCGAGATCGAGGTTGTCTCGTTGGCTGACACCACCGTGGTGTTGCTGGCGCCGGGGATGGGTGACGGGATCCAGGCGGCCAAGGCGGGAATCCTCGAGGTCGCCGATGTCCTCGTGGTGAACAAGGCCGACCGGGACGGCGCCGACCAGACCGTCCGGGACCTCAGGCACATGATCTCGCTGGGTCGCCGGGAGCGCAAAGGCCCGAGCTGGCGGCCGCCGATCGTCGCCACGGTGGCCACCAAGGCAGGGGGCGTCGACGATCTCGTCGTGGCGATCGAGGAGCACCGGAACTGGATGGTCGGGCACGGTGAGCTGGATGCCCGCCGGCAGCGCCGTGCCGAGGCCGAGATCGAGGCCATCGCGCTGGCGGCACTGCGTGCGAAGTTCGGCGACGTCCGGCGCGGCAGCCTCCTGCCGGGGCTGGCGAAGCGGGTCGTCGTGGGGGAGCTGGACCCGTACCGGGCAGCCGATGAGCTGCTGGCCGAGCTCGGTGCCTGACACCTCAATGTCACAGCGGCACGATATCGGCGAGTACGGTGCCGGGCTCGATCAGCCGAGCGGGCGCCGGGCTGTCGTATACCACCAGTAGCCGGTGCGCGTCGAGCAGCCCGATCCCTTCAGCGTGGTCGTCACCGTCGCCGAACGGCAGGTCGAGCTCCCGGACCAGCGTCGGAGCCCGCACTACTCGCGGCGCGTCACCGTCGAGGCCCCCGCGCCAGCGGTACACCCGTACTGGTCCGTCGAGATCCATCGATGGCCCAGCCAGCACCAGCAGATTAGCACCGTCTGGGCACAGGTCGCGCACACCGAGCCCGTCGAGGTCAAGGAAATGAGTTCGGTAAACCGTGCCGTCGTCGTCCAGCGGGGCCAACTCGAGCACGTTCCGCGCCTTGTCGAGGCGCGGCAGCAGCTCAATCACCACAGCCCAGCCCCGCAGCACCGGCCCGCGTAGCCCCAGATACAGCAACTCGCCGTGGACCGCGACACCCTCGACATCGAAGCCGTTGTCCTTGCCGGGGATCGCCAGGAACGGGGCCAGGTGAGGGTCGTCGGCCAGTGTTGCGGTGATCCCGCCGGGCAGCAGCGCACTGGTGTGCCCGCCCGGCGTCTCGGGGACGATCGTCGGGAGGCCGTCCGGGCCATCCGCGATGGCCAGCCGCGCCACGATCCGGCGGCTGGGCTCGTCGGTCACCTGCGCCAGGCGCCGCACCGCCTTGTCCCCTTCGTGCTTGGCCTTGATCCGCTTGCGCCGGCTGCTGTGCGAACCGATCGCCCACAGGTAGGGGCCCTGGCGGGCCAGTCCCTCGACGTCCACCTCGTCGTCCGGGCCGCCGGGCAATGTGAGGACATCGGCGAGGCGGAAGGTGATGTGCTTGCCGTAACCCGTGCCCTCGACGGTGAGCCGTTCGACGGTCGCGGTCTCATCCCCGGCGATCCACAGGCAGGACCTGTCGGTTCGGACGGCGGAGAGGTTGACGTGGGTCAGCGCGTCAACGGCGTGTTGGCCGAAGCGCAGCGGGATCTGCTCGACGTTCACGGTGCCCGACCTCCTCGCCACAACCAAGCCTAGCGCCGTCCGTGCACGGGAGAAGGACACACCGTGCACGGCAGCACGACACGCCGGGAACGGGGAGCGCTCAGGTGGGGTTGGTGAAGTCGCCTGCGGCCCGGCGTACCCGGGTGAGCAGCGCGGTGAGCTTTTCGGTGTGTTCGGCGTCCAGCCCGACAAGGCCGAAGTCGATGTCGGTCAGTGCCACGGTGGCCACCTTCTGGCGCTGCCGTCCCGCTTCGGTGATCGTGACCAGCGTGGTGCGCCGATCGGTGGGATGGCCGCTGCGCTCGACCAGTTGATCGGCCTGCAGCCGGTCGACGATGTTGGTCACACTGGTCGGGTGGAGTTGGAGCCGCTGGCCCATCATCTTCATTGGCAAGCTGCCCTGGCGGGAAAACAACAGCAACACCAATGCCTCATACCGGGCGAAGGTCAGGCCGTGCGGCCGCAACGCCGCATCCACCGCGGATTGCAGGATCTGCTGCACGCGCATCACGTTGGTGACCGCGGCCATCGTCTCAGCAGGCCCGATGCGGTCTTGCCATAGCTGCGCAGCTCGCTCGATCGGATCGAACGGCAGCGGACGATGCGGCGGCATGGCGTAACCGTAGCGGCTGTCCGGAGGCACGGTGCTACGTCGGATCGGGCAAGCTGGACGAATGATCGTGGCATTCAGCGTCACTCCTGCCGGCGGCGAATCGGACAGCGTCAGCGCTGCCGTGGCCGAGGCGGTCCGGGTGGTCGCAGACTCCGGGCTGCCCTACGAGCTCAACGCCATGTTCACTCATGGACGTGGTGCGCCGGGCGGTCGATGCGGCCAGCGTGGGTGCTACCCGCACCAGCCTGGTACTCAAGGCCGATATCCGTCCCGGGTACACAGGTCAGCTAGGTGCCAAGGTCGATCGCGTCAAAGGCTCATGACTGCAAATGGAGTGCCGAAGTTAGTAGGGCGTCCTACTATTGGGGCATGATTCGTTACGACGGCCAGCAGGCAGATTCGCAGGCCGGGTGGGAGCGCTGGCGGCACCGCTACGCGCAGGCCAAGGCGGCTGGACGGGTTAGGGATGCCGACTTCAGCACGCTGTCCGGGGCCGAGGTCGACCCGGTGTACGGACCGCGCAGCGGTGAGACTGTCGAGGGCTTCGAGCGCATCGGCTGGCCGGGCGAGTACCCCTTCACCCGCGGCATTCACGCCACCGGCTACCGGGGGCGGACGTGGACGATCCGCCAGTTCGCCGGGTTCGGCAGCGCAACCCAGACCAACCAGCGCTACCAGCAGATCCTGCGCAACGGTGGCGGCGGGCTGTCGGTGGCCTTCGACATGCCCACCTTGATGGGCCGCGACTCCGACGATCCACGCAGCCTCGGCGAGGTAGGGCATTGCGGCGTGGCGATCGACAGTGCCGCCGATCTGGACGTTCTGTTCGCCGGCATCCCCCTGGATCAGGTGACCACGTCGATGACCATTTCCGGTCCGGCGGTGCCGATGTTCTGCATGTACCTGGTCGCCGCGGAAAGACAGGGTGCGGACATCACCAAGCTCGACGGCACCCTGCAGACCGACATCTTCAAGGAGTACATCGCGCAGAAGGAGTGGCTGTTTTCCCCGGAACCGCACCTGCGGTTGATCGGGGACCTGATGGAGTACTGCGCCGGCAAGATCCCCGCCTACAAGCCGCTGTCGATATCCGGCTACCACATCAGGGAAGCCGGCGCAACGGCCGCGCAGGAATTGGCGTTCACCTTGGCCGACGGCTTCGGGTACGTGGAGCTGGGCCGCTCCCGCGGGCTTGACGTGGATCGTTTCGCCAGCGGCCTGACCTTTTTCTTCGACGCGCACGTGGACTTCTTCGAGGAGATCGCCAAGTTCCGCGCCGCCCGGCGGATCTGGGCTCGGTGGATGCGCGACGTGTACGGCGCAACCACCGACAAGGCGCTGTGGATGCGCTTTCACACCCAGACCGCGGGGGTCTCGCTCACCGCGCAGCAGCCCTACAACAACGTTGTGCGCACCGCGATCGAGGCGCTCGCGGGAGTGCTGGGCGGCACGAACTCGATGCACACCAATGCCCTGGACGAGACACTGGCGCTGCCCAGCGAGCGGGCCGCCGAGATCGCGCTGCGCACCCAACAGGTGATCATGGAGGAGTCCGGGGTGACCAATGTGGCGGACCCGCTGGGCGGTTCGTGGTACGTCGAGGCGCTCACCGACCGGATCGAGGCCGATGCCGAGCGGATCTTCGACCGGATCAAGGACATGGCGGCGGCCGCGGCGCCATCGGGCCGCCACCCGATCGGCGAGATGACGTCAGGCATCCTGCGCGGCATCGAGGACGGCTGGTTCACCGGGGAGATCGCCGACGCGGCATTCGCTTACCAGCAGGCATTGGAGAAGGGCGACAAGAAGATCGTCGGGGTGAACACGCTCACCGAATCGGTCACCGACGAGCTGGAGATTCTCCGGATCAGCCACGAGGTGGAGTGCGAGCAGAACCGGGTACTGGAACAACGCCGCTCGCAGCGCGACGGGGCCGCCGTCGACCGCGCCCTCGCGGCGATGGTTGCGGTGGCTAGCGGCGACGGGAACCTCGTCGAGCCGATGCTCGACGCGGCAAGGGCCGAAGCTACCCTCGGCGAGATCTGCGGGACTCTCAAGGCGCAGTGGGGTGAGTACCGCGAGCCGGCCCGATTCTGACCCGATGACGTGACCGGAGCCAATGCCCGTCTTGCCACCATGCCAGGATAGATGGTGTGAGCAGGCCTAACCCGCAACAGACCGCAGCGATGTCCAGCGCTATCTCCGGCGCCGTCGACCTGTCCGCGCTCAAGGCGCGGGCCGATTCGGCGGGCCGGCCCCAGCCTCCGGGTGCCGACCCGAGCCACGGAGGCACTGCCCGGGTCCTCGACGTCACTGAGCAGAGTTTCCAGACCGATGTCGTCGACCGCTCCATGCAGGTGCCTGTGGTGGTTGATCTCTGGGCGACGTGGTGTGGTCCATGCAAGCAGCTGTCCCCGGTGCTCGAACGGCTCGCTGAGGCGGCCGGTGGGGCCTGGGTGCTGGCCAAGGTCGACGTCGATGCCAATCCGCGGATTGCCCAGCTCTTCGGCGTCCAGTCGATCCCTACCGTCATCGCCATCGCCGGCGGTCAGCCGATCGACGCCTTCTCCGGTGCCCAACCCGAGCCGCAGGTGCGGCAATGGATCACCTCGATCCTCGACGCGCTACGCGACCAGCTGCCCGGGATTCGGGCCGCCGAGCAGGGTACGCCAGGTGAGGGCACCGGAATGCCCGTAGCCGACGAGCCCGACGACGCCCGCTTCACCGCCGCCGAAGCCGCCGTGGCAGCTGGTGACTACGCCGCTGCCGAGGCGGCCTACCAACAGATCCTGGATGCCGAGCCGGCCAACGTGGAGGCCCGGACCGCGCTGGTTGGGGTTCGCTTTCTGGCGCGTGCCGAATCAACCGACCCCTCTGCGGTCACCCGCGCCGACGCCGCGCCACAGGACGTGGACGCACAACTCGCCGCGGCCGATGTCGAGGTGGCCGGCCAGCAACCGGAGCGGGCGTTCGAGCGGTTGGTCGGGGCGGTGCGGCGGCTGACCGGAGACGATCG
>JBOHGX010000071.1:0-13275 GCA_050700255.1 Pseudonocardiaceae bacterium
GCCGGGAGCTCTCCCTGCGCGGTGGACCGCAGCAGGTGGTTCGCCCACCCGGCGGCAGCCCCGCCGCGCTCAGCAGCTTGCCCGGACTTTCCCGGGCGCTGCCTGAAGGCGCTGGGAACCTCGATGCGGTGGTCTTGGATGTGCCCGGCCAGGCCGCGACGTTCAGCACTGATCCGCTGAACGACCCGCTGGAGATGGTCGGGGCGCCACGGATCCGGTTGCGGGTCGCCGCGGCACCCACCGGCGCCAACGCACCATCCACCGAGGCGGTGCTCTTCGTCAAGCTCTACGAACTCGGACCGGGTCAGCGGCGCACGCTGCCAGGAGGTGCGGTGGCGCCGGTACGGATCGGGCCGTTGCCCACCGGTGGCACACCGGTCGAGGTCACGGTGACGCTGGCCGGTGTGGTACGCCCTGTGCAGGTCGGGCACAGGCTGGAACTCGCCGTGGCAACGACCGACCGCGGGTACGCGCTGCCCCAGCAACCCGCTACGTACACCGTGTCGCTGCCCGGCGACGCCCGCCTGGCAGTGCCGGTGGTGCCCGGCGAGCAGGCACCTGTGCCGCTTCCGGTCACTCAGCTGATCGGGTTGGGCGGGTTGGCCGCGGTGGTGGCGGCGCTCGGGGTGTTCGCCGCGCTGCGCCGCCGGCGCGCCGGCAACGCCGACCCGGAGCTAGCTGAGGTACCGCTGGTGGTACGGGGGCTGACCAAGCGTTACCCGGGCGGCATCACGGCCGTCGATGACCTCTCGTTCCGCGTCGAGCACGGCCAGGTGCTGGGTCTGCTCGGACCCAACGGCGCGGGTAAGACCACCGTGCTACGAATGCTGATGGGGCTGATCCATCCGAGCGCCGGGGAACTGCGCGCATTCGGGCATCGGATCGGAGCCGGTTGCGCGGTGTTGTCCCGGATCGGATCGTTCGTGGAGGGGCCGGGGTTCCTACCACACCTGTCCGGGGCCGCCAATCTTCGGCTGTACTGGGCGGCCACCGGGCGGCCCGTCGGGGACGCCGGCATCGACGAGGTGTTGGAGATCGCCGGATTGGGTCCCGCGGCGCACCGGCGAGTGGCCACCTACAGCCAAGGGATGCGCCAGCGCCTGGCGATCGCTCAGGCCATGCTCGGGAAGCCGGAACTGCTGGTGCTCGACGAGCCCACCAACGGCCTGGATCCGCCACAGATCCACGCCATGCGGGAGGTCCTGCGAGACTACGCCGCCAGCGGCCGGACGGTGCTCATTTCCAGCCACCTGCTCGCCGAGGTGGAGCAGACCTGCAGTCATGTTGTGGTGATGCACCGAGGTCGGTTGGTGGCCGCCGGCACCGTCGCCGAGGTCGTCGCGGGCACCAGCACGGTGAGCTTCACCGTGGACGACGCGGCGCTGGCCGCCACGGTGCTCCGTGACCTGGCGGGAGTTGACGTGATGGGGGTCGACCGTGGCGTCGTGCACGCCCAGCTCGACGGGCTGCCCCGCGCGGTCGCGGTGGCCGCGCTGGTAGGGGCCGGGATCGGGGTCGAGGGAGTGGCCGCCCGCCACCCGCTGGAGGAGGCATTCTTGCAGCTCGTCGGTGAGGAGACCGTCGAGTGACCCCCGACGTGCATGCCACCCACGGGTCCGCACCCGGTTATCGGGCCGCCGGCACCTTGCCGTTGCGGGTGGAGCTGCTCCGCCAGCTGCGGCGCAGGCGGACGGTGCTCACCCTGGGGTTTCTCGCGCTGCTGCCCTTCTTGCTCTGGCTTGCCTTCGAGGTCGGGCAAGACGAGAGCGAGCGCGGCGGTACCACCCTGGTCGACCTCGCCACCGCCAGCGGGTCCAACTTCGTGGTGTTCACGATGTTCTCCACGGTCGGCTTCCTGCTGGTCGTGGTGGTGGCGCTGTTCTTCGGCGACACGATCGCCAGCGAGGCGTCCTGGTCGACCCTGCGCTACCTGCTGGCTGCCCCGGTACCCCGCGGGCGGCTGTTGCGGCAAAAGGCGGTGGTGGCCGCGCTGCTGTCGGCCTTCGCCCTGGTGCTGCTGCCCGCGGTGGCGATGGCGGTCGGTGTGGTCGCTTACGGAGCCGGCGACCTGGTCTCCCCCACCGGCCAGTCGCTGGGGTTCCTTCCCACCGCGAGCCGGCTGGCGCTGGCCCCTGCCTACCTGGTGCTGCACCTGGCCTGGGTCGCCGGGCTGGCGCTGCTGCTGTCGGTGACCACCGATGCGCCGCTCGGGGCGGTCGGTAGCGCGGTGATGGTGTCGATCCTGTCTCAGATCCTGGAGACCATCGACGCGCTCGGCGACCTGCGGGACTACCTGCCTACCCGGTTCAGCTCCGCGTGGGCTGACCTCTTGGCCTCCCCCGTCGGCTGGAGTGACCTGGCCAGCGGAGCATTCTCCGGTCTGGCCTACGCGACGGTCTTCGGACTCGCCGCTTGGTGGCGGTTCGCCACCAAGGACATCACCAGCTGACGGACATGCCCAGACCAGCCGTGGCACCGCATCCGGTGATGACAAAGACACGCGCGGCGGTGCTGCGGGAGCACCTCATCCGGGAGCGCGGAGTGTCCCCGCAGGCCTACCGGTGCACCTTCCGTACCGCCCACGGCTCGTCACTGGAGCGGGCCCTAAAGGCCCGTTTGCGCACTCGACGTCCCGCGTAAAGCCTCGCGCGCCCCGATGTTCACCCCATGCAGTTGCGATGGCGTTCAGCTGACCGTGACCGCTGGAGAGGACAAATGGTTGCCCGACGGGGCTTGATCGTCATCGGTCACCGCGGTGCGTCCGGCTGCCGGCCGGAGCACACCTTGGCCTCCTACGAGCTCGCCGCGCGATTGGGAGCGGACTTCATCGAGTCTGACCTGGTGGTCACCAGAGATGGCGTGCTGGTCTGCCGGCATGAACCGGAGATCAGCCGCACGGCGGACGTCGCAGACCACCCCGAGTTCGCTTCCCGGAAGGCCACTAAGATGGTGGACGGCGAGGCCGTCACCGGGTGGTTCGTCCAGGACTTCACCCTCGCAGAGCTCAAGACGCTGCGAACGGTGGAGCGGTTGCCGCGGATCCGCCAGCACAACACGCTGTTCAACGGGCGGTACGAGATCCCGACATTCCACGAGGTGCTGGATCTTCGAACCCGGCTGTCCTACGAGTTGCGGCGGACACTGGGCATTTACCCTGAGACCAAGCACCCCACGTATTTCCGGCAGTCCGGTCTGCCGCTGGAGCCTCGGCTGCTCGAGATCCTCCAGCGCCATCGACTCAACCGGCCGGATGCACCGGTGTTCGTGCAGTCCTTCGAGGTGACCAACCTGAAACAGCTGCGCGAGGCCGGCCTGCGGACCAACGCGGTCCAGCTGCTGTCGGCTTCCGGCGCCCCGTTCGACACCACAACTGCCGGCTCAGGCCCGACCTATGCCGACCTGTCCACCGCTGACGGCCTGCGCGGCATTGCGCACTACGCCCAGGGAATCGGACCGAACAAGATCCAGATCATTCCGCGCAAAGCCGACGGCACGCTCGGCTCATCCACCGCGCTGGTGACCGACGCACACCAGGCCGGCCTGGTGGTGCATCCCTACACCTTTCGTGCCGAGAACTTCTTCCTGCCGGTCGACTACCAGACGTCTACCGTGCCGACCGACTACGGGCGCGCGATTGACGAACAGACCACCTATCTTCAGGCCGGGATCGACGGTCTGTTCACCGACCATCCCGACATCGGCGTCGTTGCGCTGTCACCACTCATTAAGCGCTTGCGCCGAATACCAGGATGGACGCGGTGAATCCGTGGAGATGGTTCCGGCCGGCTACCGGGCCGATCTCGCCGGCCGCGAAGAACCCAGCCACACCGGTGGTGTCGAGCCCGGCGCGCACCGCCAGCACGTCGTGATCGGCACTCGGGAACATGGCCTTGCCCCGCCCGTTGCAGGAAAACAGCAGCGCGCCGCCCACCGGACCGTTCTCCGCCCGGAACCGGGAGAACGACTCCTTGAGATCATCGTCGGCGGCGGCGGCATCCCGCACCTGGAAGCGAACAGTGCGACCCACCTCCACGACCTCTGCGATGGCGATTGCGCCCCGTTCGCTGTCGGCGCCCATGACGCCGCGGATGAGGAAGTCACCGCGCTGGTGCTCCTCGACGTACTCGTCCATCGCGACGCCGATGTGCAATCCGCGGGCGACGGCTTGCCGTTCTTCAGGAGGGAGCTCGGCGACAATCTGCTCGAGCTTGGTCAGTGCAGGCGTCCCGGCCAGCTCCAGTAGCACGTTGCCCTCGGCCTTGGTAACGATCATCGGGGGACCGAAGGGGCGGCAGCCCTGGCTGACCACCGGGACGGCGGCAATGGGACCGCCGAGCACCACCCCCACCGCACCGGTCGGCACGCTATGCCCGTCGAGGAACAGCCGCGCGGACTGCCCGCCGCGTGGCCCGCTGGCCACGCCCCCGATCAGTGGCAGACCGGTGAGGTCGTCGTTAGAGCGCTGCACGAAGGCCCCGATGGGAAAGGTGTAGGGGTCGGCGAGGAGCACCGCGAGGGCGTCGTCGTCATGCCGGTCCGGCATGCCGGTGACTGCAGCACCATCGGGAGTACGTACCAGCTCCAGGTGCAGCGGCCTGCGCTTGACCCCGGGAAGGCACGCCGTGAACACGCTGATCGCGGGCTGGGCCTCCACTCCCCGGCCGGCGCCGATCACACCGCCGGCGCTGCAACCCAGCGTCGTGCCGGCTCCGGCCAGCTCCATCGCGCGGATGCCCGCTGACTCGACCGCGTCCGGATCGTCACCGCAGACGAACATGCACAGCAGGTCGGGTCGCTGCCCGTGCAGCGGGGCCAGGGCCTGGGTGACGGCCGACTCCGCCGCTGCGGTGAGGTCGGGGCCGACCGCCAGGCCATCGCCGAAGCGGGAGGTGAGCACGTCTGCTGGCGAGGACACGAGGGAGCCACCTTCCGACGACTACGGGAAGCTCCATTGTGCGCCGTGAGTCCCCCGCCTGGCAGGATGAGGTGAACGTCGCCGAACTCGTGCCAGCGGTATCCAGCGCGTAACGCCTCGGTGTAGGAGGCGGCGAGCAGGTCGGGTGCTGCCAGCGCCCCCAGCATCAGCAGGTGCGTCGGCTCGTGCCAGCCGGTGAGTAGCCCGTCCACCATGGTGACTCCACGCTCTGGCGTGACGACCAAGTCGGTCCAGCCCGAACCGATGCTGCAGGCTGCTCCGACAGACTCCAGGGCGCGCACCACGGTGGTACCCACCGCGATCACCCGGCGGCCTTCACCGCGGGCCGCGTGTACCGCTTCGGTGGTCGAGTCTGGCACGGCGAACCACTCCGCATACGGCAGCTCACCGGACTCCACCGAAGACACCCCGGTATGTAGCAGCAATGCCGCAACCTGCACTCCGCGAGCACGCAGCCGGTACAACAACCGCTTGGTCAGTGGCCGTCCTGCGCTGGGCGTCTCCGCGCTGCCTGGGGTATCGGCGTACTCGGTGCGGTAAGCCGACAGCGGCCAGGGGGCGCTGGCGTACCGGTAGCGGATCGGGGCGCCGTACTCGTGCAGCCACTCCCCCAGCGCGATGGGGCTGCTCAGCGTGCCGCACCACAACCGAGAGCTGGTCGATCCTGCCGGCGCGGAGCGGTCAAGTTGCACAATGCCGCCACCGGTCAGCCGGATCCGCGTGCCGGTCCGGTCCTGCAGCGACGGCTCGCCACCGGGCGGACCAGGCGTGCGAATTTCGACCACCCACCGCGACGTGGTGTTTGCCAGCGCTGTCGGGTAGTCCAGCGCCACCCCTGGATCCAACGTGGACAGGTGCACCTCGACGAGCTGGCCGTCAGAGGTGACGCGGGCCAGCTCGTCGGGCAGCGTGTCTGAGGTGTTCACCACCAGCAGATCCCCGGCACGCAGCACCGTGGGCAACTCAGCCACACTGCGGTGTTCGAGCCCGCCGTCGGTGGCCACCAGCATCCGCACCCGGTCCCGTGGCACCCCACGGGCCTCTGGTGGACCGGTGGCCAACAGGTGGTCGGCCAGCTCGAAAGACGGCACGGGCGGCGTCACACCGACACCCGCTTGAGCTCAGCCACGGTGTAGCGCCCGCTGGGCAGCCACTCATCGATCACCCGGCGCAGCGTGGGCACCACCTCCTCAGGCCACGGGCGATCGCTGATGTCTTCACCCGGGAAAGCCGCAGCCTGCATCGCGGTGCGCATCGGTACGAACTCATCGACGGGGTGCTGATCGTGACCCCGGTCCCCGGCTGGAATCACCAGGAGAGCAGCGGTGAGTTGTTCGTACAGCTCCACAATGCCTGCACACCAGAGTTCCGGGTGCTCTCGGCGCCATTTGGCGTCCGCACCTCGGTCCGCAACGAGCTGCAGCCGACATTCTGGTGGCCCGCTACGTCGACCTCACGCCGAAGAACCTGCCGGTCGCGCCGGTGCTCGCGGTCGAGGTGCTATCGGCAAGCACCGCCCTCAATGATATGAACAACAAGAAGGCCGCCTCCGAGCGGATCGGAACCGCGTCGTACTGGGTGGTCGATCCCGAGGAGCCGGGCAGACTTACCGTTTTCGAGCTCGATACGTGGGGTCGCTATGCGGAAGTGGCCAGCGTGTGCGGGCAGGAGAAGTTCACTACCGAACGGCCGTTCCCGATCACCATCACGCCGGCGCGGCTATTGGACGGCCTGCGGCAGTAGCTTCACCTGCCCTGCTGTTCCTTCAGGCCGGCCGCCGCGACAGCTCGATGACGTCCTGAGCGGCGCCAGCGATCAGCCGTGGACGGGAACGATGTTGTTGTTGTACCGGAAGAAGTTCTCTGGGTCGTAGATCGCTTTGATCTCGGAGAGCCGGCGCAGGTTGCGGCCGAGCGCATCGTCGACACCGGCGCGCATCGGCTCATCGGCGAGTCCGGTGAAATTCAGGTACACCCCGCCGGTGCTGTACGGCTTGAGGCTCTCCCACGCAGACCGGACCCAGCCGATCGTTTCGGCGTCGGTGGCAGGATCGCTCCAGTTGCCGGCGATCTCCACCATGAATGGCGCCGAGCGTTGGATGAATGCGGTCTCCTCGGGGCCGACCGCGCCGATCGCACCGCCCATCAGCCAGATGTTCACCATCGTCAGCGGGGACGGCCGATCCAGCGTCTGGCCTGCGAGGATGTCGATCGCGTCATCGGTGAGTTCGTTGAGATACTGCGACTTCCAGTACGCCCGCAGGGTGTTGCGGGTGAAGAACGCGTCGAACCCGCTCTGCACCATGGTGAACGGCATCGGCCCGGACATGTCGAACAACGGCGTGCCGAGTTCGCGCAGCGGCGCCAGGGCCTTCATGCCGTCATCCGGGTCGCCGGCATAGACGCCGCCCACGATGGCGCAGGCGCGGTTGTGCACCACTTCGGGGAGCCCGGGAGCCGCCGGGAAGGTGAGGGTCACCACCGCCGTGGAGACCTCGTCCGGCGCCTCCGACACATAGTCGCGCCAGCCGCGCACGACGTCGGCGACGTCCTCCAGCGGGTAAAACGGCGCGGCGAACGCGACGACCGGTCCCACCGGGTGCAGCCGGAAGGTGAATGAGGTGACGATGCCGAAGTTGCCGCCGCCACCCCGGATCGCCCACAACAGATCAGGGTTGTGCTCGGCGGAGGCGGTCCGCACCCGGCCATCGGCGCACACCACCTGGGCCTGCACCACGTTGTCGCAGGCCAGCCCATACCTGCGGCGCAGCCAACCGTAGCCGCCACCGAGGGTCAGCCCGGCGACGCCAGTGTCGGAGACAACTCCAACGGGGGCGGCCAGGCCGAAGGCCTGGGTCTCGCGATCCAGATCGCCCAATACGGCGCCGCCCTGGACATGAGCCAACCGCTGCGCAGCATCGACCTGGACGCCACGCATCGCCGAGAGGTCGATGAGCATTCCGTCCTCGATGGTGGACAGGCCGGCGATGGAGTGCCCTCCGCCGCGCACCGCGACGGTGAGATCGTGCTCACGAGCGAAATTCACCGCGTCGACCACGTCTGCAGTGCCCGAGCACTGCGCGATCAGGGCGGGCCGGCCGACATGCATGGCGTTGAAGACGTCGCGGGTGTGCGGGACACCAGAGGGGTTGGGCGAGTCGACGACCTGCCCACGCAGCCGCCCCCGGAAGGCTTCGAGGACATCGTCGGCGAGGTCGGTCCGCGGTCCGTGCAGTGTGGTCATCGTGACGGTCATCGGAATGCTCCCTGGTTTTGCGCGACGCTAAGCGACCGGGTCCAGCCCCAGGGCGACCCGGCCGGTGAAGAGGTGCTGGCGCTTCTCTTGGAGTAGGTGGAACGGGCCGCCATGCACATCGCGCAGCAGGCGCTCCAGGCCGACGCTGCGGAAGAAGGCGCCTCCACCTACCACCTCAAACGCCTTCTCCACGACCTGGACGCAGGCGTTGGCGGCGACGGTCTTGCGGATCAGTACGGCGTTGGCGGCCTGGACGGTCGGCTCGAACGCGTAGTCATCACACAGGTCCACCATGCCCTGCACCGCGAGCTGCGCCGTCACCAGCGCGTTGTCCATCTCGCCAAGCAGATAGGGCAGATGAGGATCGAGCCCTCTTTCGCTCTTCGTGCGCGCGAGGCCCAGGGCCAGGTCCGAGGCGGCCTCCGCGACGCCGGCGTACACGGACATGATCAGCGGCAGGGCGATGGGGAGGACGACGTTGAAGACGGTGTGCCACTGGCCCTTTGGCCGGCGCAGCGAGACCGCGGCCTCGGGCACGAAGACGTTCTCGAGCAACACGTCGTGGGAGCCGGTGGCGCGCATGCCCAGCGTCCGCCAGTTGTTCAGTACGGTCACGCCTTCGGCGGCGAGGCGCACCGGGAAGTGCAGCACGGTCGGCCCGTCCGCGGGATCGTCGTACACCGCGCTGGTGACCAGCAGCGTGCCGGCCGGAGAGCCGCTGCCAAAAATCTTGCGCCCGGTGACGCGGTAGCCACCCTCCACTTTGTCAGCCGTGCCGGAGGAAGCGAGCCAGTCCGAAGCCCCGGTGCTGATCAACACGATCTGTTCCTGGGCGACCCGCCGCAGCAGCGGCTCCACCGGCTCTCCCTGGCGCCAGCGCCACACAGCAAAGGCGAGGAGGTGGGTGTGCATGGACAGTGCGAGCGCGGTAGAGCCGCAGTGGCGGGCCAGCTCGCGCAGCATTGCGCACAACTCCGGGTATGAGGCACCGCCACCACCCAGCTCCGCCGGCACCCCGGCGGAGAAGAAACGGTGTGCCTTCAGCTCGGCGTAATTCTCGGCGACGAATGCGTCTCTCTCGTCATGGTCAGTCGCCCGCGCCGCGAACGCTGGTCCGACCTCGCGCGCCAGTGTCACCCAGTCCGCATGCTCTGTCGCTGTCTGCTCTTCAACCATGACACTCACGGCATCTCCTCTCGCCGGTCCCTTCCGGGATCGATCCCAATGTCCGGCTGTTCCGTGAGCGCAACAAGTGCAAAACATGAACCTGCGCACCGTTGCGGCATGGAGTGGTGGCGTTCATCGGAACGCGCCGATCGGCCGCGCGACGGAAGGTTCAGCATCTGAACTAGTGCAGGTCGCCTGCGGGTGGCAGGCTGTGGATGTGAGGACCTACGGGCAGTACTGCCCGATCGCTCGAGCGTCGGAGCTCCTGGCCGAGCGCTGGTCCATCATCATCCTTCGCAACATCGTCATCATCGGCTGCCGGACTTTCAACGAGATCGCCGACGGCGCGCCGGGCCTGTCTCGCGGTCTGCTCTCGAAGCGGCTGCGGGAACTGGAGCGCGCCGGGGTGGTCGAGATCCGTCCCAAGCCCGATGGTCCGGGTTCGACCTACGAGCCCACCCAGGCGGGTCGAGCGCTGTCGGACGTCATGTTGGCCCTCCAGCACTGGGGAGCTCAGTGGGCCGAGCTGACGCCCGAACAGGCGCATCCAGGTGTGGTGCTGTGGGGCTGGGTGACCTGCCACCTGGACCGCGACCGCCTCCCTCGGCGCCGGGTAGTGGTCCGCTTCGAATACCCCACGCTGTCGGGACCTGGCAGCCGTGGCTGGTTGCTGATCGAACGCGGCGATGCTGAGATCTGCGAGAAATACCCCGGCGGTGAGGAAGATCTGGTCGTGGTGGTCAACGATCCCGTGGCATTCGCCCGCTGGGATCTCGGAGAGCTCCAGTGGAGTGACGCCTCGCGTTCCGGGGCGATCGAGCTGACGGGCTCGAGGGAGCTGGTGCGGGCGTTTCCCACCTGGAACCGTCGCGTCGAACCGGCCCAGCGCCAGCCCGCCGCAATGCCCGCGACCGCCCCCGCCTGAATCACCAGGACCGCGGGCAGCGCCACTCACCCGTCTCGACCGCGAGACGCAGGAGTTCGGGCTCGCCGTACCGGCCGGCATCGTCACCCACACCGGGCTGGCCGGGCTCACCCTCGGCGGCGGCATCGGGTGGCTGACGCGCAAGTACGGCCTGACCATCGACCAGCTGCTGTCGGTGGATCTGATCACCGCTGACGGCAAGTTCGTGAAGGCCAACGAGACGGAGAATCCGGACCTGTTCTGGGGGATTCGCGGCGGCGGGGGAAAGGATTTCCTGCAGTGACGTGTATTTCCAGGTCCACCCCTGCTCTTCCTCTTCAGGACGCTGTTTCGGTAAGCACATGCTGGCCAGAGTCTCCTACTTACTCAGCAGTGAAGGGGCCAATCATGATCGCATCACGCGCCATGAACAAAGATGCGAAGCGGCACCCATGACACTGGAACCGCCGCGTCGAACCGGCTCAGCACCAGCCCACCCCGACGCCCGCGACCGCCGCCGCCTGAGGGCCACCAGGTCCGCGGGCGGGAGTAGCACTCGCCGGCTTCGGGTTCAAACACTGCACTTCTCCTCCGGTGGCGCAGGCATCACCATCGGTGCGATGCGATATTCCCAGATCTCATGCATGGAGAAACACGATGGATGAGGCGCGCCTGGAAGCGTTCGTGGGCCGCATGGTCGAAGAGGTCGGCGCCGCCTACAACACAGTGCTGGTCGCGATCGGCGACGAGCTCGGGCTCTACGGCGCGCTCGCCGCCAACGGCGCGCTGACGTCGAAGGAACTGGCCGCGCACACTGGTACCGCGGAACGGTACGTCCGGGAGTGGCTGGCCGCTCAAGCCGCCAGCGGCTTCCTGCACTATGACCCCAGCTCGGAGAGCTACGAGCTGCCGCCGGAGCAGGCGGCCGTGCTCGCCGACGACACCAGCCCCGTCTACCTGCCTGGGCTTTTCCAGGTGGCAGCCGCGGTGTTCGCGATGGCTCCGCAGATCACCGAGGGCTTCCGCACCGGCGCCGGCGTGGGCTGGCACGAGCACGGGGCCGGATTGTTCGAGGGCACCGAGCGGTTCTTCCGCTCCGGTTACCGGGCTAATCTCGTCTCAGCGTGGATCCCGGCCCTGGAGGGGGTCGAGGCCCAGCTGCACGCTGGGGTGCAGGTCGCCGACATCGGCTGCGGGCACGGTTCCTCGACCATCCTGATGGCCCAGGCCTATCCGGCCTCGACATTCGTCGGCTACGACTACTACCAGGCCATCCATCGACGCCGCCCGGCACAGGGCAGCGGAGGCCGCGGTGTCGGATCGGGTGCGTTTCGAGGTCGCCACGGCGGCCGGCTACCCGGGCAGCTACAACCTCGTGACGTGCTTCGACGCCCTCCACGACATGGGCGACCCGGTCGCCGCAGCCCGCCACGTGCTGGCCTCACTGACCCCCGACGGCTCCTGGATGATCGTGGAACCACGCGCCGGCGACCACGTCGAGGACAACCTCAACCCGGTCGGCCGTCTCTACTACGCCGTCTCCACGATGATCTGCGCGCCGCCATCCCTGGCCCAAGACGGTCGGATGGCGCTGGGCGCCCAAGCCGGACCAGCCCGCCTTGAGGAAGTGATCCGAGCTGCCGGATTCACCCAGGTACGGCAGGCCGCGGAACCCCGTTCAACACCGTTCTGGAAGCCCGGCCCTGAATCCGAGCCCATGGCGGACAAGCCACGAATCCAGGGAGGCAGCACATGGCGAAGGTCACCGCCGGCCCGCGACGTGCGCTGGGCGAGCTGTACCCGATCACCGAGGCCGGCGCGAGGCTGGTGAAGCTGGCCGAGCACCACGCCACCGACTTCGCCACCCGCGCCGCCGAGCACGACGTCACCGGCACCTTCCCAGCGGAGAACTTCGCGGCCCTGCAAGCCAGCGGCGTGCTGGTGGCCGGCGTACCCGTCGAGCTGGGCGGGCTGGGCGTCACGTCGCTGCACGACCTCACAGTGGGGATCAGCCGGCTGGGCCGCGGGGACGGCTCCACCGCGATCGGCGCGAGCATGCAGGCCAGCCCCACGTGGGGGCTGGCTCGCGAGTGGCACTCGGCGCTGGCCGCCGGACAGGTCGACGCAGCCAGTGGCTTGGAGGGGTTGCTCCGCGAGTTCGGCTCCAGGCAGATGATCTCTGCGGCAGCCGTCACGGAGGCCGGCACCACGATCCTGCATCCGTTGACCGAGGCCATCGCGGTCGACGGCGGGGTGCGGGTCAGCGGCCACAAGATCTTTACCACCAACGCTCCGGCCGCGGACCTGTTCCTGGTCACGACCCGGACCCAAGACCAGCAACTGCTGGTCGCCTTCATCCGCCGGGACACCGAGGGGCTCGAGGTCCGCGACAGCTGGGACGCGATGGGCATGCGGGCCTCGGCCAGCGGCGAACTGCTGCTCGACGGCTGCTTCGTGCCGACCGCGATGACCATGCCAGCCGGACCGTGGGGACGCTGGGACACCCCATTCCTCGCGCTGACCCTCACCGCCACGTTCCCGCTGCTCGGCGCGTTCCTCGGCATCGCCGAAGCCGCCAGGGACTCCGCGATCGCGATGGTCACCACCCGGCGCAAGGCACCCAGCGGCCGGCTGCTCGCCGAGCGCGACGCCGTGCAACGACTGATCGCCGAGATCGAGGTCGCGCTGGCCACCGCCCGGGCCACGCTGGCCCGCACCGCGCTGGCCATCGACTCCAGCTTCGCCGGCCGGGCCACCGCGGAGATCACCCTCGCCGAGCTGCACGCCCTGATGTGCGATTTCCAATGCACCAACCTGGTAGTCAAGCAGGCCGCGATCGCCGCAGTAGACGCCGCAATGACCGCCACCGGAGGTGCCGGCTACCTACGATCCAACCCGATCTCGCGCTACTACCGCGACGTGCGGGCCGGACCGTTCATGCAGCCCTACTCACCGCTGGAGGCCTACACCTACATCGGCCGGGTCACCCTCGGCCTCGACCCCAACCTCGAGG
>JBOHGX010000072.1:0-2277 GCA_050700255.1 Pseudonocardiaceae bacterium
GCCGTGGCCACAAACGCGGTGAGGGGGTCATGCTGCGCGACGGGGGCCCGGATCATCGCTGGGGACGCCGGTTGCACGAGTCCTTCGTGCGAGGTCAGCCGGGGCTATCGGTAGGGGCAGCAAGTACCGGCCTCTGGTGTACCGCTACGTGATCATTACCCGTCCTGACCGTCATGGTGGCGATCGCTTTGCGGCCGGTGATTGATGACTCAGCTGTGCACAGGTGGACGGTTGTGTCGCCGCACCTGCTGTAAGACAATGGCTTACCATAAGTGGGTGAAGCTGTGGTGAACGAGGAAGACGCCAATTACATCCGCGGTCGGTCGGCACGCTACCGCGGCGCAGTGAACCTTGAGCCGGATGGACCCAGGAGGTAATGGCCGATGAGCACCTGGTCGAGCTATCCCGTATCCGGCGTCGCGGGTCGGCGCGTCTGGGTTCATCGGCTGGTCGAGCTCGGCGGGACGGGTGCTCGTGGTGATCGCCTATCGAGACCTCGACGGCGAGTTGCCCGGCATGAACGGGTGGGGCCAGCGAACGGGCGAGACCTAATTTTCTATCAGAAAGCGGTAGCCAATGACGAAGAAGCTTGACAAGGAGATCGAACGAGCCACACGGGCGGATGCCCGCAGACTCGAGGCCGAGTCAGGGGCAACCGGCCCCTATCCGGCGGGCACGACGATCACCCGCCCGAACCGCCCCAGCCGGATGTTCAACCTCCGACTGACCGACGAACAGTTCAGCGAGCTGCAGCGCCTGGCAGGCGAGCGTCACCTGCCCATGTCAACCATGGCACGCTCGTGGCTACTCGAACGCCTCGACCAGGAACGCCGCGCCAGCTGACACCTCCTCGACGCGGTGACGACCCGGGTCCGGGAGTGATGATCTCGATCAAGTCGTGGCGGCACTTGCTCACCGGGTCGCGCCCGGCATAGACGCGGACCCGCAGCGCCCCGCTCGGCAGCTCGTCGATGCTGCCCCAGTACATCGCGCAGCAGGCCACTGTGATCGCGTCACGGAATGGGGAAGGTGGAGCGTTTTCATGGCAGCTTCCGTCGGGAGTTCCTCGACCATGCGCCACCCTTCGACACCCTGCTCGCGGCTCAGGCCGCGGTGGATACCTGGGTAGCTGGCTACAACTGCGACCGCCCGCACCATGGGTTGGATATGGATTATCCCGCCGGTCGGTTCGCCCCCAGCTAGCAGGCGCGCACGAGCGCCGAGGACTTGCTACCGCTGCACCTGCCGGCCAGCCTCCAAGCGTCGACTCACCGCGGGCCGGAGCCCCTCCGGGCTCGATCGCACCCACCACGCCCACGTCGGTCGGCCTCGATCGAGGTGACCGAGGCGATTCGCGAGGACGCCGACACACCACCGGTCCCGGTGGCCTCTCAAGACGGGGCCCGTGGAGTTCGACCGCATCGTGCCGGCCTCGGGCAACCTGGCCGTGCGGGGTAAACAGTTCTGGCTCGGGCCAGCTCGCGCCGGGGTCACTGTCACGTTCTGGGCTGATCACGACGTGATCCACCTGAGCATCGCCGGTGCCCGGGTCAAACCGTCCGCTCGCACCTGTCCGCCACCGACCTGGCCGTCCTGGCTGGTACCGGGGGTCGCCCCGCTGGCCCTCACCGCTGCCCGCAGCCGAACCCGACGCCGCTTTGGAGGTCGATCGGACCGTTTCCAGCGGGGGTCTGGTCTCCCTGGGTGAGCATCGGCTGCTCGCCGCGGAGATCCTCAGCGGTCGGCGGGTGAGCATTCGTATCGACGCGGCCACGCTGATGTTTTTGATCCCGACACCCGCGAGCTGCTGCGCACCCGACCCAACCCGCTGAGCTACGAGCAGGCCCGGGAGCATGGATCGCGTGTAGGTTGCTCTTTCTTTGTCTACCACACTCGGTCTGCGCAAGCGTCGAAGTCTTCGCGCTGGCCGATCCGTGGATCTTCTCGGCCATGCGCACCGCGAGCCGCTCCGCCACTTCCGTGTGGGCGTAGCACAGCAGCACACACACCACCTGGTAGGCGGCCATCCCCGCCACCGAGTCGAGTTTCTGTGCAGCGAGGGGTAAGGATCAGGTGGCCGCCCGGCAACCGCCCTTCCCTCCAATGCCGTTAAGTTAGAGATCTGAGTCGGGGTCGCGGGAGTTGCGTGGGCGTGCCACAAATAGTACGGCGTGTCGAGTGTCGAGAAGCCGGGATAACACGGTCCGACTCGATATTATTTGTCACGTGACGAACCGCGCAAAGGTTTCCTCTTCAGGGTCGGGTCGGTTGACCGAC
>JBOHGX010000073.1:0-1560 GCA_050700255.1 Pseudonocardiaceae bacterium
GTTGTGTTGGGGGTTGTTGTGCCGGGGATTGTTGTGCCGGTGATTGGGCTTGCGCCAGGGGGGCGCCGACCGACAGCAACCCCAGCACCGCAAACAGCAAGGCCGCGGTGATCGAGTGAAGCCTGCGTCTCACGCCGAATCCGCGAGCATCTCAGTGGCGCGACGGACGAGGCGACGTTCGTCGGCGTAAGCCAACCGCGCCGGCAGATCGGCCAGCGGCACCCAGGCCACCTCGGTGACCTCGACGTCGGCATCGGACAACTCCCCACCCAAGGCTCGCAGCAGGAAGTGGTGCACCGTCTTGTGCACCCGGCGGTCTTCGGCGACGAACCAGTAGTCGATGCTGCCCAGGGAGGCCACCACGGCACTATTGATGCCGGTTTCCTCCGCGACCTCGCGCACTGCCGCCTGCTCGACCGTCTCGCCGTTCTCGATGTGCCCTTTGGGTAGCGACCACAGCAGCCTGCCTCGCCGATCCAGCCGCCCGATCACGGCAGCGCGCCCGGTCTCGGTGTCGACCACCAGCCCGCCGGCTGAGGTCTCATCCACAGTGCGCATCCGGCCGGGCCGGCGCCTGCCCTGCCCGGCACTGATGCCCTCCTTGGCCGGCCCCTTAACGCCTGCCTTCGCGTCCCCTTGACCGTCACCGCTTTTGATGTCACCGCTTTTGCTGTCACCGCTTTTGATGTCACCGCCGGCCCTGCGTCGGCGGCCGCGGCCCTGGCCACTTGCGTCCCGGGCGGCCTTGTTACGGCTTGACCTACCGGAGGGCGGGGGCATGGCGCCGATGGTATAGGCGAAGTCCGGCCTGACCGACGCGGCGCGGCGTTGCACCGCAGCGGCGACCGGCCCCACCCCTCGCACGATCACCGTCAGCACAAGCGCAGGCAACGGGCCGTTACGCTGACTCGCCGTGTCGCCTTTGCCTTCTGTCACTTCTGGGCCGGGAAACCGCATCACGTTGCTGGGCACAGCACAGCAGAATGCGGTTGTGGAGCTGCTCCGGATCGCGCCGGTGGCCGACGAGCTGGCCGCCCGGTTCACCGCGGCCGGTCATTCGCTGTACCTGGTGGGCGGCAGTGTGCGAGACGCCCTGCTCGGCAGGCTGGGCAGCGACCTGGACTTCACCACCGACGCCTGGCCCGACGCCACCCGGCGAATCCTGGACGGCTGGGCCGACGCCGTGTGGGATACCGGGATCGCCTTCGGCACCATCGGTGCGACCAAGGCCGGCACCCACTGCGAGATCACCACCTACCGGGCTGACCGCTACGACCGGGTCTCGCGCAATCCGGACGTCGTCTTCGGCGACACTGTTGAAGGCGACCTCGCCCGGCGTGACTTCACCGTGAACGCGATGGCCGTGCAGCTGCCGTTGCGAGACCTGCTTGCAGGGTCGAGCCATCTTGACTGCGGGGGCGGCCGGTTTGTCGACCCGCACGGCGGGATGGCCGCGCTGGCCCGCCGTGAGCTGGACACCCCCGCGACGCCGCAGGAGTCCTTCGCCGACGACCCGCTGCGAATGCTGCGCGCGGCCCGGTTCGTCTCCCAGCTCGGTTT
>JBOHGX010000074.1:0-13152 GCA_050700255.1 Pseudonocardiaceae bacterium
ATAATATCGAGTCGGACCGTGTTATCCCGGCTTCTCGACACTCGACACGCCGTACTATTTGTGGCACGCCCACGCAACTCCCGCGACCCCGACTCAGATCTCTAACTTAACGGCATTGGCCCAGACCCAGGTCGTCACCACGACTCCGAAGAGCGTATAGAGCAGGCCGCGGAGGGTGAGCACGTAGAAGACGCCCCCGATGGCGAGCGCAGTGAGAACGGCGTTGAAGCCGAACAGGCCCGTCCTGATGGACGATTCTGCAGCGCCCAGCACGATTGCTACGCCGACGGCGATTGCTGATCCGGCGAAAGCCATGGTGGCTGCGATGCGGGAATTTATCAAAATTCCCACCAAGATGATCAGGCCGGACAGCCAGTTGTCCTGGAAGAAGACTTCGCCAATACCGTTGCCAATCCCCTGGTACCAGGTGGTCCAGGTGTAGTCGGTTGGTCCGTTGAACGGCATGGGCGTGGCCGGGGTCAACAGCGGGCCGGGGTCCAAATTGCTGAAACGCACCACGGCGAAGATGAACAGCCACGCAGTGAGCACGAACGGCGCAGTCAGTACCGGAACTCGATACGGTGCAAGCAGGGTTGCCAATGCTGCGACGACTACAGAGGTGAACGCGGCGCCGAGCACGATGTAGACGTAAAGCCGCCAGTCGGGAAGATCACCGTTGGTGAAGTCCTGGCTCATGTAGGTGTTGAGACCAATGGCCAGGAGCGCCCCGTTGAAGCCGAACAGCCCGTCTCTGATCAGATTCCGGTTCATGCCCAGCACCTGGGCGGTCAGCGTGCTGGCGATGGTACCGACCAGGCAAGCGGTACCGTATACCCACGAGTTGAAATAGATCGCGGCCAGGATGATGAGACCGGTCAGCCAGTTGTTCTGGAACACCACCTGGCCGATGCCCCGAAGGATCCAGTCGATCCACCGCAATGCAGGATTCTCACCCAGCGGAGACACACCGAGCTGTCGATACCAAGCGGATACGGCGGCGCGGTGGGGCGCCGGCCTGGCTTTCGCCGTGGAACGGCGGTCGCTGGAGTCGGATTGCTCAGAGGAGCGAGACTGGCTGTTCATGGCGCCCTCTTTTCAGATTCCGCTCCTGGGGACGGCTCTTCGGCTGGGTGCCGTACTTGACGGCTGCGATATTGGGGACCCCGCTGCCGAGGAGCTCTTCACGGACGGCAGACCACGCGTTATGCAGGACGGCCTGGATCGAGCCGGAATCATCGGCAACTGCGCGCAGGACCACGCCATCGTTGCCGGGTAGGACGCTCGCGCTGCCGAAGACGTCACAGACTTCCTGGACGACTCCATGCAGCCGATCGGCCAGGGCCTTCGTCGCTACTTGGCGCGTCAGGATGTACATCGTCGCCACATTGCTGTGCCCACCGAGAAGCGGTCGCGGGTGCCGGTGACGCGGCGCCAGCACCATCGTGTCGGTGAACCGGCGCCGACCACCAAGGTCAGCTGCTTGCGTCCGGAAGAAGAGCAGCTCGTAGTCGAACTCCTCACCCGCGGCGGCTCGGCCGGGTGCGAGCGCTTCGGCGTACACGAGCGTCGCGTCCTCGGCGACGACGAGCTGGGTTTCCTGATAAAAGCGCGCCCCGCGATAAGGGATGAGGTAGTCCGGGAGGTACTCCAGGTATCCGCCCGGCTCGACAATGATCCGCACCGCCTGGGTGGCGTAGTTACGCTCCATCCGGTAGAGCTTCGTCGCCGACTGGGTGGTCACGTGGGCGTTCGCGCCATCGCTGACGGTAATTGACAAGCCGAGCCGGTCACCTTGCAGCACGCCGCCGCTGACCGACTGGATAATGGCATAGGCCATGCCGGGCAGTGCGGAGTCGAGGTGTAGCGCCCGCTGGACCCGGTTGGGGCCACTCGCATAGCCGGGCAGTACAGTAGCCGGGTGCGCTCTCCGCCGGCCTCGAACTGAAGCTCCAGCAAACCGACTTTGCCCGGGGCGCCGGCTGACATCTGCTCCGGTTCCTGCCCGTAGCCGGCAAATACGGCTGGGAGCCGTTCGACGGTGACGCGCTCCCGCAACGTGGCACCACTGGTCTCGCTAGGAATGCGAGACATCTGTACTCACCAACTCGGTGAACAGCACGTCATGGGTGATGGTGGCCGCCACTTCTCGCAGACCGGCGCCGGTTTGGCAGCTGGTGACCAGCGTGGGCTTGCTCGGACGCATGATCGCGGCATCCCGGCGCATGATGTCCATGCTGGCCCCGACATATGGAGTCAGGTCTTCTTTGTTGATCACCAGCAGGTTGGAGTGGGTGATCCCAGGCCCATTCTTGCGCGGGATTTTGTCACCGGCTGCTACGTCGATGACGTAGACAAAGTAGTCCACCAGCGCCGGGCTGAATGTCAGCGTCAGATTGTCGCCGCCACTTTCGATCAGCACCAACTCCGATTCCGGCCAGCGCGCTTCCATCTCTGCGACTGTGACCAGGTTCATTGTCGGGTCCTCGCGCACCGCGGTGTGCGGGCAGGCGCCGGTCTCCACGCCGACGACCCGCCCGCCGGCCAGCCCGCCGTCCAGTGCGGTGCGAACGTGGTTGGCATCCTCCTGGGTGACGATGTCGTTGGTTAGCTGCCCGGTGCTTGGCCGGCATCAACCAGGTCGGAGTACCTGACGAGGGTCAGATCATCGCTCAAGGTACGGCCCAGGTCGAGCAGGCTGTGGCCGGTGCGCCGCGAGCTCAGCGCCGCCTCGTGGGCCAGCTTCATCGAGGCGAGGTATTCGTCGACCAGCACGATCGTCGCTACGTCGCCGCTGGAGGCCATCTTCGCCACCTCGGCGGTTGCGACCACATCAGCGTTGCCGATCACGCCGGTGACGTAGTCCTCGAGCAGGTCGACGAGCTCGTCCAGCGAGCGCAGCCATCCCTGCTGGATGAACGACTCAAGCCCGTGCGAGAGCGTGTAGAGCCCGGTGGGAAAAAAGCTGTCAGCCAGCTGCAGCGCACCAAGCAGGGAAACCGGGTGAGACAACCCGTGGTTCGGTACCGGAGTCGGCGGTTCGGGGCTAGGCATGGGTGTGTGTGCTCCGCGGCATGGCGGCCGGCAGCTCGTCGGGAGGCACCGCGACGAATTCCCAGTCGATCCCGTCCAGGCGGTAGGTTCGCAGCACAGTTTCCATGACGGTGCGGTTGACGGACACGGGAACCAGCACGCGGCCTTCTGATAGCCGGATCGGCCAATGCTGGTTGCCCAAAACATGCCCCACTCGTACGCCCAATTCGAATAATTTATCCGAGTCGATCCCGCTGACCAGTCGGATGGACAGCGCTTCGCTCGGCGCAACCGCCACTGTGATAACTTGCCGGCCGTTCGGGTTGCAATACAGCACATCGCCGTCCCGCAGCCCGATCCCTCGGTCAAGCGCGACACCCACCTCGGTGCCGGCATCCGTGGTCAACCGCATCCGGCCGCGCTGAGCGTCGTGAAACGGTAGCGATACCACTTCCAGCGCACCGTCGGCCGCAGCCCGCTCGCAGTCCCGGTCCAGCATGGAATTTTCATGCCGGTTACCGACGATCTGATCAACGATCAGCATTCAACCCCTCACCTCTCGCCGTCGACGCAGCGCGGCCAGCCATGCGATCCGGCGGGCATCGATGCTGACCGGTCCCCGCCGCGCCATATCACTCGGTCGGGCAAACGCCAGCGTCAAGTGGCCGTTGCCATCGGTCATCACCCGGGCTCCGGGTTCGAGCCGTTCCGCGATCACGCATCCGTCCAGGGCGTGCTGACGAAAATCGGAATTAAGATGGGTGAGAGGATCCACCGACCCGCTCAAGTCGGCGACCGCGCCGCGCAGCAGCACGCAGTGCCGCGCCGCCGACGGGTCGATGACAAATCCGTCAGCGTCGACGTTGGCCGCCGCCACCACATGTCGAATGCCCATTCGCATCTACTCTCAGACCAGGTAATAGCTCTGGCTGAGCGGCAACCGCACGGCCGGCTCGCAGGTGGCCACTTCGCCGTCCACCTTTACGGTGTAGGTCTCGGGGTCGATCGTGATCTCGGCCAGCCTGTTGTTACGAACCAGGTCCCGCTTTGTCACCGTGCGGCACCTCGAGACCGCATGCATCCGGCGGCGCAGCCCCAGCCGGTCGGGCACCCCGGCGTCGAGTGCGGCCCTGGACATGAACGTCACGCACGTCTGCGGCAGTGCCGAGCCGAAGGCACCGAACATCGGTCGGTAATAAACCGGCTCCGGGGTCGGCAGCGAGGCATTCGGGTCACCCATCACCGACCAGTTCACGAACCCTCCCTTGATGATCATCTTGGGCTTGGCGCCGAAGCTTGCCAGCGGCCACAGCACGATGTCGGCGAGCTTGCCCGTCTCCAGTGACCCGACCAGATCGGCGATGCCGTGCGTGATCGCCGGGTTGATTGTCAGCTTGGCCAGGTAGCGCAGCACCCGGGCGTTGTCATGGGCGGCGGCCTCCCCGTCCAGCTGACCACGCTGGTCGCGCATCTTGCTGGCCGTTTGGAACGCGCGAGTGAAGACTTCGCCTAGCCGGCCCATCGCCTGCGAGTCCGAGGAGTACATGCTCAGGATGCCGAGGTCATGGAGCACATCCTCGGCGGCGATCGTCTCGGCCCGTATGCGGCTCTCCGCGAACGCTACGTCCGAGGGCACGTTGGGATTGAGATGATGGCAGACCATGAGCATGTCAAGGTGCTCATCGATCGTATTCACTGTGTAGGGACGGGTGGGATTGGTCGATGACGGCAGGGCGTATGGGTGCCCAGCAACCACCATGATGTCCGGCGCATGCCCGCCGCCGGCACCCTCGGTGTGGTAGGTGTGAATGGTCCGGCCGTCAATGGCGCTAATAGTGTCTTCCACATAGCCTGACTCGTTGAGCGAGTCGGTATGGATTGCCACCTGCACGTCATAGTCGTCAGCCACTCGAAGGCTGGTGTCGATCACCGCTGGGGTGGTGCCCCAGTCCTCGTGGTCCTTCAGGCCACAGGCGCCGGCTTCGATCTGTTCGACAAGCGTGCCGGGCAGGCTGCTGTTGCCCTTACCCAAAATGCCCCAGTTGACGGGCAGCGCCTCGGCGGCCTCGAGCATCCGCGCGATGTTCCACGGTCCCGGGGTACAGGTCGTTGCGTTGGTACCGTCGGCCGGACCGGTGCCGCCGCCGATCATGGTGGTGATGCCGTTGGACAGCGCCTCGTAGACCTGCTGCGGGCAAATCATGTGGATGTGCGAATCGATACCGCCGGGCGTGGCGACCATGCCTTCGCCAGCAATGGCCTCGGTCCCTGCACCGATGACGAGGTGCGGGCTCACCCCGTCCATCACATAGGGTTGCCGGCCTTTCCGATACCGGCGATCCGGCCGTCCTTGACTCCAAGGTCGGCCTTGAGGATGCCCAGTACCGGATCCATGACGATGACGTTGGTGATAACGAGATCAAGGCAGCCCTGGTCGTTGCGTAGGCCAGGGGTCTGGCCCATACCGTCGCGGATCGTCTTACCGCCGCCAAAGACGACCTCGTCGCCATGGGTGAGCAGATCTTGCTCGACCTCACAGACCAACGATGTATCGGCCAGCCGGAACCGGTCGCCGACGCTCGGGCCGAACAGCGCGGCATAGTCACGCCTGGACAGCTCAGCCATCGTTGCCTCCGGTGAAGCCTTGTTGGTGAGCGGCTCGCTTGCTGGCCTGTGCCGTGGCGGCGCTGTCGACGCTGCCGCCCACCAGGCCGGCGAAGCCGATGACTCGGCGGCTGCCGCCGAAGTCGACCAGCGTCACCTCCTGCCGGGCGCCTGGCTCAAATCGGATCGCCGTACCGGCTGGGATATCAAGACGGCGGCCGAGGGCTTGCGACCGGTCGAACTGCAGCGCCCGGTTGACCTCGAAGAAGTGGTAGTGCGACCCTATCTGGACAGCCGGTATTTCGAACGTCGAGACTGACGCGGTTTCGGCCGGCATTGAGCTCGATAGGTGGACCCTCGCCGGGAAGAATCTCGCCGGGTTTAGGCATGGCGTGTCCTTTCCACGGTCGGATCTAATCGATTGGGTCATGTACCGAGACGAGCTTGGTGCCATCGGGGAACGTTGCCTCGACCTGGACCAGATGCAGCATCTCGTCGACGCCGTCCATGCATTCGTTCTTGCTGACGACCTCGCGGCCCAGTTTCATCAGGTCGGCTACCGAGCGCCCGTCGCGAGCGCCCTCCAAGATGGTTTCACAGATCAGCGCGGTGGCTTCCTCGTAGTTGAGTTTGGTTCCGCGGTTGCGACGACGACGGGCGAGATCGGCAATGACCTAGATCAAAAGTTTGTCGATCTCGCGAGGGACAAGCATCATCTCTTCAGCACCTCCACGGGTCGGTGGCGCGAGCCATCCGATCCTGACACACGGCATCGTTGCCTGACGATGACTATCTCGATGAGAATCGCTGGATTTGATCGCTCGCCTAATGCAGCAACGAGGGTTATGGGCGATGACAGACCACAACGCTCGGTGCCTATATGCGTGCCTATATACCGGACCCTCAATAGGGTGACCTGTGGTTATGATCCGCTGCGCATAGTGAGGTGTCCATCAGTCGAACGGGTGACATGGGTAGGCCTTTAGACGCCTTCGCCCGGCGATTGTAATCGGGCGCTGGCGATGAGTGCACAGCTTGAGAAAAGCCGAACGTCGCGTGTCCGCCCGTTCACTGAAAGCTCCTTCGGCAACGTTTATCGCTCGCGTCCCGCTTCAGGAGGGAACGCCCCGACCAGCGCCTGCTGGGCTGGCGCGGCCGTTCGGGACGATCAAGTCCCCACCGGATGATCGAAGGAAGGCGGTGGCGAGCGACCGCGTGAAAAGTCGGCTCTCAAGCCCTGATGCAGGAACGATGACGTCATCGACGCTGATACCGCGTGACAGTGCCGCTAGTCAGGGCTTGCGACCTAGACCCACGCAGACACCCTGTGGCCCGGTGTCATCACAGCCTGTTCGCACCGCCACTCTGGAGCGTCGACCACTCCTGGCTCCGCGAGTTCGAAGCCGTCAACATGGCGCTGCTTGCCGAAGTCGCCGCGGCGGGCCTGGCCGCTGAGCGCCGCTACCCAGGCTTGTTCATCGTTCGACGGAGCTCGGCATAAGCAGGCGTGCCCATCTGACGCCCTGCAGCGGCCTGTGTAACGAGATCTTTACCGAAGAGCTTCGCTGCTGAGCGGAAATGTCCGCAGGATATATCCTCACGGACTGCGGTAACCCTTCTCGTACACTCCGCCGGACTCAACCACGCGGAGTGCGTCACCCAGCGCGGGGAGGCCAAGTGCCGTGAGCGCGCCCGCGACCTGGTTCCGGTATTGTAAAAGGTCGGATTTTATCGCATCGGTACCGCCCGCGACACAACCTCCGACTGCCCGTGCGATCGAGTCAGCTACTTCGTCAGCAGGCTTATTGTGGCTGATTCCCCGCAAGCTCAAATAACTTGCTGCGAGGCATCCGGCTGCTCGGCCGACGAAGGCTATCGGAGGGATTTCCGCAACGCCGAGTGGACCTCCCACTTCGCCCGTCTTGAGAACTCCCTCCTCCTGCAGGCGCCTACGGATCCTGGCCTCGATCGCGCTGCGGTCGCTCATCGTCAGAATATCGTCAGGTATTGAGCCCAGTGCTTGTTCGAGCACTTTCTGTTCCGACTCTGATATCTGAGCGTACGAAGCAAAGTCCGTCTTTTGTGCTTGAGCCACCGTTGCCTCCGTTTTTGTCGACCTAATCCGACTCATGCCGGTTGCTTCATCCTATGAAGTGCTGCCCGGAAGGATTCAGCCATTGCAACCCGCTTCTCCGTGTGGGTGTCGAGAACAACCTCGGTTCTGTCATGTCAGGTCGCATTCATGAGGGTTACTACCCGGGCGGTACCAGGGTGCCTCAAGGTCAGCGTCCTTTCTCGTCCGCGCAACCTGGCCAGCGTGGTTGGTCTCCATTATCTAGCCAAAGACGCAGCGACCGCGCAACAGTGTGAACCCGTCCGTGTCGCTGGTGGGAACCGAGCCAGCGAGTATGCGCGTTAGAGGGCGCCGCAGCGCCGCTGTGATCTTGACTCCGACTCCGGTCGGTAAAGAACTTGAACGCCTTCAGACCGCCAGGGCTGGATTCTGAATCGGCGCCACACCAGAAGATCGGGTCATGCGGCACCGCAGTACCCCTGCCGACCCTTGGCCCGTATCGGGCGGTGGACGCCGCGCGCGACTTCCGGGAGTGCCACGGCGGCTGGCGCGTAGCCAGTAGGTAATACCTGCGGTCGATCGTCTCGGTCACGCCATAGTCAGGGCTTGCGGGCCAGACCCACGTAGACGCCCCGTGGCCCGGTGTCGTCACAGCCCGGCTCGCGCCGCCACTCTGGAGCGTCGACCACTCCTGGCTCCACGAGTTCGAAGCCGTCGAACATGGCAAGCACCTCGTCGTATGACCGGAAAAACATCGGGTCCCGACTGTTTCTCATCGCCTCGACTACGGCGGCCATCCCGGCCGGCGCCTGGTCGGCGGTCAGGTGAGACAGTGCGAGCAGGCTGCTCGCCGGCAGTGCATCACGGTACCGGCGCAAGACACCGAGGGGATCTTTCTCATCCGGCACGAAGTGAAACACGGCGACCATCAGCAGGCCAATAGGCTTGCTGAAGTCGAGGAGCCGCTTCACCGCGGGCGCGCTGAGCACCGTCGCCGGCTGGCAGAGATCGGCGGCGACCACGGTGGCGTTCTCGTTGCCCTCGAGAATAAGTTGGCTATGAGCTACGGCTACCTCGTCGTTGTCCACATAGACCACGCGGCACATCGGGTCTGCCGCCTGCGCGACCTCGTGCACGTTTCCGACGGTGGGGATACCTGACCCGAGATCGAGGAACTGGGTGATGCCTTGGTCGATCATATGCAACACCGCCCGGCGCAAGAACGCTCGATTGGAGCTGGCGATTTGCCGCCCGTTGGGCAGCGCTCGGAGCACCTTCTCGCCGACGGCTCGGTCGGCGGCGAAGTTGTGCCCGCCGCCGAGCAGGTAGTCGTAGATGCGGGCAGCACTGGGCAGTTCCACGTTGATGTCATCTGGCACCCACGCGAACCGCTCACTCGAGACTCGGTTCATCCCTCGGCAGCCTACTCATCGCTTCAGCGCTGGCGTGATTGCAGTAGTGCAGTCCCCCGACACGGTGTCGGGTACGGATCGGCTGGCTCGGTGCCGATGAGGACCTATGTTGGACAGCTATGACGACGCCGCCCGGTGCGGACTGTCCCGGAACACCGGGTCCGTCTGCCCCGTCGGGGCGGGTAGAGCTGGCGCGGCTGTGGGAGAGGGCGCTGAGAGCCACGGCGTATGTGCCGATATCGCGCGTCGCGATTGAGCGCTCGCTGCGCGAGCTGCTCGACCAGCTGTTCGACGGTCTCGTGGCGGAGAAGTTCTCCCCAGAGCCCGGCAGGATGGTCGGCCAGCGGCTGGTCGCGAGTTATTTCACCGATGCCAGCCGTTGGCGAGACTGGACGATGGCTCGGTCGTCGGAATTCAAGCGCTGCTGCACTGGAACCATTCGCACACCGGACCGCTGTCACACCAAAGGTGCATAGAGTTGACGGCGCGGATCGGCTTGATGGCCCCACTTGGGCAGTGGATGCTACACGGTGCCTGTGCACAGCTCACCTCATGGCGCCAGCTCCTGGGGGAGGTGACGCCGCTGTTGCATGTCGCCCTCACAGCGCAGCAGTCGCACGACCCGGACCTGGTGGCGGGCATTGTCAGCGCGCTGGAACAAACCGGTCTTGCTGCCGAAAGCGTGCAGCTCGGCGTCCCGGTGTCGGCGCTGGACGCCGAGCCGGACGAGACCGAGGACAACCTGCGGGTGCTCGCCGACATGGGAATCTCCATCGCGCTGCTCGGGTTTCGCGGAGTCGCGGACTTTGCCTACCTGGAGGAGCTCCCGGTGTGGACCGTTTAGCTGCGGATGATCCTCGAGTGAGGCGACCGCGCGGGTGCGCAGGTTGGAGGTGGGCCACACGTCCAGCGGCAGCAGGGTCTTTCGCAGGTGGGTCACCAGGTTGGCGTCGCGCATCGCGCCGATGCCGTGGCCGATGCGCTCGGCACCGAGGGCGTGGATGGCCGACCAGACCCGGTCCGGACCCTCGGTCTCGCCGGCGTGGGGCACGCTGCGCAACCCCGCCGACCGGGCTCGGGCGAAGAGTTCGGCGAAGGGACCACGGTCGACCTCGATACCTCCGACGTTGAATCCGATGACGCGGCCCAGATCGGCGGCCAGCACCACGTCCAGTGTCGCTTCGCCGGACTCGGTGCCCCCATGGCCGGGAAAATCAGCCAGCCAGCATCCAGGGACGTGACCAGCGCGGTAAACGGCCCACCATACCCGACGAGCGGTCAGATCATCGCCGTGCTGACGGCGGGGACCTCGGAGGACCCCGTCCATGGAGACTTCATGGAAGAGGCCGAACGCCTCTGCGACCGCGTCGCCATCGTGGACCACGGCAGGATCGTCGCGCTCGACACCGTCCCCAACCTCATCGCGTCGCCCGGGACCAAGAGCAGCCTGAGCTTCACCGTCGACGGCGCCCCTCCGATCGACCGGCTTGAGGCCGTTCCAGGGGTCGCCCGCGTCGAGCGGGTCGGTGGGCGCGTTGTCGTCCACGGAAACGGAAACCGCTTCCCCCAAGGGGTGATCGGGGTGTTGGCCGAGACCGACCTGTGGGCGCAGGACCTGCGCACCAACAAGCCACCCTCGAGGACGTGTTCCTTGTCCTCACCCGGCCCCGAGGATCAATGGAACCGTGGTTGGCGCTGAGATTGATCTTGGCCGTCTAGCACAGCGTCGGGATACCGCGTCGGGTTTCTCCGGAAGATCGTTGGTCGCTGGCGAGCGGCGGCTACCGTCCGCCAGGTGCCGGTGGAATTTCTGACTGATGAGCAGGCGGCGGCGTACGGACGGTTCGTTGAGGAGCCGACGCGGCCGGAGCTGGAGCGGTTCTTCTTCCTGGATGACATGGACCGGGACCTGATCGCGCTGCGGCGGGCGACGGCCCACCAGGTGGGGTTCGCGGTGCAGATGTGCACCGTCCGGTACATCGGCCGGTTCCTGGTGGACGATCCGTTGGACGTGCCGTGGTCGGTCATCGAGCACCTGGCCGCGCAGCTGCGGATCGAGGACCCGTCGGTGGTGAAGCGATACACCGAGCGGGCGAAGACGGCGTACGAGCACGCGTGGGAGATCCGGGACGCCTACGGCTACCACCCGTTCGAGGACGCGGAGTGGGGCGGAAGTTCCGCGCGTTCCTGCACGGGCGGGCACGGGCGCTGAGGGGCCGGTGGCGCTGTTCGGACGACGGGCGCGAGCATGGCGAAGGCCCTGGAGCGGGTGGACGAGATCTCGGCGTTCCGGCTGGGCCGGGTGAAGCTGGACAAGGTGCCGCCGAACCGGCTGGCGACGCTGGCGCGGGTCGGCCTGGGGTCGAAGGCGCCGATCCTGGAGCGTACCGCCGGAGCCGAAGCGCACCGCGCTGCTGACGTCGGTGGTACGGCACCTGGAGGCGTCCGCGATCGACGACGCGCTGGATCTGTTCTCGGTGCTGATGCAGGTGAAGCTGATCAGCGCCGCGCGGCGGGCGACGGACCGGGACTGGGTGGCCGCTCGGGGGCGGGTGGCGAAGGCGTCACGGATGCTCGATGGGGTGTTCCGGCTGTGGAGTGAGCAGCTGGATCTGGTCGCCGAGAGCGGCGCCGACCTGGACGCGGGCGCGATGTGGCGGGCGCTGGAGATGGAGATCGGGCCGCGCGAGGAGGTCATGGCCGCCTCCGCGCTGCTGGGAGAACTGATCGGGCCCGCGGACGAGGAGGCCGAGGCAGAGATGCGGCGCCTGCTGGCCACTCGTTGCAACACCGTCCGCCCGTTCCTGTCGCTGCTCGGGGAGTCGCCCGCGCTGCGGGCGGCCTCCGGCGGCAAGCGGATCTTGGAGGCGGTGAAGCTTCTGCCTGCGCTGTCGCGGCGGAAGGTGAAGGTCAAGCCGCTGCTGCCGCGCGAGATCGACCAGAAGCTGGTGCCGCCGGCGTGGAAGCGGGCGGTGTACTCCAACCCGGAGCTGCCCGAGGGGGCGGTGGACCGCGACGCCTATGTGGTGTGCGTGCTGGAGCAGCTGTTCCGCGCACTGAACCGCCGGGATGTGTTCGCCTCCCCCTCCAACCGATGGGCAGACCCGCGTGCCAGGCTGCTGGACGGCAAACGGTGGGAGGCCGTCGCCGAGGATGTGCTGCACGGCCTGAGCCTGGACGAACCGGTCGAGGAACACCTGGCCGGGCGGGTGCGGGCACTGGACGCGGCCTGGCAGCTGATGGCCGAGCGGCTGGAGGAGGCCGGGCAGGACGCGAAGCTCAGCTTCGGGGTCCAGCCCAACGGCCGCCTCAAGCTGAACGTCGACCGCCTCGGCGCACTGGGCGAGCCGAAGTCACTGCGCTGGCTCCGGTCGACCACCGCGGCGATGCTCCCGAAGATCGACCTGCCGGACCTGCTGTTCGAAGTCGACTCCTGGACCGGGTTCCTGGACGCCTTCGTGCACCTGGGCGACGGCCGCACCCGCATGGAGAACCTGAAGACCTCTCTGGTCGCGCTGCTGGTCGCCGAGGCAGCTCGGCGCGCTCGGCCTGGTCCTCAACGCCGCCGTGCTGTGGACCACCCGCTATCTGGACGCCGCCGTCGAGCAGCTGCGGGCGCTGCCCGCCGAAGCACGCGAGCACGACGTGCTGAACGAGGACGTCGCCCGGCTCTCCCCGCTCAAGCACGCGAACCTCAACATGCTGGGCCGCTACAGCTTCCGCGCCTCCACCCCGGCTGGCGGCGGCCTGCGGCCCCTGCGCGACCCGGCCACCGCCGACACCGCCGACACCGACGAGGACGAGGAGGGATGAGCCCCAGGTGTGTTCAGCTGGCGGCGGCATCGCCGTACGCGGCGCGTCACCGCTTCGAGAGGAGCTTGTCCGTCCACAGCGGACGACAAAAGGCAAGGAAAGTACCCACTCCCTGCCACTCTCAACATATAGCGCACTGGGGGCCTTGCGGCAAGACCCGGGTCGTGCCGCAGAATCTCCGGCCGAAGCCAGAACCTGCGGAAATCAGGGATTCGCGAA
>JBOHGX010000075.1:0-4348 GCA_050700255.1 Pseudonocardiaceae bacterium
CAGCTGGGTCGGCGCCCCCGATTAGTACTATCTCGGACTCCAGCGACTACTTCGGTGCAGCACCCACGGAACCGAGGACATTGCCGACGTCACTCAGTACTGGCAGGCCCATCAGGGTCTTGTTGAGCTCCGCCGTCAGTTGCCCGACCGGCGGCAACGGCAGCGCAGGAATTCCGAGCACCGGCACCGCTGGTAGTAGATCGAACGTCGGCAATCCCGCCTGAGCAGCTGGCCCTCGTGCACCAGAGGCGGCAAGAGCCATTTCATGCATCGGGCCCCCGTTGGCCGCATTCATGATCAACGGAGAGCTGGCGATTCCTGTCGCGTTGTTCTCAATCCGAACGACCTGGGCCAGAACGTCATCGAGTTCGGACTCGATGCCCTGGGTCTCCCTGATGACGTCATCGGCCTGAGCGCTGGCGATAGTGACCCTGGTCTTGATGTCGTAACCAAGGTCGACGATCTCGATGAAGTTCGAGCCGATCGTGCGCGCGGAACCGTTGATCGAAGTGGCACTAACCTCGATCTCGTTCAGTGTGGATTCGATCGACACCACCGTCGGGTTGATCTGCAGAACCTGCTCATTGATCGACTTCGCAGACCTGTTGATCGACTCTGCCGAACTGAGGATCTGCTTGGCCGTCAAGTCGATACTGCTGGCCGAATTGACCACGTTGCCGATGATGCCGGTCAACGGCGCAGCAGAGTCGCGGATCTGGCCGGCGGTGTCCTGAACCTGGGCAAGGATCGGGACCACGTCGAGCTTGCTGTTGATCGGCGTCACCGCGTTGTTGATCACTCCAACTCGGCTCTCGATCCGGTTCGCGGTACTGATAATGCCGGTCAGCATCAGCACCGCAAACAGCGCCCAGATGATGACGAGCACGAGCATGATGCCCGGAAGGGCATTGGCGGTCAAGCGTCGCATTCAGTCACCTCCTAAGGGCGAGCAGGGTCACACCTGAACGGGGGCAGCAAGGACACCACCGGCGACGTGCAGATGTTGAGGAGTTGGCGGTTGACTTCCTGGAGTTCCAGGTTGATGTTGAAGGTGTCGTTCTGAATACGTGTCAGGTTACCGTTGATGACGTCGACCTGCTGAATGATCAGCGCAGTACCTTGGCTGTTCACGTTCTGGATCGACTCGAGGGTGAGCTCGATCGCCCCCGCGTTGCCGAGAACCTGAATGAGAATGTTGGAGGTGTCGATCAGCGAGCCATTAACGGTGGCCACCGAATTCGAGGTGGAGACCAGCAGACCCGAGGTGTCGATCAGGGACCCGTTGATGTTGCCCAGCGCGGAATTGGTGTCCTTCAATGATGCGTCGACCGTCTGCAGGGAACCCCGGATCGACTGCAGCGACGCCGTGGCGTCGGCGACCTGACCGCGGATCGGTTTCAGCGAGGTGTCGATGTCCGTCAGTGCGGAGTTAATCGTCTGGATGTAGTTGGGCAGGGCGGTGACGTCGCCCGTGGCGCCCGCCACGGAGTTAGACGCCCCGAACAGACCCACATCGATCGACTCGAGCGCACGCACGATACCGATCAGGAATCCGATGACGACCACTACGACGATGAGACCCAGGGTGACCCAGATCCACAGCCACCTGACGAATGAACTGCTGCCGGAGGGAGGTCCCGCGCTGACGGTCGACGACCGAGAGATTTGTTGCGTTGTCATCTTCCGTCCTCCTAGCAGCCTGGCTCGGGCGGGGCGATCAGGTTAAGACGTACCTTGGCGTTAATGCAGCGGGACGTCAGTTCCGCCCTGATTGCCTGGTTGAGAATGTTGCTACTGTCGGTGTTGATGTTCTGGGCGAGGATGATCGTCTCGGCGAGGTTCTCGTTGATCTGCACCGCGTCGGCGTCGATCCGCTGTGCAACTTCGAGAATCAACGCGACCTGAGTGTTGATTCCTCTCGCTGTACCGTTGATCGTCGCGGCGCTGTTATTGATCGTCCGGGCATTGGTGTCAATGTCACGCGCGGTACCGTTGATCGTGATCGCGCTATTATTGATCGTCCCGGCCACCCCGTTGATGCTTCCCGCGGTGGTGTTGATCGACTTCGCCAATCCGTCGATGTCACGGGCGACGGTGTCCACCGTCCGGAGCTGACCCTCCAGCGGCTTTGCGCTCGTCAAGATCGAGGAGGCGACCTCGTTCGTCCGGTTGAGCTGGACGACCGAGTCGGTCGCAACGTCGATGTTGCCAGCGTTTCCCTGGATAGTCTGCGCCTTCTTGTCGATGCTCTGTGCCGCCGCCAGGGTTCGGGCGAGAAGCGCAGCCGCTATCCCGATGATCAGCACTCCGAACACGAGGACCACAACACTCACAACATTGAACAGTCCAGCTCCTCCAGATCCACTGGCTCGAGCATCGGTTCTAGCCAACTCCACCACCGCTTCCTTGTGCAGGGTTGTTCGTGCAGCGGGAAGCGTGCAGAGGCGAGGAGTTACGGCAAAGACAAGCGAGTGTCGCCGCAACGGCCGATCGCCGCTGGGACGGCCTCCTTTCTCAGCACGCCTCCCCGGGACAGCTGCTCCCGTCAGGTAAGCGGCAGCTTGGATCAAGTCAACCAAGAACGCAAGCGGCGAGGTACTGAGGACGCAGCGTAGTCGCGCGCTCAATCTGAGGCCCGAACCAAGGCCGTAGCGGCGGCTGCCGAAGCGGCTCGACGGCGCCGCCAGCGTGGCGGTGATGACCGCTCCGGCAGCCGGCGCAGGCCTTTGAGCAGGCATGATGCTCTGGCGCACGGCAGTGACGACAGGTTGCGGTCCGGGTGGCGACCGCAGAAAACACGGTCGTTCGGCCGCCTTACACCCTCAGCGAGATGATTACCTACGGCTACCACGCTAAGGCGAAACTCGCCAGTAACGTACCGTGTAGGACGTCATACAGAGAGTTAAACTACTGCAAGTAGCCAGGAGACCCGAAGGGATGAATATCGCCTCATTCACCCGGAATAGCTGCCTCGGGACGCCCCCCGCCCTGTGCCACAGGCGGTAATCGGCACCGCCCTGCGGCCACGGACGGCCCAGCCCGCCCCACCCTGGCTGATCAGCCGAGACGCCGCACCAGACGGGCCAGCACGGAACTCACCACAAGCCAGAAAAGCGCGGCAAGTCCGAAGTTGAGCAGTATCCGCGCGTCCGCGTCGGCTGGGGTGAACAGGTTTTGGAAGCCGAGCTGGAGGCGGTCCGCCCAGTATGCGACGAACCTCGTGATGCCATTAGCAGGATTGGCCTCGCCCAACGTGAGCGCGATGTGCGCCACCAAGATCACGACGAAGAGCCAACCCACGATCCGGATCAGGGCCGCGAGCAGTCCGACGATCCTGGCGCGGCCTCCGCGGGACGACGCGCGGCTGGAAGAGTCCCGAACAGTTCCACCCATACCGGAAGTCTGCCACGGTCTGCCACGGTCTGCACTGTTCGTGAGGGAACGGGCACAGCAGGGGTCTCACTATCCGGGAGGGTGGTTGCGTACTGCGGGCAGGATCCGGCTACCGTCATCGCGTGGCACGCGCCCTGCTGCTTCGCCGCCGCGACGGGGTCTGACGACGACCGGCCCCCCGTCGCGGAGTCGCCCGCGCGCATCCGCCGGTCGGATTTTCCGGCTACGCGGAAGGCCCAAGAGATGGCACCGAAGCAGACGATGACTCCCAAACCGGCCGATACCGGTCACAGTGATATTGAAGATATCGAACCCCGCGATACCGAACCCCGCGATACCGAACCCAATCCGTTCACCGCAGGAGGCACAAGCGGGATCCAGATCCTCACCGCTGGAGTTCCCGTCAACCAGGCCCCGTGGAACCTCCAGCGCGGCAGCGCGATGCCCGTACACCGCTACCGGCCCTTTGCTCAGACCGTGGAGCCGGTGTCGCTGCCGGACCGCACGTGGCCCGACGTCACGATTAGCCGGGCGCCCTTGTGGTGCGCGGTGGACCTCCGGGACGGCAACCAAGCCTTGATCGACCCGATGAGCCCGCCACGCAAGCGGCGCATGTTCGAGCTGCTGGTGCGGATGGGCTACAAGGAGATCGAGGTCGGGTTCCCCTCGGCCAGCCAAACCGATTTCGACTTCGTTCGCGAGATCATCACCGAGGGTGCGGTGCCCGAGGATGTGCGGATCCAGGTGCTGTCGCAGTGCCGGCCCGAACTGATCGAGCGCACCTTCGAGGCCCTGGAGGGCGCGCACAAGGCGATCGTGCACATCTACAACTCGACGTCGATCCTGCAGCGCCGGGTGGTGTTCGGGCTCGACCACGAGGGCATCACGCAGATCGCCACCGACGCCGCCCGCCTGGCCCGCAAGCTCGAGCCGACCGTGCCGGGCACGCAGGTGC
>JBOHGX010000076.1:0-4170 GCA_050700255.1 Pseudonocardiaceae bacterium
CGTAACAGTGTTATAACACTGTTACGCACTCACGAGGGCCACCGCGGCTGAGTTGGGGCCGACGCGATCAGCCAGCGCCTGCTGGCCCTCGGTGACCAGTGCGGGATCGCCATGCCAGGCCTTCAGCGCGGGATCGACCAAGGCGCGCCCGAAGGAGAAAGTCAGCGGCCACGGAGTGGCGTGCTGCTGCATCGCGGCCAGGTTCGCGGTCGCCACCTCCGGGGACTGACCGCCGGACAGGAACGCCACGCCGGCCAGCGTCTCGGGCAGCACGGCCAGCAGCGTGGCCACGGTCTTCTCGGCGACTTCCTCGGGGGTGGCCTGCTGGCCCGACGTCGAGCCGGGCACGACCATGTTCGGCTTGAGCACGGTGCCGGCCAGGTCGACCCCGGCGTCTTCCAGCTCGAACATCACCAGCTTCAGTGTGGCGGTGGTGACCTCGGCGCAGCGGTCGATGGTGTGGTCGCCGTCCATCAGCACCTCAGGCTCCACGATCGGTACCACAACCATTTCCTGGCACAGCGCGGCGTAACGGGCCAGCGCATGAGCGTTGGCCCGCAACGCGCGAACGGATGGTATCCCGTCACCGATCGTGATCACGGCGCGCCACTTGGCGAACCGGGCGCCCCGGGACACATAGTCGGCCAACCGCTCCCGGAGGCCGTCCAAGCCTTCGGTCACCTTCTCCCCGGGTGTCAAGGCCAGTGGCTTCGCGCCGGTGTCGACCTTGATGCCAGGCAGGATGTCCAGCGCATGCATGGCCAGTGGGAAGGTATTCCCGTCGTCGAGCTTCTGGTTGAAGGTCTCGTCGGACAGGATCACTCCGCTGATCCCCTTGTGCAGATCCGGAGTGGTTACGAGCAACTCGCGGTAGGCCCGCCGGTTTTCCTCGGTGACCTCAACCCCTGCCTTCTCCAGCCGGGAAGACATCGTGCCAATGCTCTCGTCGGCCGCAAGGATGCCGCGCGGTCGGCTCACCATCGCCTGGGCAGTCGCGTGCAGCGCCTCGATCATGACTCTCCCTCCACCGCGACGGGTCGGTCCACGCCGCCTCCATCGACCCTAGACCGAGACCGACGTGGCATACCTCCCCCGGAGGGTTGATGAGGTGGGGAAGTCACAGCGGGTGGATCGGGCGGGGAGGCAAGGGGCGCTCCGAAGATCGCGGCCGAGGACACTGCAGCGGGACCAGAGGTTGCCGGCCCGTGTGGTTGCCACCCGGACGTTCGTAGGTGCCGGATGAACAGCCAGGTCGCCGCGCCGGAATAGGCGCCGACGGCCGCGTGCCACGGCCGTCGCAGGGGCGTGCCAGGAGCGGGCACCTCCACCAGCCGTCCGTCGGCGATCAGATCGGTAATGGCCTCCCGGGAGACCAACGTGCAACCCAGCTCGGCCACCGCGCCGGCCACCACCGCCCCGTTGGACCCCAGTACCAGCCGCGGCGGTGCGACGTCCTGAGACTTCAGGTAGGACTCCACCCTCGTGCGGGTTGCCGACCCTTCCTCGCGCAGCAGCCACGGGGTGGTCGTCCAGTCGAACATCTCGGCGACCGAGGGCGCCGCCGTCACCACGAGCTCATTGGGCTTGGTAGCCACCACCCGCGCGTCGATCCCCGAGGGTGGCCGTCCGGCGATGACCAGGTCGACCTCGTGGGCATTGACCAGATCCCACACCTGCGCGCTGGGTGCCACTTCCAGCGCCAGCGCGATTCGCGGGCGCCGGCGGCGGAACGCGGCGAGCAGGGTGGGCAGCAGGTGTTCCCCTGCGGTGGTGACCGCGGCCAGCCGTAACCGGCCCCGCTCCGGGTCGAGCTCCTGGACCGCGGCCGCCGCGCCCTCGTCGAGCAGGCCCAGCACCCGGCGGGCGTAACGCGCGTAAACCGTGCCGGACGGGGTCAGCCGCAGCCCCCGGCCGACCCGCTCCACCAGGGGTACTCCAAGCTCTTGGGCCAGCGCTCCGATCGAGGCCGACACCGCGGACTCGGTGACCGTCAGCCGGCTGGCGGCACCGCGCACCGATCCGGTCGCCGCCAGCGCGACCAAAGTGCGCAAACGCGACTCTGTCATGGCAACCTCGCAAGCCTGAGTGATTGCTACACAGTGGTGCGCAAAGACTTGATGGACAGGCTGATTATTTCCCGTCAGGCTAGGTGTTGACCAGACAGTGGCCTCATAGAGTCGCCGAGGAGGCGAAAGCGTGACTGACACCGAAGCTCCCGCATCAGAGAAGAAGGCAGATCGCTGGTCAGCCGGAGTGATCCCGTATGCCGAGATGGGTTACTGGCTGCCCGACTACGAGCCCAAGGACACCGACGTGCTGTGCGCGTTCCGGATCACCCCACAACCCGGGGTGCCGCCGGAGGAGGCCGGCGCCGCGGTTGCTGGCGAGTCCTCGACCGCGACCTGGACGGTGGTCTGGACCGACCGACTCACCAGCTACGACACCTACCAGGCGAAGTGCTACCGGGTGGACGCGGTGCAGGGCGCGGAGAACCAGTACATCGCCTATATCGCCTATCACATCGACCTGTTCGAGGAGGGGTCGATCGCCAACCTGACCTCGTCGATCATCGGAAACGTGTTCGGGTTCAAGGCGCTCAAGGCGCTGCGCCTGGAGGACATGCGCATCCCGCTGCATTACATCAAGACCTTCCAGGGCCCCGCGCACGGGATCGTCATGGAGCGGGAGTACCTGGACAAGTTCGGTAGGCCGCTGCTTGGCGCTACCACCAAGCCCAAGCTGGGTCTGTCCGCCCGTAACTATGGTCGTGTCGTCTATGAGGCGCTGCGCGGCGGGCTGGACTTCACCAAGGACGACGAGAACATCAACTCCCAGCCGTTCATGCGCTGGCGCGACCGGTACATATACGCCATGGAGGGCGTCAACCGCGCCTCGGCGGCCACCGGCGAGGTCAAGGGCCACTACCTCAACGTCACCGCGGGCACCATGGAGGAAATGTACGAGCGAGCCACCGTCGCCAAGGAGCTCGGCAGCGTCATCATCATGATCGACCTCACCATCGGCTACACCGCGATCCAGTCGATGGCGAAGTGGGCCCGGGCCAACGGTCTGATTTTGCACCTGCACCGGGCCGGGCACGCCACCTACACCCGGCAGAAGAGCCACGGGGTGAACTTCCGGGTGATCGCCAAGTGGATGCGGCTGGCCGGGGTGGACCACATCCACGCGGGCACCGTGGTCGGCAAACTGGAAGGTGACCCGAACGCCACCGCCGGGTACTACGACACCTGCCGAGAGATGAAGCAGCCACGTGACCCGATCAAGGGCATCTTCTTCGACCAGGACTGGGGCTCGATGCCAGGCGTCATGCCGGTGGCTTCGGGGGGGATCCACGCTGCGCAGATGGGTGACCTGCTGCACTATCTCGGCGAGGATGTGGTCCTGCAGTTCGGTGGCGGCACGATCGGCCACCCGATGGGTATCTCCGCGGGTGCCACCGCCAACCGGGTCGCGCTGGAGGCGATCATCAAGGCCCGGAATGAGGGCCGGGACTACCGCAAGGAGGCGCAGGACATCCTGAAGGCGGCTGCCAAGAAGAGCCGTGAGCTGGACATCGCCCTGTCGACGTGGGGCGACATCTCGTTCAACTACGAGTCGACCGACACGCCTGACGTCGTCGAGACGCCGACCTCGAGCTGATTGGAGTTCCGACGATGCGTATCACTCAGGGGACCTTCTCCTTCCTGCCCGACCTCACCGACGAAGAGATCACCAAGCAGATCCAGTACGCGCTGGACAACAGCTGGCCCTGCTCGGTGGAGTTCACCGATGACCCGCACCCCCGCAACACCTACTGGGAGATGTGGGGGCTGCCGATGTTCGATCTCGCCGACGCCGCCGGGGTGCTCGCTGAGGTGAACGAGTGCCGCAAGGCAAAGCCGGAGCACTACATCAGGCTCAATGCCTACAACGCGAGTTATGGCAACCAGACCGTGGCACTGTCCTTCATCGTGCAGCGACCGTCGGACGAGCCGGGCTTCCGGCTGGAACGTCAGGAGGCACACGACCGCGTTATCCGCTACACGTTGCATCCCTACGCCGCCGATAAGCCGCATGGTCAGCGGTATAACGGGCAGCGATGACACCCCCCGACCGGCTACCCGGTAGCGAGGTACCAGCGTCTCGCATGGGTTTCGGCATGTCCCGGTC
>JBOHGX010000077.1:0-5233 GCA_050700255.1 Pseudonocardiaceae bacterium
CGAGGTGAATCCGTACACCGCGTTGGTGGTCTGCCCCGTTGTGGTGCGGAAGTTCTCTGCGGGCAGTGCATAAAACGCCCGGTAGGCCAGCGAGTGACCATCGAGCAGGAGCAGCCGCAGTGGGGAAACCGTCACGGCCCGCGAGTCTAGGCCGGACCCCCGACATCTAGGCCAGCCCGTATGCACCACCAGCGACATGGATGCTTGTCGCTGCCCAACGGCTGCGGTGTGCAGCGACATGGATGCTCGTCGTTGCTGGTGCTGCTTACAGTGGACCGGCAGCGGTCCGTTCAGGGGAGGTTCTGTGTGACCACGTCCGGTGACCCAATCGGGGCCGATCCGGCCGCCACCGAGCTGATGGCACGCTGGGCCGACGAGCAGCTCATCGAGCGGATGGGCATCAAGATCACCGAGTGGGACCCGGAGCGGATGGTGGGGACCATGCCGGTGGCGCACAATCGGCAGGCGTTCGGCTTGCTGCACGGCGGGGCGAGCGCGGTGCTGGCCGAGACCCTCGGCTCGATGGCGGGCTGGCTGTGGAGCCGGCCGGACAAGGTCCCGCTGGGACTGGAGCTGTCCTGTTCGCACCACCGGGCGGCAACCGAGGGGCAGGTCACCGGCGTCTGCACGCCCCTGCATCGCGGCCGCACGGTAGCGACCTTCGAAGTCCGGATCAGCGACGAGCAGGATCGCCCGATCTGCACGGCCCGACTCACCTGCCTGCTGCAGGCCCGCCCGCCCGGATGACCTTGCAGTCGCCTGCCCACTCGCGCGTCGCGGTACGCATCAGCGTCGTTGCCAGACCTGCCAGTCGGTGTCCGCTACCCATACCTCACTATGGGCACCCGGTCGGCCAAGGGGTTCACAAGGATCTCCGCGACCGCGCTGTCGACCCTGTGCAGGAGGAGGCGCACCCCCGTGCGACCAGCAGGCCCCGTCCGGCGACGAACCAGGACGCGGCCCGACGATCCCGGCCCTGCCCACCGGACCCCCGACCTGCTGCGCGCCCTACTCGTCGCGCTGATCGCCCCACTGATCGCCGGGGCCGCCCTGCTCACCCTGGCCGCACCGGCACTGGCGGCCGAGCAGCCATCTCCCGCCGCGCCCACGCCGTCGCAACCGCCTCCGCCCGATGAACAGGGGCTGCCGGTCAGCGGCACGCTGCGCAACGTCGACGGCACGCTGCTCGCCGGCGTCCGGGTTCAAGCCCTCGACTCCGGCGGGCAGCAGGTCGCCAGCACCGACTCGGACACCAGAGGCCGCTGGGAACTGACCGTTCCCCGGCCGGGCGAATACACGTTCCGGATCGACCAGGAATCGTTGCCCCGGGGAGTCAACGTGCTCCAGGGGGAAGTGATTCGCGATGTGGCCCCGGGGACATTGTCCCTGGTGGTGTTCCGGTTCGGAGAACAGCGCGAGGGCCTGCAGACTTCGGCCACCGCACAGGTCTTGCGGATACTGATCGACGGCATCCGGTTCGGCCTGGTCATCGGCATCACCGGTGTGGGCCTGTCGCTGATCTTCGGTACAACCGGGTTGACGAACTTCGCGCACGGCGAGCTGGTCACGATCGGCGCCGTGGTGGCCTGGACGTTGAACGTCACCGTCGGAATGCAGCTGATCTGGGCTACCTTGCTGGCGATCATGGTTGGTGCCGCCATCGGTGCCGCGAATGACCTAGGTATCTGGCGGCCGATGCGGCGGCGACGCGCCGGCCTCATCGCCCAGCTGGTGATCTCGATCGGTCTGGCACTCGTGCTGCGTTATCTGGTGCTGATCTTCTTCGGTGGCCGGTCGGAGGCGTTCGCCGATTACACCAACCAGGTGGAGCGTGACTACGGGATCGTCAGCATCACCGACAAGGATGTCGCCACGATCGGGATCAGTCTGGTTGTCCTGATCGGGATCGCGTTGCTGCTGCAACGGACCCGGATCGGCAAGGCGATGCGGGCAGTGTCGGACAACCGGGACCTCGCCGCTGCCTCTGGCATCAACGTCGAGCGGGTCGTGCTGTTCGTGTGGGTGTTGGCCGGGGCGCTGGCAGCGCTGGGCGGCGTGCTGTTCGGCCTTTCCGAGCTGGCCGGCACGGTGCAGTACGAGATGGGCTTCGCGTTGCTGCTGTTGATGTTCGCTGGAGTGATCCTGGGCGGCTTGGGCACCGCCTACGGCGCGTTGGTGGGCTGCCTGATCGTCGGGGTGCTGGTGCAGGTTTCCACCCAGGTCATCCCGGTCGACCTCAAGTACCTGGGTGGGCTTGCGGTACTCATCGTCATCCTGGTGATCAGACCGCAGGGTCTGCTCGGCAGCCGCGTGCGGATCGGATGAGTACATGATCGATGTCTCGAACCTGCTCACCAACGGCATCGCGGCGCTGGTCGGACCCTCGGCGATCTTTTTCGCGCTGCTCGCGATCGGGTTGAACATTCATTTCGGCTACACCGGTCTGCTCAACTTCGGCCAGATCGGCTTCGCCCTGGTCGGCGGGTACGGCATGGGAATCGCGGTGCTGTACTTCGGTCTGCCGCTGTGGTTGGGGGCGCTGGTGGGGATGGTCGCCGGCGCGGTGCTCGCACTGCTGCTCGGGATTCCGACGCTGCGGTTGCGTGCGGACTACCTGGCGATCGTCACGATCGCGGCTGCCGAGATCCTCCGGCTGATCACCCGTTCGACATCGATGACCGAATTCTCCGGGGGAACCCAGGGCCTCACGGGCTACGGTGACAGTTTCCGCCAGCTCAGCCCCTTCGACAACGGGCGCTTCTACGACTTCTTCGGAGTACGTTTCCTCGGCCAGACCCTGTGGTCGATGTGCCTGGGTTGGGCTGTGGTCGGTCTGTCGCTGCTGCTGGTGTTCCTGCTGGTGCGCAGCCCATGGGGCCGCGTGCTCAAAGCGATCCGCGAGGACGAGGACGCGGCCCGGGCGCTGGGCAAGAACGTCTTCGCCTACAAGATGCAAGCATTGGTGCTGGGCGGGGTGTTCGGCGCGGTCGGCGGGATCGTCTTCGCGCTGACCACGCAGTCGCTCACGCCCGACTTCTACTCACCACCGCAGACGTTCTTCGCTTACGCGGCGCTCATCATCGGCGGGGCCGGCCGGGTGTTCGGTCCGGTCATCGGCGCGATGATCTTCTGGTTCGTGCTCGCCGTGACGGACAACTTCCTGCGCCAGGCCACCGCGGGCGGCCAACCGCTGATCACTTTCATCGACGACCAGGATGTCGGTGCCATCCGGTTTATCCTGGTTGGGATCGCCCTGATACTGCTCATGGCGTTCCGACCGCAGGGCATCTTCGGTAAGAAGAGCGAGGTGCTGCTCGATGCGCGCTGAGCATCCGTTGGCCGGGGTGCCCGCCGAGCCGGGTGTCCCCAAGCCCGACCCGGTACTGGTGATCGATTCACTCACTCGCTCGTTCGGCGGCCTGCGGGCCGTCGATGTGGCCCACCTGGAATTCCAGCGGGGCTGCATCACCGGACTGATCGGCCCGAACGGGGCGGGCAAGACGACCCTGTTCAACCTGCTCACCGGGTTCGACCGGCCCAACACCGGCCGCTGGACCTTCGACGGAGCCTCGCTGTCCCGGCTTTCCCCGCATCGGGTAGCCCGTCGCGGGGTGGTTCGTACCTTCCAGCTCACCAAAGCGCTCGCCAAACTCACCGTGCTGGACAACATGCGGTTGGGCGCGCCAGAGCAGACCGGGGAGCGGTTTTTCGGCGCCTTGCTCAGCGGATGGGCAGAACAGGAGCGGGCCAACACCGGTAAGGCGATGGAGCTACTGACCCGGTTCCGGCTGGATGTCAAGGCCAACGATCTCGCCGGCTCGCTCTCCGGCGGGCAGCGCAAGCTGCTGGAGATGGCTCGGGCGCTGATGATGGACCCGACCGTCGTGATGCTCGACGAACCGATGGCCGGGGTGAACCCCGCGCTCACCGAGAGTCTTCTCGGACACGTCAAGTCCCTGCGCGACGACGGCATGACCGTGGTGTTCGTCGAGCATGACATGGACGTCATCCGGGACATCAGCGACTGGGTGGTGGTAATGGCCCAGGGCAGGGTGATCGCCGAGGGCCCGGCTGACGCGCTGTCGTCCAACAAGGCGGTTGTCGACGCCTACCTGGGCGCGCACCACGACCAGGCGTTGGAGTTCGACGCCGACGGCAACCCGATGGGGCAGACGGCCGTGCTCGTCGCCGAGATCGAGAGCGAGCTCGAGGCAGCCATCGAACGCGGCGAGGACCTGTCGACGTCGCCAGTGGCCGCCAACACGGCGAGGGACCCCGCAGTGAGCGCCAACACAGTGACCGACACGGCCGTCGCACATCGGGAGAACCGACCGTGACCGCTAGTGGACTATCCCCCGCTCAGCTTGCGGCGACCCGGCAGCGGCACCGCGAACTCGCTCAGGGCGCACTGTTGCGGGCCGACGACCTGGTGGCCGGCTACCTGCCCGGCGTGAACATCCTGGAGGGCTGCGATTTCTTCCTCCGCGAGGGCGAGATCGTCGGCATCATCGGGCCCAACGGTGCCGGCAAGTCGACGCTGCTCAAGGCGATGTTCGGGCTCATCCCGGTGCGCGACGGCAGTGTCGCGCTGCGCGGCGTCGACATCACCTCCGCCAAGGCGCACGTGCTCGTCACTCGGGGCGTGGGCTACGTGCCGCAGAACAACAACGTGTTCCCCGCCCTGACCATCGAAGAGAACATGCAGATGGGCGGGTACTTGCGGCCGCGCGCGTTCACCTTCAGGTTCGACGTGGTGTGTTCGCTGTTCCCGCTGCTGCGGGACCGGCGCAAGACCAAGGCTGGGGCATTGTCGGGCGGGGAGCGGCAAATGGTCGCGTTGGGTCGGGCCTTGATGATGGAACCGTCGGTCCTGCTGCTCGATGAACCCTCCGCGGGCCTGTCGCCGATGTTCGCCGATGAGGTGTTCGTGCGCTGCAAGAAGATCAATGCAGCTGGCATCTCGAGCGTCATGGTCGAGCAGAACGCCCGGCGCTGCCTGCAGATCTGCGACCGAGGCTACGTGCTGGACCAAGGCCGCAACGCCTACACCGACACCGGCCCGGCATTGATGAACGACCCCAAGGTCATCGAGCTCTACCTGGGCACGCTGGCCGGATCGAGCGAGGCACGATAACTGCCCGTGAGACCTTGTCGCCGGGGGGTGGGGCGCCGAGCCCCCGTCGGCGCCCCACCGGTCAGCGGTTCAATCCCACTATGCGGTACTGGGTGGCGG
>JBOHGX010000078.1:0-2303 GCA_050700255.1 Pseudonocardiaceae bacterium
CTGGACCGGCATCACCGAGTTCGCCGAGCGGACCGTCGACGAGCTGTCCGGCGGCCAACGGCAGCGCGCGTGGATCTCGATGGCGCTGGCCCAGGGCACCGACCTGGTGCTGCTCGACGAGCCCACCTCGTTCCTGGATCTGGCCCACCAGGTCGACGTGCTCGACCTGGTGGAGCGGCTGAACACCGAGGCCGGGCGCACCGTGGTGATGGTGCTGCACGACCTGAACATGGCCGCCCGCTACGCGCAGCGGCTGATCGCGATGCGCGCCGGGCGGATCATCGCCCAGGGTCCACCCCGTGAGGTGCTCACCGAGTCCCTGCTCCGGGAAGTTTTCGAGCTCGACGCACGGGTGCTCACCGACCCGGTCGCCGGCACCCCGCTGATCGTTCCCGTCGGCCGCCGCAACCGCCAGCCGGCCGACCGTGAGGTTCCTGCCAGCAGCTTCACCACCTGAAATCCCGGAGGAACCGCGATGCCCGCGCACGACGACCTCATCCCACGCCGGTCCGTTCGGGTTGCGCCCCTCGCCGGCTCGCTATTCCTCGCACTGATGCTCCTAGCAGCGGTCGCCTGCGCCTTGAGCGCATCGACACGCTCGACGCCGACGTGTTGATCATGGCGTACGCCTCGGATGACCTGCGTACGTCACTGGAGAGCAACCCCGTGTTCCGGGCTGCCCCAGCCGTCCGCAGCGGCCACTATCTCCCGTTCAGCGTGGACGCGATCAGCGCGCTGCGCCTGCCGTCGGTGCTTTCCATTCCCTACGGCCTGGATCAGCTCGAGCCCGGCCTGGCCAAGACGCTGGGCTGATCATCAGGTACAGGTGGATCGTGAAGTTCCGGGGAAATGGGTCGCGGCTGCTCAGGGAGGCGATCGCCGGCCAGCGGTGGGTGCTACTGGGGGCCGTGGCTCTGCTCGCCGGCTGGCAGGCCGCCGAGGCGCTGGTGCCGGTGCTGGTGGGTGTGATCATCGATCGGGCCATCGCGACCGGTGACGCCGCCGCGCTGGCCGGGTGGCTGGTTGTCCTCGCCGCGCTGTTCACCGCGCTGACGATGGGCTTCCGCTTCGGCGCTCGGCTGACGGCGCGCGCCACCGAGCACGCCGGGTTGGACCTGCGGGTGACCATGACCCGTCGGGTGCTCGACCCCCGCGGTGGGACCGGAACGGGGCGGCTGCCCGGTGAGTTGCTGAGTATCGCCACCGCCGACGTGTCCCGTGTCGCGCGGATCAACGAAGCGGTGGCGAGGGCGGTGGTTGCGGCCTCGGGGCTGACCGTCGCGGCGGTGGTCCTGCTGAGCGCATCAGTCCAGCTGGGCCTGGTCGTGCTGGTCGGCCTGCCCCCGGTGCTCATCGCGTTGAACCTGTTGACCGGGCCACTGGAGCGGCGCAGCACCGCCGAGCAGGAGCAGGCCGCACGCGCCACCGCTGTGGCCAGCGACCAGATCGGCGGGCTGCGGGTGCTCAAGGGGCTGCGCGCGGAGCGGGCCGCAACTGCGCGGTACCGAGATGCGAGCCGCGCTTCCCTGGCCGCGCGGCTTCGCGCGACGAAGCTGCTCGCCGTACATTCAGGCACGACGCTGGCGGTGACCAGCGCGTTCCTCGCCCTGGTCGCGCTCGTGGGAGGTCGACTAGCCGCCCAGGGACAGATCAGCATCGGTGAGCTGGTTGCCGCGGTCGGGCTGACCCAGTACCTGATCGGTCCGCTGAGCGGGATCGCCGACGCCGTGGCGTCACTGGCCCAATGCCGGGCATCGTCCAGTCGGGTGTCCGCGTTGCTTGCCGCGCCACCCGCGGTGACCGGCGGCTCCAGCACGTTGCCGACCCGTGCGGCGGGTGCACTGCGGCTGTGTGGCCTGTCGCACGGCGCACTGCGTGACGTCAACCTGAAGATCGCGCCGTGCGAGCTGGTGGGGGTGATGACCCCCGAGCCCGCGGTCGCCAACGCTCTGCTCGACTGCTTGGCACGCGAGGTCGAGCCCGAGGCCGGCAGGATCGAACTCGACGGGATGGCACTGCACGAGCTCGACCTCGACGCAGCGCGAAGCGCCCTGCTCGTCGCCGCGCACGACACCGATCTGTTCGAGGACACCCTGATCGCCAACGTCTCAACCACCGCGGCCGGGCACCAGCAGGTCGCCGTCGCCATGGCGGCATCGGCTGCCGACGAGGTCGTGGACAGCCTGCCCGACGGCGTTGTGCTCACCGAGCGAGCCCGGTCGCTGTCCGGTGGGCAGCGCCAGCGGGTCGCGCAGGCTCGCGCACTCGCCGCCGACCCGGCCGTGCTCGTCCTGCACGACCCG
>JBOHGX010000079.1:0-3748 GCA_050700255.1 Pseudonocardiaceae bacterium
ATCTTCGAAGCCACTCTCGAAGAGTTGACCGCGGTCGGTTACGCCGAGCTGAAGATGGAACACGTGGCCAACCGGGCCCGTGCCAGCAAGGGATCCCTGTACCGGCGCTGGCCCGGCCGCGCCGAACGGGGGGCCGATGCAGTTCACCACACCCTGCCCTGTTGTGGTGAGCGACCGGACACCGGCAGCGTGCGCGAGGACATCCTGATCTGCCTGCGCGGATTCGCCAATCTGCTCAATGGTGCCTCCGGCGAGGCGGTCCGCGGTCTGATGGCCGAGACCATCCGGAATCCCGATCTCATGGAGGTCATCCGGATGCGCTTCATCGACCCCAGCGTCAGCCTCTTACTCGAGGTCCTGCGGCGAGGTGTCGTTCGTGGTGAGGTCCGCGCCACCGCGCTGACGCCCCGCATCGCCAGCGTCGGGCCCGACCTGCTGCGCCAGCATTTCCTGCTGCACCGTCCACCGGTCTCCGACCAGGTACTGATCGAAATCGTCGACGACGTGATCGTTCCGCTGATCCGCGCATAAACCGGCCCTGCCGCCGAACTCCCCAAAATAGGGTACGGCGCGTAGTCTACGGGTGTGGCGTGCCTGAGCGAGCTCAATTACATCGATGGGGAGGTGTGAGCGTGGAAGGCCCAGTGCAGCCCCCCTCCGCGCTGGCCGACCAGCAGCCCACCGACGGCACCACGACCGCCACACCGGGACGGCGCAAGCTCAAACGCTCCACTCGCATCGCGCTGGTCATCATCTTGATCGTGGCGCTGGTCGCCGCCGGCGCTTTCGCCACAAGTTACTTTCTCAACGCCCGCAACTTTGTCAGCACCGACAACGCTCAAATCGACGGCGACAAGATCTCGGTCAATGCCCCGACCAGCGGTACCCTCGTCGACTGGCGCGTCACCCAGGGCACCACGCTGCGCGAAGACCAGGTCGTGGGCCGTATCGAGATGCAAGGTGGGTTCGCCCAGCCTCTCATGAGCATCCGTGCCCCCGCGGATGGCACCGTGGCCGTGGACAATGGCGTGCCCGGTGTGTTCGTCACCGCCGGCACCGAACTCGCCGTCGCTTACGACTTCGACAGGATCTTCGTCACCGCCCGCGTCGACGAGACTGACATCAAAGAGGTCCGCCCTGGCCAGGAAGTCGACATGACCGTCGACGCCTTTCCCGATACCCAGCTCACCGGATACGTTCGCGAAATCCAAGGCGGTGCTGCCGCGGAATTCTCCCTGTTCCCGCAGAGCAACAGTTCAGGCAACTTCCAGAAGGTCACCCAGGTCATCCCCGTCAAGATCGCGCTTCAGGACGCCGAAGGCCTCGGCCTTGTTCCGGGCATGAACGTCACTGTCCATATCCACAAGCGCTGACCGGCGGCTCGAGCCGATACGCCGACCGGGTGGTCCGGGCCTGCCGGGCGTATCAATGGGGCGGCGCTGGGCCTCTTGGTTGCCGCAAGGCTGTCTTCGCTGTCTTCCTGGAGAGGAGGGAACTTCAGGAGGAAGAAGGGGGAGGCAAGCACCACTGGCGCCGCCGTTGGGACGACGACTGCTAGGCACGCGGGTTGCAGGCGGTGGCTCTTACCTCCATGAGCGGATGAGGGCCACCGTCAGCCTGGATCTATCCTGTCTCGGCTGACCGGGCCGGTGTCGAGCGCGCTGTGGCCGACTGAGGTCAGTGCGGCGCGGCTCGACTGCTCCCATACGCTCACCACCACAGCGATCATGACAGCCCACGCGGCGCCCAGCGTCCAGCCGGCCATCACATCGCTGGGGAAATGCACGCCCAGGTATACCCGTGAGATTCCGACGGCGACGATCAGGATCAGCGCCCCGATCCAGAGCAGGTCCCGACTGGTTTGACCGCGGATCACCCACCGGCCGACCATCCATGTCGACAACAACCACACCACCGTGGTGCCGGTGGTGTGCCCAGAGGGAAACGAGTAGCCGTCCTCGCCCAGCACTGCGATGGCCACCTGTGGGCGGCTTCGACTCACGAGCCACTTCACCGTCAAATTGATCACCCCGATGCCCGCCGCTCCGAACCCGGCGACCAGCAGTGGCAGCCACGACCTGCGGACCCATGCCAACGTCACACCCACCACGGTGGCCATGATCCCCACCCCTACCGGGCTGCCCACATCACTGATCACCTGCATCGTGGTGACCAACCAGGGCTCGCGGTGCGCGGCGAGGAACCTCAGTACCGGGTGGTCTGCCACCGCGATGCCGTCACTCTCGAGCACGTTGTCCAACAACTGCCTGAAACTCAGCCCCAACGCCAGCACCATGCCCACGCCGAGCGTCAACGCCAGCCCGGTGGCCTCTCCCGGCGCCAACCGGCGATCCAGGAACCGCCACTGCCGCGGGTAGCGCGACCGCACCCAGATCACCGCGGGTCGTTCGGCCACCCATGCGAGTCCGGCCCGGATCCGTTCCGGATGGCCCACAACCCACCGCGCGGTCAGGCCGGTCAGGGCGAGCGCGCTCCCCACGAGGACCACCAAGGCGATCGCCGCCAGCTGCCCACTCAAGCTTCGTCCCTCCTCCTTGCTCGTGAGTGGCATTCAGTGCTGGAGCACTGAATGCCACTCACGAGCTTGACGTACACCGCCGAGGCCGATAGACGATGACTCGTGACGGTGACCTTGTCGCGCATTTCCGACCTGCCACACGCGCTGCGCAATGGCCAGCAGTTCGCACTGCATCTGGATGGTCGTCAGCCCGCGGTATTCCTAGACTACGACGGAACGCTGACGCCCATCGTGGACCGGCCCGAGGACGCCGTTATCTCGGACAGTATGCGAGACGCGGTGCGCGGGCTCACCGAGCGCGCCACGGTCTGCGCGGTCAGCGGTCGGGATCGGCCCCTCGTCACCCGGTGGATGGGCATCAACGGCTTGGTGGTGGCCGGTAGCCACGGCTTCGACATCGGGGATCACCAGGCCGGCACGATCCACCACGATGCGGCGGTCGGATTCGAGGGCCTGCTGTCGATCGTCACCGACCGGTTGCGCAGCGCCGTGAAACCAGTTGGCGGCGCGGTGGTGGAGCCCAAACGGTTCTCGGTCACGGTGCGGTACCGACTCGTCGCCGCGCACCAGCGAACCCTCGTCACAGCGGCCGTCGACACGCTGCTGGCCGACTATCCCGACCAGCTGAAGGTCACCCCCGGCAAGATGGTCTACGAGATCCAGCCGAAGGTCGACTGGGACAAGGGCAAGGCCATGCAGTCCTTGCGCCACGCCCTGCAGGTCGACGATGACCAGTTCGTGTCGCTGTGTCTCGGTGATGACATCACCGATGAAGACGCCTTCAGAACTCTCCAAGGGACGGCGGGCATCGGTGTCGTTGTCGCGGATCCCGGCGACCCGGAGCAAGCTCGTCGGACCACCCGCCGCGGACTTCATGCTGGAGTCGATTGGGGAGGTGCAGCAGTTCCTGAACACATTGGCGCGCTGACCACAAGCCTGGCCATCGGTGTCGACATCGGTGGCACGAAGGTCGCGGCTGGCGTCGTCGACGCACACGGGAAGATCCTCGCCACAACGCATCGGGACACGCCCGCCGATGATGTGTCGCGTATCGAGGACGCGATAGCCGCCGTGGTGGACGAGCTTGCCGGTCAGTACGACGTCGAGGCGGTCGGTATCGGGGCGGCCGGCTTCGTCGACGCGCAGCGGGCGACGGTGATGTTCGCCCCGCATCTCGCCTGGCGGGACGAGCCGCTGCAGGCATCGCTG
>JBOHGX010000080.1:0-1591 GCA_050700255.1 Pseudonocardiaceae bacterium
ACTACGAGGAGCTCCGGCCGGGTCGTCACTGTGGAACCCGAGGTCGGCGGTCCGGGTCACGGTTGAAGCTGCGTATCGTATCAAAATACGAAACTTTATGATGATACTATATTGATAAAACGGAAACAATACGCGATAATGGTGGTATGGACGACGACAACGCGGACTCACAGCGGTGGGTCAGCTGCGAGATTCCCGGCTGCGCGCACCGGATGCCGTATTCGGGCCGGGGAGCGCCGCCGAAGTACTGCGGCCAGACCGTGGAGGGTCTGCGGCACACCCGGTTGACCGCGCACCGGTTGAGCAAGGGGCACATCACTGTTCCCGCCGCGAGCGCCACCGGCGGGCCGGGCGACCCGGAGCGGGGGGAGGTCGACGGTGAGGCCCGGCCGGTCACGGAGGCGCGGATGACGCTGGAGCTGTTGCTGGCCGAGGTGGCCGAGCAGGTGGCAGGTCATGAGCAGCGCATGGCCGTGCTGGCTGGGCAGATCACCGCAGCGGCGCGGACCGCGGCGGACCGGGACGATGCCGCCGCTGAGGTCTCGGCCGCGCACCGGGCCGCCCGCGCGGAGATCGATGCCGCCGAGGCCGAGCGCGACCAGGCACTCCTGCAGGTCCGTCAGGCCACCCGGACCTCCGAGGAATCCCAGGAGCGGGCGACCGTCGCCGAGATCGCTGCCGAGGAGGCACTGACCGAGTTGGAGGCCGCCGAGCACACCCGGGACCAGGCCCTCGGAGAGCGCGACGAGCTGGCCGCCGCCCTGGTCCGGACCCGCGAGGAGCACGAGAGCGCCCGGACCCGCATCCAGACGCTGCAGGCCGAGGCCAGCCGGGCTCGCGAGCACCTCGCCGAGGCCGCCGCCACCCAGGCCGAGCTCATCGACCAACTGACAGCCGAGCGGGAACGGGCCGAGGAGCAGCGCCAGCGGGCGCAAGCCGCCGAACAGCAAGCCGCCCAGGCCACCAGCCACATAGAGCACCTGCCGCACGAGCTGACCACGGCCCGAGGGCAGGCCGAGCACTGGCAAGCCCGAGCCAGCGAGCACCGCGCCGAGTTAGCCGCCGCCCACGCCACCATCGACGCCGAACGCCACCACACCGCGCAACGGCTAGCCGACCAGCAAACCCGCTACGACGAACTCATCACCACACTGCGCACCCAGCTACCCAAGCCAGCCCAACCGCAACAACGGCCACACCCAAGGCGACAAGCCACGGCAAAGAAGACCGCCGACCCGCAGACCCGGCGAGTTTCCCAGGGCGGGACAACCGCCGCTCCGCCCATGCCAGGGTGAGGTCAACACCAGCGCTCGGCCGGTTCCTCGGGGAGCAGCCGCACAAGTTGGGGTGGCACGCTGATCAGCTGACTCTCGCCCTGGAAACGGACATAGAGCACACCGGGGCCCCGGCCGAGGACCTCGCCTCGCTGGTGAAGCCGGGAGAACAGCGCCCCGTGCTCGGGTTCCTCAGCGACCTGCTCGACCCAACGAAACAGCGCCACACGAGCCCCCTCGACATCGCACCACCGGTCCCGGGCCGCTTGGGGTACTTCAGGAGGCATGGTGTCCCTGACCTCTCCTCGGTTGGTTGG
>JBOHGX010000081.1:0-1765 GCA_050700255.1 Pseudonocardiaceae bacterium
CGCACCGGCTGGCGCAGGCCTGCGAAGGCGCCCAGACCCCGGCCCTGGCCGCGCTGGCCGCTCCGCTGCCGCTGACCAGCCGGGAGCGCGAAATCGTCACCCTAGCCGCCGGCGGACTGTCCAACCGCCAAATCGCCGACCGGCTGACAGTGTCGGTCCGCACCGTGGAGGGCCACCTCTACCGTGCCTGCACCAAACTCGGCACTAGTGATCGCATCGAACTCGCCGCCCTGATCCACGGCGACTAACCCCCGCCGCCTACCCGCCGCGCCGAAATCCGAGTAGTCGACTACTCGCAGGGCCGCCCCGCACTGCGCGCATCATTAACTCACCGGCATCAGTCCCCCGGAGCACCTGCTCCGGCCGTCACCAGCGAGGAGAACAGTGATGACTAGCGGCACGTCGGCGGCAATGGAAGAGCGTATTGAGGTGGCCGCGCCCACGGCTGAGGTTTTTGCTGCGGTGACGGACGTCCACCGCATGGCCCGCCGAAGCCCCGAATGCTTCGCGGTATGGGTATGGCGCAAGCAGAATGGACGGCCAGCCCGGTTCATCGGATGGAACAGGCACGGGCTGCACGTCTGGTTTTCCAGCTGCCACGTGCGCGTGGCGGATCCGGGCTCGGAGTTTGCGTTCGACGTGTCCGCGCTCGGGTTCCCGGTAGCTCGGTGGGGGTACCGGTTCAATCCTACCGCGGGCGGCACCGAGGTCACCGAGTACTGGATCGACAAGCGTAATCGAGGAGCCCATGTGTTAGGGCGGATCTTCATCGGCAAGGCATCGAATATACGCGAGGAGATCAACCGAGACGGTATGCGCCAAACCCTGCTCCGCCTCAAATCCGAGCTGGAATCCGGGCGTCAGAGCTGATGGGCGGAACTTATCATGAACAAGACAATTGGTGACCGCGCCGCCGTGCTCGGCGCCAGCATGGCCGGCCTGCTGGCCCCCCTCGGTTGGCCCGCGGCACGGGCCCTGACATGCGCGACGAGGTAGTGGCCGCCCGGCAATTGGAGCGCGTCGAGGCGATGCGCCACTTGCCGAGCATCTACTCGTTGGCTTTGCGTCTGCGCGATGCAGGCCTGACCAACGAACTCATCGCGGAATGCCTGGCCGTGGAACGGGAGGCGCTGGATCTGTTGTTGCAGGTCGCCAAGGCCAAACTAGCCGCGATACTGCGGGGTGAGCAGGCGAATAAGAACTCGTCGGGGGCTGGCCGTGTCGATCCGGATCCATGATCGTAGTTGGGGTGTGCCACGAGCATGCAGGGACTCGTCTCGGTGGGTAACGTACTCGATCCGAGCGGCAGCGAGCAGGCCCAGCAGCTCGGCCGCAACGGATTCGCTGGCTCCGGCGGCGGCAACCCAGGCCCGGATGTCCGCCTCGGTGGGCAGCTGCTTACCGGTCTCCAGCTTCGAGACCCGCGGTTGCGGCCAGCCGATGAAACGGGCGAACTCGCTACCCGATGGGGCTACACCTGCTCGGATGGCCTTCAGCCGCGCGGCTAGGCGAGCGCGGCGCGGGCTCACCGGCGCCACTGGACGCCCCTTTCGCTCAGGACGCTCTGAGTTCCCCCTTGGCAACGATCCTGGCGAGTGGCGGGTGCGAGTCGATGTAGAGGCGCCATGGCATCGCTAGAGCCCCTCGGTCCCTAGAAGCTCGACACTTGAGCAGAGTTTTCGGGCGGGTGTAGCTTGCGGTCCGTCCGCTCCACTTCCACCCGCCGACACCACGTCTGACCAGCCACTTTCGAGTGGCATACCGG
>JBOHGX010000082.1:0-8893 GCA_050700255.1 Pseudonocardiaceae bacterium
ACCACCCTCCCCCTCGAAAGGCCCAGACCACGATCATCCACCCGCACAACAGCAGCCAACCCCCATTTTCACCACGGAACGCGCGACCCGCACGGGTATCAGGTGCTGTTACCCACTCACGAGCGCGTTAGCGCAAATGGCAGTCGAACCAGTTGAGCGTGCGGGCCCAGGTTTCGTCGGCGGTGGACTGGTCGGTGTCGAGGCAGTAATGCACCAGGTCGGTGGCCACCCGAGCGGAATGCGCCGCGTCCCGCAGCTTGTGCACCTCTTCCTCAGCAACCCCGCTGTCGTCTCCGTAGAGGCCCAGCCAGGGACAGCGCAGTTCGGGCGCCGCCTCGACCAGCGCAGGCAACATCGGAGCCACCGGCTGCACGACGCCGATCCCGTCAACGGTCACCGCGGCACCGACATCACGCCGGGCGGCGACGATGAGTGCCACCGCACCCCCCAGCCCGAAGCCGACCACTCCGATCCGGTCAGCAGCCAGACCGTGCTGCGCCAGCCGGCGCAGCGAGGCGTCGATGTCGGTGTCGATGGCGTCCGCGGACAGTCCCGCGACGTAGCGGTGCACCTGTTCCGGATCGCCGACCTCGGGAAGTTCATCGACACCGCAACGGTGGTAGAGGTGCGGGATCACCGCCAGCCAGCCCTCACCGGCCAGCCCCTCAGCGAGCTGCCAGACGGTATCGATGACGCCGCGGGCATCAGGTACGACCACGATGCCACCACGGACCGCGGATTCCGGTGCAGCAACGGTCAGGCGCAGCTCACTACCGTCGGGGAGCGGGATCTGCTCAAGGCTACGTTGCGTCATGGCCCACCCCACTACTCGACGGTGAACACCAGGTGACCGGGCAGCGTACCGGCCCATCGAGGGACACCCCGGAAGATCACCTGTCTGGTGAACCTTTGTGGCGGTTAGGGTGAAGGCCCGCCCCCGGCTGCGCCATGCGGCCACGGAGAGGAGCCGGAATGACCGCGCGCACCAGGGCTGACCTGGAGTCGTTGCCACTCTATGTCCCCGGTCGCAACATCCCGGGCGCGGTGAAACTGGCCAGTAATGAGGTGTCCGAGGGTCCGTTGCCCAGTGTCGCCGCGGCGATCGTCGACGCCGCCGCGGGCATCAACCGCTACCCGGACAACGGGATCACAGCGCTGGTGGACCGCCTCGCGGCCCTGCTGGACGTGCCGCGGTCGCACCTCGCCGTCGGCTGCGGGTCGGTGAGTTTGTGCCAACAGTTGGTGCAGGCCACCTGCGGACGCGACGAGGAGGTGCTCTTCGCCTGGCGCTCGTTCGAGGAGTACCCGCGGATCACCCAGGTCGTCGGCGCCCGGCCGCGCATCGTCCCGCTGCGACCCGACCACACGCACGATCTGCCTGCGATGCTCGACGCGATCACTCCAGCGACACGTTTGGTGTTCGTCTGCAGCCCCAACAATCCCACCGGCACCGCCGTGCGACGCGACGAGCTGGTCGCATTCCTCGACGCGGTGCCCGACGGCGTCCTGGTCGCCCTCGACGAGGCCTACCATGAGTTCGTCACCGATCCCGAGGTACCCGACGGCGTGGCGCTGGGCCGGCAGCGGGACAGCCTCGCGGTGCTGCGGACCTTCTCCAAGGCCTACGGGTTGGCCGGCCTGCGAGTGGGGTACTGCGTGGCGCCGGAACCGATCGCCGCTGCGCTACGTAAGATGTACGTGACGTTCAGCGTCAACTCACTGGCCCAGGTTGCGGCGCTGGCCAGCCTCGACGTTGCCGGCGAGCTGCTGGCCCGTTGCCGGCGGATCGCCGCCGAACGCGACCGGGTGCGGGCCGAGCTGATCGCGATGGGCTACCCCGTGGCGGACTCGCAGGCCAACTTCGTCTGGCTGCCGCTGGGACAGGCCACGGCCGCCTTCGACGCGCACTGCCTGGAGCACAAGATCGTGATACGCGGGTTCTCCGGCGCCGGCGCCCGTGTCACGGTAAGCGATCCGGCCGAGAACGAGGCGTTCCTCGCCGCGGCCCGAAGCTTCCGGTCATGACGGACGTCGAGCCCGCCGAGGTCGGGCTGGACGCCGCGCGGCTGCGCCGGATCGACGAGCACTTCGCCCGCTACGTCGACGACGGGCGGCTGCCGGGCTGGCTGGTGCTGGTCAGCCGACGTGGGCGGATCGCGCACCTGTCGACCTACGGGCAGCGCGACATCGAGGCCGGGCTGCCGGTGCAGCCGGACACCTTGTTCCGCATCTACTCGATGACCAAGCCGGTCACCTCGGTCGCCGCGATGATGCTCTACGAGCAGGGCGCGTTTCAGCTGACCGACCCGATCAGCCGGTTCCTCCCCGAGTTCGCCGAGATGCGCGTCTTCGTCAAGGGCACCGCTGCCAAGCCGGTCACGGTGCCCGCCACGGAGCCGATCCGGGTCTGGCACCTGCTCACCCACACCGCGGGCTTGACCTACGGGTTCCACCACGCCAACCCGGTGGATGCGATGTACCGGGCAGCCGGGTTCGAGTTCGCCGCATCAGCCGGAAAGGATCTCGCGGCGTCGTGTGCGGTCTGGGCCACGCTGCCACTGCTGTTCGAGCCGGGCACCGAATGGAACTACTCGGTCTCCACTGATGTGCTGGGCCGGCTGGTCGAGGTGGTTGGCGGCAAGCCGCTGGACGACTTCTTCGCGGAGCGGATCTTCCAGCCGCTGGCGATGACCGACACCGGCTTCTGGGTGGACGGACCCCGCGCCGGCCGGCTCGCCGCGCTCTACACCCCACAACCCGATACCGGCCGGGCCATGCGATTGGACGCGTACGGCAACATCGCCCTGCGCAGGCCGGAGTCGCTGTCCGGCGGCGATGGCCTGGTGTCCTCTGCTCGCGACTATCACCGCTTCGCACGCATGCTGGCGTGTGGCGGGGAGCTGGACGGCGTGCGGCTGCTCGGGCCTCGCACGGTGCGCTACATGACCCGCAACCACCTTCCCGGCGGCGCGGACCTCGAGACATTCGGGCGCCCGGTGTTCGCCGAGGCCCGGTTCGAGGGCGTGGGATTCGGGCTCGGTTTCGCGGTGGTGCAGGACCCGGTCGCCTACCGCACGCTGGCCAGCGTCGGAGAGTTCGCCTGGGGCGGGTTGGCCAGCACCGCATACTGGGTGGACCCCGTAGAGGACCTGGTCGTGCTGTTCCTCACCCAGCTGGTGCCGTCCTCGACCTACCCGATCCGAACCGAGCTGCGTCAGCTCGTCAACCAGGCGTTGGTGGACTGACCCACGTCCTAGATTACGAATAGTGACAGATTCACTCCTTAGAGTTGGTAACGAGTCTGCTCTGCGCAGCGAAGACCACAGTGATAGGTACGTGCGGTAACCGGCACGGGGGTTGTAGCGGCAGCTGTTCGACTCGCTCCAGGGGAGGCTCTGTGTTCGTACCTGCTGTGTTCGTGCCTGCGCCGTCGTACGGTTCCTCCGCGCCGCCGAGACCGTCGCACCCGCTGAATGGCCCAGGCATCGCGCGCACCGTGCTCAGCCTGCTGACCACGATCGGATTCATGATGTTCGCCGCCTGGATGATCTTCGCCGGGGTGGCCATCGGAGGTGGCCCCGTGCAGCAGGTCGCCGCCACGCCCCCGGTGCGTGCGCTGCCCGCGGAACCGACCCCGCCGGGCTCCACGTTGGCCTTCGATCACGTCTGGACCTCCAGCGATGGCAACACGATCGTCACTGGGGCACCGAAGATGGGCACGTCGGACTCGTCGCTGCATCCGGACGCGTCGGTGATCCGGGTCGCGGTGACACTGACCAACAACGGCGACAAGGAGTGGAGCCCGGTCTTCACCACGTTCAGCGGAACGCTCAACCGCGGGCCGGTGCAGGAGTCCAGCGAAGGCGACTGGAGATACTCGACGCCGATCGCCCCGAACACGTCGGTCACCCTCAGCAAGGTGTTTCTCGGTGGCGGCGGTCAGTTCAGCCTGGCCGTGAGCACCTCGGACGGCGTGGCGTTGTTCACCGGTCGGGTCTGACCCGACCTGGCATCCGGATGGAGATCTTGGTACCGCTGCCGGGGACGGTATCGGCGACCAGGTCGTAGCCGTCGCCGAATCTGGCATGCAGCTGGTCATCGATGGTGCGCAAGTTCGCCCAGAGGGCGGCGTCCTCGGTGCCGGGGCCGTCGTCCTCGACGGTGATCAGGCAGTCGTCACCTTCCATGCCGGCGGTGACCGTGACGGTGCCGCCGAGCTGCTTGCGCTCGATGCCGTTGCGGACCGCGTTGTCCACCAGCTGCTGGACGGCCAGAAACGGCAGCACGACCGGCAGCGCGTCCGGTGCGACATGCAGCTGCACGTGAAGGCGTTCGCCGAAGCGCGCCTGCTGCAGCGTCAGGTACAGCTCGATGTTCTCCAGTTCCTCGGCCAGGGTGGTTTCGGTGACCGACCGGACGGAGTACCGGGCGAACTCGGCAAAAACGATCAGCAGGTCACGCGCGCGGGCTGGGTCAGTGCTGACGAAGGCAGCAATCGTGCTCAACGTGTTGTTGAGAAAGTGCGGGGAGATCTGGTCGCGCAGCGTCCGCAATTCAGCGCGCAGTCGCTGCACGGCGCGCTCCAGGTCGGCGAGCATCTGCTGGTCGGTCACCTCGCGCCCGCCCTCTCGCCCGCTGAGCACGACCGGCGCCCGGACCGCCGCCACATGCTTACCGGGTCGCAGACCACGCCAGGTGGGATGCCCGAGCCGGCCATGCGGCGTCCACTGCCGGTAGGAGACCTCGCCCAGCAGCCGCGGAGCCACCCAGTGCACGGCCCGGGCGGAGTCTCGCGGCACCTCGTCGGTGAATGGACTGCTGTGCTGTTCCAGCTCAATCAACACGTCGCGCAATTCCCGCCGTCTCGCGGCGGTGAAACCCGTCCCGACCTGACCGGCGTACCTCAGGCCGCGTTCGGTGGGCACCCCGACGAGCAGGGCACCGATCTCGGTAGCGCGGCGTCGCTCGGGAACCCAGCCACCGATGATCACTTCCTGGGTCTGCCGCAGTGCGGTCTGCACCCAGCTGCGGGACCGGCCGGGTTGGTAACTGGAGTCCGCGCGCTTGGCGATCACGCCGTGCAAGCCGTACTGCGCCGCGGTGTCCAGCACGACCTGGCCGTCGGTATCAGGGAAGTACGGCGGCAGCACCACTGGGCCGCCGGCGAAATCCAGCTCCTCCAGCAGCTCCCGCCGGCGCTGGTAGGGCAGCCCGACGGTGGAGCGATCATCGACGCGCAGCACGTCGAACACGTAGTAGGCAACCGGCGCCCGGCGCAGCATCGCCGACGTCGGACGTTGCACGTTCATCCGCAACTGAAGCTGCCCGAAGCTCGGCCGCCCGCAGGAATCCAGGGCAACGATCTTCCCGTCCAGCAGCATGCGGCGCCGTCCGGCGAACGCCTCGAGTTCTGGGTAGGCGTCGGAGATGCTGCGGTGGGTGCTGCTGAACAGACGCATCCGGCCGGCCTGCGAGCAGGCCAGCGAGCGAACCCCATCCCAGTTGAACTCGAAAGCCCATTCCGGCCCGGCAGGCAGCGGCCCCGCGGTCGGCAACATGGGCCAGACCAGATCGGACATGTCTCCTCCCGATCAGGTGCGGGACTTCTTCGACGCTCGCCGCCCGTTATCGCCCTTGCGTTGTTTCGGCACGTCCACCGGCTGCTCACGAGCAGCCTTCGCCGCCTCGACCGACGCCTGCAACGCGGTGATCAGGTCCACTGAGGGCACCGGCTCCGCCGGCGTCGATGGAGCAGCGACGTCATGCCCGTTGCTCTTGGCTTCGACGATAGCGAGCAGCGCCTCGCGGTAATCGTCGTGGTAGGCGCCGGGCTCGAAGTCGGTGGACATCGCCTCGATGAGGGTGTCGGCCATGGTCTGCTCCGCATCGCTGACCGTCACCGCGCGGTCGAGCACGTCGAACTGAGCGTCCCGTACCTCATCGGGCCACATCATTGTCTGCAGCGTCAGCACGTCATCCCGGGGCCGTAGCACGGCCAGCGATTCCTTGGTCCGCACCGCGATCTTGGCCACCCCCACCCGCCCGGTGCGCTCCAGCGCGCCGCGCAGCAACTCATAGGGCTTGCGGCCCGCGGCCTCGGGTTCCAGGTAGTAGCCGCGGGCGAAGGACAGCGGGTCGACCTGCTCGGCGGGCACGAAGGCCTGCAGCTCAACGGTCTTGGCACTGGGCAGCGGCAGGTTCGCGAAGTCCTCGTCGGTCAGCACGATCGTCTCGCCGGAGGGCAGCTCGTAGCCTTTGGCCAGGTCGGCATAAGCGACCTCCTCGCCGCAGGCCTCGCACACCCGGCGGTAGCGCACCCGAGCGGCGTCCTCGGCGTGTACTTGATGAAAGGACACGTCGCGGTCCTCGGTCGCCGAATACAGCCGAACCGGGATGCTGACCATCCCGAACGCCAGTGCGCCCTTCCATATCGCCCGCATCACTCCACAGTGCCCGCACTGCAGGGCATACGTCCAGCCCTATGTCCGGCATCGGCGTAGCGTGAACTGGTCTGGGGGAGACTCCGGACGAAAGGCGCGACAATGACTGTCCTCATCGTGGCGTTGATCGCAATCGTCGCTCTCGGGGCACTGCTGGTGTCCGGCGTCCGCGTCGTCAGCCAGTTCGAGCGCGGTGTGGTGTTTCGATTCGGCCGGGTGACGAGTGCACCCCGGGGGCCGGGACTTACCTGGATCAGGCCGGGAGTGGATCGCCTCCGCAAGGTCAACGTGCAGATCGTCACCATGCCGGTGCCCGCCCAGGATGGGATCACCCGCGACAACGTCTCGGTCCGGGTCGATGCGGTGGTGTACTTCAGGGTCATTGACCCGGTCAAAGTCGTGGTCGACGTGCAGGACTACCTGCAGGCCGTGTCCCAGGTTGCGCAGACGTCGCTGCGCTCCATCATCGGTAAAAGCGACCTGGATGACCTGCTGTCCAACCGTGAACGGCTCAATGAGGGCCTGGAACTGCTGATCGACAACCCCGCACTGGGCTGGGGCGTGCACATTGACCGGGTGGAGATCAAGGACGTCGCGCTGCCGGAGTCGATGAAACGGTCGATGTCGCGCCAGGCCGAGGCCGAACGTGAGCGGCGGGCCCGGGTGATCAGTGCCGACGGCGAGCTGCAGGCATCGGAGAAGCTGGCCCAGGCGGCGGCGGCGATGGCGGACACCCCTGCTGCCCTGCAGTTGCGGCTGCTGGAGACCGTCGTCCAAGTCGCCTCGGAGAAGAACTCGATGCTGGTCCTGCCCTTCCCGGTCGAGCTCCTGCGCTTTCTCGACGCCGCAACCCCGCGGTCCGAGGGCCCCGACCCGCATTCAGCGGGCTGAGCGGGGCTATCGGGATGCCGGTAACCCCGCTGAGCCCGCTGAACGCGTATCGCGGTCGCCCGGTTTGGCTGATTGTGCGGTGATGCTGGCGGGGTGACCCTGCTGGGGGCTTTGCGACTCACCGGAGGCAGACATGACAGGTTTCATCCAGATCATCGAGTACCAGACATCCCGGATCGACGAGGTCCAGGCGCTCATCAACGAGCGGCGGTCCCAGATGGCCAGCGATACCACAGTGCGACGGGGCACCATGACCGCCGATCGCGACCGCCCCGGCTATTACCTCACCATCATCGAGTTCGACTCGTACGAATCAGCGATGGAGAACTCCAACCGGCCGGAGACCGGCGAGATCGCCGCCGCGATGGCCAAGCTGTGCGACGGCCCACCGAAGTTCTACAACTTGGATGTCTCGCAAACCTGGCAGCCCAGCGACGGCTGATCTCTCACGTACTGGACGCGCAGCTCGAGGAGAGTGGCGGTACGCGAGGACCTGAAGGCCTCCCTCCAGGGCGAAGAGCTCATCATCCCGGATCATGCGCTCCCTGGTGCTGAGTCGACGCGTTGGAGCACCGCTGCGCGAAACGCGAACCCGAGCTCCGCAAAAATCGAACTTCGTGCCCGCGAAAAGCGAAAACTTCGGTGATCAAGCGCTAGAGTCGCCTCGTGACCGAGAGTGAACACCCAGCTCAGTTGATCAATCGGCAGGTCGGAACGCTCGTCGAGGAGTGCTGCCGCCGAAGAGTTGACGTCCGGCCCTTGTCTTAGCCGGCACTGGTGCAGCGCGTAGGGGGCCTTGCATGGCGTGTCGCCCGACGCCTCACGGCTGGGTGGCGACTAGCAGGACGACAATCGGCCGGTACGGCTCCATGACCGGGCTTACCTCGTCGATCACCGCATGCCGCACCGCGCGGCGGCGGGCCGGTCCCAATCCGGCCAGCCAGCTGGCGTACGGCGCCTGCCCGAACCGGTAGTCGACCAGGTCGGCAGCCGTCCGCACGCCCACGTCCACCGGGCGCTCTACGACGTCGCGCACCATCCAGCCGGCCGCGCCGGCCGAGCGCGCCATCGAGGGCGCGCTGCCCAGCAGCGGCGTCAACTTCGCCTTCATCGCGAGGTACCAATCCGGGAAGGCAAACCCATGCGCTGTGGCCACCGCGTCCACCCGGTCGCGCACCGCGCTGCGGCTGGCATTGGAGTACACGCTGGCCAGCAGCGCCCCGCCGGGCCGGGTGACCCGAGCCAGCTCGGTGAGGCCGGCCGCCGGATCATCGAGGTGGTTGAGCACGAAGGCGGCCAGCACGTCGTCGACCGCGCCAGCACGCAGCGGCAGCCGGGTGACATCGCCGACCACCGCCGGTGGCCGGCTGGACCGCTGCCAGGCCAGCATGCCCGGTGAGCGGTCCACCGCGACCGGGCAAGCACCCGCGGTCACCAGCTCAGCGCTGCCCAGCCCGGTGCCGGCCCCGGCGTCGAGCACCAACCGGCCGCGCAACGAGTGCGGGGTTCGGCCGACGAGGTCAGCGGCCTGCGGCTGTTATACCCGGCGCGCGCCGGTGGCC
>JBOHGX010000083.1:0-8102 GCA_050700255.1 Pseudonocardiaceae bacterium
CACCCGCACCGAGGCGCTTGCCGATGTGCGCGCGGCACTACCCCGCTGGCTGGGTCCCGGGCTCGCCGGCTACCGGCGAGCCGACGGGGCGCCGCACGCCTCGCGTGACCCGCACGCTTACACCGAACTGCTATGCCGGCTGCACCCGATCGGCAGCCCTGACGACTGCGTGGCGACGCTCACCCGCACCGTTGCGCGCACTGGGGTCCGGTACCACCTGCTGCTGGTCGAGACCACTGGGGACGGGGCACGCACCCAGGAGAACATCGCCCGGCTCGGGACCGAGGTGCTGCCGAGGCTGCGCGCCGGGGCGGCGGGACTTGGCACTGGCATACCGGTCCCCGGTATGCTTGGTACCCAGTAGAGGTATTAGGAAGAAGCCGGGAGAGGTAGCGAATGGCAAGTTATACCAAGGACCGAGGCGCGTACCTCAAACGGCTCCGCCGGATCGAGGGCCAGATCCGTGGCCTGCAACGGATGGTCGAGCAGGACCAGTACTGCATCGATGTCCTGACCCAAGTCTCGGCCGCCACCAAGGCACTGCAATCCTTTGCGTTGGTCTTGCTTGAAGAACACATGGCCACCTGCGTGGTCGACGCCGCGGCGGACAAAGCCGACGCCGGCGTCAAGGTCAAGGAAGCAGCTGACGCGATCGCTCGGCTGGTTCGTTCTTGACCCACCGCGTGGGACACCGCAGCGAGTGGGAGGAGATCACGACATGGGGGATACCGCGACGATCAGCGAGTACATTGTCACCGGAATGGTGTGCCAGCACTGTGTCTCGGCGGTGACCGAGGAGATCAGCGCCATCGAGGGGGTCACCGGTGTGCAGGTCGACTTGGCCACCGGCCGGGTCAGTGTCACCAGCACCGTGGCGTTGGACGACGCCGCGGTGCACGCTGCGATCGACGAGGCCGGCTACGAGATTTTACGCTGAACATTCACGGTTAGTCTCGGGCTGAGCAGATGCGAACCCCGGTAACGCTGCTGGCGGTGCTTGCTGGCATAGTCGCAATCTTCGGCATCGCGATCAGTCTCGGAGAGTCGATCGTCGGTAGCATCCTTCCTGCGCCGAATCGCGAGAGTGGGCCACGCGCCGGTGGTGACGCCGAGCCCGCCGCAGGCCCCGGCGGTCTGGCCGTCGCTAGCCAGGGTTACGTGCTGCGCGCAAGGACCACACGGTTCACTGCCGGAGAGACAACCACCTTCCGCTTCACCGTCTTCGGCGCCGACGGCAAGCCGGTCACTGACTTCGCGCGCAATCCCGACCAGCGGATGAGTTTGCTCGTCGTGCGCCGGGACATCACCGGCTACCAGCGCCTGCACCCTCTCATGGCCCCCGATGGCACCTGGAGCGTGCCGCTGCGGCTGGACAACCCGGGTAGCTACCGGGCATTCGCCGAGTTCCGGCCAGAGTCGACGAAGGCGCCGGTAATCCTGGGCCTGGATCTCGACGCACCGGGTCTGGTCGAGCCGGGACCCATACCGAAGATCGCGGCGACGGCCAAGGTCGACGGTTATACCGTGATCGGGACCGGAGACCTGGTTGCCGGCGCAGTGTCGCAGCTGTGGATGCATGTGATTCGCGACGATGTGCCGGTCACCGACCTCGATACCTACCTCGGCAACGCCGGCCATTTGGTAGTCCTGCGCGAGGGCGACCTCGCCTACCTGAAGGTGCGGCCTATCGCAGGTCCCCGCCGGGACACCACGATCGGCTTCGAGGTCGAGGCGCCAGCCACGGGGTATCACCGGATGTTCATGGAGTTTCAGCACCATGGCCGGGTGCGGATCGCAGAGTTCACCGTGCTGGCAAGGTGACATGGCCAGCGTCCGCGACCGCAGCACCGCCACCGTGACCGGATCTGGTGAGGCAACTCACCAGGTCGAGCTCGCGATCGGCGGCATGAGCTGCGCGTCTTGCGCGGCGCGTATCGAACGCAAGCTCAACCGGCTCACCGGGGTGAGCGCCAGCGTCAACTACGCCACCGAGAAGGCGCGGATCAGCTACCCCGACGGCGTGACACCCGAGGACCTCCTGGCCACCGTGGTCAACACCGGCTACACCGCCGAGTTGGCCGAGGACGAGGTGGCCCCTCGCAGCGCCGGCACCGAGGCCGACGGCATTCGAGCACTGCGCGAGCGGTTGGTGGGCAGTGCCGTGCTCGCCATCCCCGTGATCGCCACAGCGATGGTGCCCGCTCTGCAATTCCCTGGATGGCAGTGGTTGTCCCTGTTGCTCGCCGTGCCGGTGGCCGTGTGGGGTGCGCTGCCCTTTCACCGCGCCGCCTGGCGGAACCTGCAGCACGGCGCGGTCACCATGGACACCCTGGTCTCGATGGGTGTGCTGGCAGCGTTCCTGTGGAGTTGCTATTCGATGATCTTCGGCAGTGCCGGCGCCCTGGGTGTCCGGCATGAGTTCGGTCTGTCGGCGCACCCTGACTCCGGTGGCGCCCAGATCTACCTCGAGGTCGCCGCAGGCATCACGGTGTTCCTGCTGGCCGGCCGCTACTTCGAGGCGCGTGCCAAAAGACGCGCAGGTGCGGCCCTGCGCACGCTGCTCGACATCGGCGCGCGGGAGGTTTCGGTACTGCGGGACGGGGCCGAGATGCGCCTCCCCGTCGACCGGCTTGTGGTTGGTGACGAGTTCGTGGTCCGGCCGGGGGAGAAGATCGCCACCGACGGCGAGGTGGTGGCCGGCACCTCCGCCGTCGACGAGAGCATGCTCACCGGTGAGGCAGTTCCGATCGAGGTCGATCCGGACTCAACGGTGATCGGCGGGGCGGTGAACGTCTCCGGTCGGCTGCGGGTGCGGGCCACCCGGGTTGGTGCGGATACCCGGCTGGCTCAGATGGCGCGGTTGGTGGAGGACGCGCAGAACGGCAAGGCGCGGGTGCAGCGGTTGGCCGACCGGGTGTCGACGGTATTCGTGCCGGTCGTGATCGTGCTCGCGCTGACCACCCTCGACTTCTGGCTGGTCACCGGCGCCCCGACCGCGGCCGCGTTCACCGCAGCGATCGCCGTGCTGATCATCGCCTGCCCGTGCGCCCTCGGGCTGGCCACACCTACTGCGCTACTGGTCGGTACCGGCCGTGGTGCTCAGCTGGGCATTCTGATCAAGGGGCCACAGGTGCTGGAGTCCACCCGGCGGGTGGACACCGTGCTGCTGGACAAGACCGGCACCATCACCACCGGCACGATGAACCTGGTCGACGTGCTGTGCGCGGCCGGCGAGAACGCCGACGAGGTGCTACGCCGGGCCGCAGCCGTGGAGGACGCCTCCGAGCACCCCATCGCCACCGCGATCGCCGCCGGCGGCCGGGAGCGGCTGGGCGAGCTACCCGACGTGAGCGATTTCCGCTCGTCGCGGGGACTGGGCGCGCAGGGAGTAGTGGGCACTGCCGCGGTGTTGGTGGGCCGGCCGGCCTGGTTGGCCGAGCACGGGTCACTACCGATGCCCTCCCCGCTGGCGACGGCATCGGTGCAGGCCGAGCGGGATGGTTGCACGGTCGTCGCGGTGGCCTGGGATGACCAGGTGCGGGGCCTGCTCGCGGTCGCCGACACGGTGAAGCCGAGCAGCGCCGAGGCGGTGCGCCGGTTGCGTGAGCTGGGGCTGACCCCGGTGTTGATCACTGGTGACAACGAGATCGTCGCCCGCTCAGTGGCCGCCGAAGTCGGGATAGACACCGTGATCGCCGGGGTGCTACCCGAGGGGAAGGTCGAGCAGGTGCGCCGGCTGCAGCGAGACGGCCGTGTCGTGGCGATGGTCGGCGATGGGGTCAACGACGCCGCCGCGCTGGCCCAGGCCGACCTGGGGTTGGCCATGGGTACCGGCACCGACGCCGCGATCGAAGCCAGCGACCTGACGCTCGTCCGTGGTGATCTACGAGTAGCCGCCGATGCGATCCGGCTGTCCAGACGCACCCTACGCACCATCAAGGGGAACCTGTTCTGGGCTTTCGGCTACAACGTCGCCGCGCTTCCGCTGGCCGCTATGGGTCTGCTCAACCCCATGATCGCCGGAGCCGCGATGGCATTCTCGTCGGTGTTCGTGGTGTCCAACAGCCTGCGGCTGCGTCGTTTCCGCCCGCTTTAGCTGCTGGGTATCCGATCGCCGTGCCCCGCCGTCCGTAGCGCCGCGCGCAGCGCGTCCGCGGCAGCGTCAAGTTCCACCGGGTCGGGATTACGGTCGGCCTTGTCGAAGTCGAAGTCGTCGATGCCCCATGACGGGAACACATGCACGTGCAGGTGTGGCACCTCGAACCCGGCGATCATGAGGCCCGCGCGCGGCGCGCCGAAAGCGATCTTCTGCGCCGCGCCGATCTGCCTCGCCACCACCATGAGCCGAGCGACCACGTCGTCGTCGGCGTCGGTCCACTCGTCGATCTCATCACGGGGTACGACCAGGGCATGGCCGGGCCGCAGCGGAGCGATGGTGAGGAAGGCGACGCAGCGTTCATCGCTCCAGACGAAGCGACCCGGGATCTCACCATCGATGATGCGGCTGAACAGGGTAGACACGATTCCCTCCGGTGATCTCTCGTATCACAGGGCACTGGATTGTCCCAACCAGGACCGCAGCTGCGCACCGCCGTCGTACGCCGGATCGGTAGTGCTGATCCTGGGGCCGATGAATGCCCGTGAGCGGCTTGACGTGCCGCTGACCAGTAGCACCGGACCGGGATGTCGTCGCGCCAGTTGTGCGAAGTCGCCGTCCCCGGTGGCCAGCAGCAGTGGCCGGTCATCGGCCCGGTAGGTGCGGGCCAGCAGCAGGTCTGCACGCTGCCAACCGCTCGCCGGCAACACCTGAGCAGCCGACGGCCAGTCGAGTGCATCCAATGCTGCCGGCGCGCCTGCCACCACGACCTCGGCGGACGGCGACGCATCCAGCGCGGCCTCCAGCGCTGCGACGAGCAACCGCAGTCGGGGCACGTCAAGGTTGTCTGCATCGACCAGAACTTGCACGGGTGTGATCATGCACCTGTGCGAGGCTCCGATGAGACGCGGGGAATGCGTGATCGCGGGAGGAGTGCAATGGCGCCACGGCGGCTCAGCGGGCTTGACACCGCCTTCCTCTGCCTGGATCGCGACATAACCCCGATGTACCTCGGCGGCTTGGCGATCTTCCGGCCGGTCCACCCACCAGATCCCCGGCGGATCGCCTGCCGACTGGCTGACCGAGCCCAGCGTCAACCGCTGCTGCGGCAGCGGGTGCAACCGGCCATCTCGGCGCTGGCCGCGGCGACGTGGGCTGAAGATCCCGGATTCTGCGCCGCGGATCACATTCACGTCCATCACCTTGACGATCCCGGCAGCCCCGACGAGGTAACGGCATTAGCCGCCGACCTGATCGTCCGACCGCTGCCGCGAACCCGCCCGCTGTGGGAGTTCCACGTCATATCGGGTGTGAGCGGGGGCCGTTTCGCGGTACTGGTCACAATGCATCATGCGTTCGCCGATGGGCTGACCGCACGGGATATCAGCCTGCAGGTGCTGGACCAATGCACACCACGACACGGTGGTGCCGCGACCCCGCCAACGCCTCCGAGCCTGCTGTCCCGGTTGTGGCGCGTGCCCGGTGACCTACGCGGTGCTGTCGAGGGCGCGGTAGACCAGATGACAGAGGCGACCGGCATCGCCGCTTCGGTGCTTCGTCGGGTGCGCTTGCCTCCACCGGGCTCACCGCTGGTGATCTCATCCTCAGGACAGCGCGCGTTAGCGACGGCTCGGCTCGATCTCCGGCAGATCCGCCGGATCCGGGCACACTTCGGCGGCACGGTGAACGACGTCCTGCTGTCGGTGGTGGCCGGCGCCTTGCGGGGGTGGCTGGTTGGGCGCGGCGCCTTGGTCGAAGGGTCGGTGCTGCGGGCGTTCGTCCCAGTCAGCCGGCGGGCCAGGTCGAGCGACCGCATCGGACGCAATCAGCTGTCCGGCTACCTCTGCGAGCTGCCCGTCAGCGAGTCCGATCCCGGCAAGCGGCTGCTGCGGATCCGGGCGGCGATGGAGCGCAACAAGGCAGCCGGCGCCGAACGCGGCGTTGGTGCGATACCGCTGCTCGCCGACCGGGTGCCGCCTGCAGTGAACCGAGTGGCGGCCCCCGTGGCCGGTCAGGGCGCCTCGCTGCTGTTCGATCTCGTAGTCACCAGCATCCCGCTGCCGACGATGCGGTTCACGCTGGACGGCGCGGAGTTGGACGAGGTGTTCCCGCTGCCGCCGTTGGCGCCCGGCCAGGCCCTCGTCGTCGGGTTGTCCTGGTACCGAGACAGTGCATCTGTCGGCCTGCTCGCCGATCGGGAGGGCTTCCCGGACGTGCAGCGGCTCGCCGACGCGATCACGCCTGCGGCGGCTGCGCTGGATGTAGTGAGTAGGTGATCGCATCAGGCTAGGCTTACGCGGTGCCGACATACGATGCTGCTTCAGTGGACTGCCGGGTCTTGGTGTTTCGTGAGGGAATGCTGACGTCCTTCGGTCATGACGTCACCCTGCAGGTCACGACGCTGTCCCTGGAGGTGGGGGACGACGACAAGATCGTCGCTGACTTCGACGCGACCTCGCTGCGCGTGACAACCGAGGCGGTCTCGGCATCCGACCGCACTGACATCGAGAAGAACACCCAGAAGACGCTCGAGACCCGGAAGTACCCGAAGATCGAGTTTCGGTCGGTATCAGTGGCACGCGACGGCGACCAGGCCCGCATCGAAGGCGACCTGACGCTGCACGGCGTGACGAATCCGGTCTCTGTCGAGGCTCGTGACGACGGCGCGCGGTGGAACGCCAAGCTCGTCCTGGATCAGCGCAAGTTCGGCATCAAGCCGTTCTCCGCCATGCTCGGCGCGCTCAAGGTCAAGCCCGACGTCGAGGTGCACATCACCGTCCCGCATTCCTGACCGGGCTGCCGTCGCCGGGTGCGGGCAGCGCGCGCGGGTAGAGCGCACCGACGACCAGCCGCTTGCGAAGCCACCACGGGGATGCGGTGAACAACGCGCCCATGGCAGCGGCGCTGCCTGTGACGTCCTCACGGCCGGTGAGGTAGGCCCAGCGGTGGCGCTGCGGAAGTCCGAAGAACACGTCGAAGAATCGCGGGACAAGCTCGGGCGGGAAGCGCAGCAGCGATTCGAGGCTGCGCCGCCGCAGGGTATGCACCGCCAGCGCGGCCGGGCTCCACACCGTCCGCCATGCAGCGGCGCCGGCATCCGCTGAACCGCCGCGTTGCAGGGCGTCCCGGACAGTCGTGGCCAGCCGGGGGGCCAGCTGCAGCGCCGCGGCCACGCTGTAGCCGGTTGCCGGGTGCACCAGCGGGCTGGATGCCCCGAACGGCACCACCGGCCGGCGCCAGGCCGAAGCCGCAGGGAGCGGACGGTCCACCGGGATGCGCACCCGCTCCTCCTCGCCCGCCGGCACGGCGATGCGGTGGTAGGCCAACCGGGCGTGCAACCGGCGACGCAGCACTGCTAGCCCGAGCCCCGGACGGCGGGCCAGCGACGTCTCCTCGAGGAGCACTCGATCCGGCGTCACCGGTATCGCATAGAGGAACGTGGGCCATCCTGGCTCGCCGTGGTGCGGCCGCCAGTCCATGAACAACGCACTGCCCGGACTCACCAGAGCCGCAGCGGCGTCGGCGTCGACCAGCACACCCACTGCGGTCTGCTCAGCTGCTGGCCGGCGGACGGTGGCACCGAGCACCGAGCGGCCCGCACCGGTCGCGTCGAGCAGCAGCGCCGTCCGCTGGCAGCTGCCATTCAGATCGACGGAGACCCCGTCCGGATCCGGGTGGGCGTCCCGCACCCGGCCTGTCACCACCTTGACCGGTGCGGCGGCGAACCCGTCCCGCAGCGCGCTGTTGTCCAGCACCACGTACTCCCAGCCCAGCCGGTGCCCGCTGGTGCCGATCGCCTCACCGCGACCAGTGGCCGCCACGGCTGCCTTGGCGTCGTCGGGCAGCTCTGCCCGCCACGAGCCGTAAGTGGCGCGCCAGGGTCGGTCCGGCGCCGGGTCCACCAGCTCGGTGTGCAGGCCCAACCGCGCGCAGGCCGCCGCTACCGCCCATCCCGCCGGGCCACCCCCAGCCACCAGCACGTCGATCACGAGGTGCAGCCTACGGC
>JBOHGX010000084.1:0-11861 GCA_050700255.1 Pseudonocardiaceae bacterium
TCGCCACTCCGCACAAGGACCGCCCGGGCGGATCTGCTCGTCCTGCGCCCCCTGGAGCAGCCGATGAGCGCTGAGACCCACCGGTTCGCGCTCGACGCCCGCCGACCCTCCGAGTTCGGCGGCGGAACGTGCACCGTGCTGGTGCGCCGCATCAACAACCAAGTCGAGCTGCTCTTTCATGCCAGCCCGCAGACGGGCGCGGTCATGACCCCGGCGCAGGCCATCCTGATAGCTCAGGCACTGATGACGGCAGCTGCGAAGCCTGGCTCGGCACCAGATCGCTGACAGGCAACATCAGAGGATCTGGCGGGATCTAGACCCAATGGCTGTCAACCTATCGGCGGCCGAGTAGAAGGCGTCAGCTGCCGAGAAGCGGTACAACGCGAGCTCGATCGGCGCCCTGGCCGATGTAGAACTCGACCCATGCACGGTCGGCGTCGCTGGGAACAACGTTATCGCAGTAGCCCTTGGAACCGTTCACAGTGTAGTAGCGCAAAACCTGGAGAACCTCACCTGTGTTGCAGCGCTGCGGGCCCGGTATATCGGCTCCCGGGCGGTTCGGCCTGGTGCGTCATGCAGGCGATGTCGCGGCCGCCCTCAGCAGCAGCGTGTCGGCCATGTCGATGCCGTAACCGAGTACGAGCAGCACCCCGAACCACGTCTGGCCGATCCGACCGCGGCAAGCAGCACGAACAAAGCCGACGGGCTGGGCAGCTGCGCTGGGGCGAGCACACCGGCGAACCCGGCCTCAGCCCTTCGGATGTCGGCCTGCGTCCGAGCCCGACCGTGGACTCTGGGCACGTCTGACACCGCCTCACTGTCGGACATCATGTTCAGTTGCCTGCTGATGGCGCTGCTCACCTACCTCTGAGGAGGGCCGGCGGGTCCGGCGCAATGTCGCTTCAGGGTTTAGCCGGCGAGGACGAAGTAGCGCAGCCAAACATAGGGCGCTGCGATGGCGATGGTGACTGCGGTGACAACCAGCCCGTACTTGGTGAACTGCCAGAAGGAGATCCGCTGCCCGGACCGCTCGGCGATGCCGAGCACCACGACGTTGGCCGAGGCGCCGATCGCGGTGGCGTTGCCGCCGAGGTCGGCACCCAGGGCCAGCGACCACCACAGCACCTGCGCGGAGCCGATGCCGCCGTTTGCTTGGACGAGATCAGCGACTATCGGGCTCATGGTGGCCACGTAGGGGATGTTGTCCACGATCGCGGACAGCCCAGCGGAGGCCACGAGCAGCACCTGCGAGGTCAGCAGCAGTCGGCCTTCGGTGGCATCAACCGCCGCGGTCGCCAGCTGGTCGATCACGCCGGTGTTGACCAGCGAGCCGACCATGACGAACAGGCCGGCGAAGAACACCAGGGTAGGCCATTCGACGTCCTTGGCGACCTGTTCGACGTTGAGCCGGGACGCGGCGAGCAGCACGAGCCCGCCGACCAGCGCCACTACCGAGGGCTCCAGGTCCAGCGCAGTGTGCAGCACGAACGCGGCGGTGACCACCGCGAGCACAACCAGGCTGATGGTGAGCAGGCGGCGATCACGGATCGCGTCACGCTCCCGCAGGGCCATGACCGCCTCGGCACGCTGCGGGTCGGAGATGAAAGCGCGCCGGAACAGCCACCGGCACAACCCGATGAACACCACCATCAACACCACGACCAGCGGGGCCAGGTGGATGAGAAAGTCGTTGTAGGACAGCCCGGAGCGGCTGGCGATGATGATGTTCGGTGGATCGCCGACCAGGGTGGCGGTGCCACCGATGTTCGACGCGAGTGCCTCGGCGATCAGGAACGGTGCCGCAGGTACAGCTAGCCGCTCACAGACCAGCAGGGTCACCGGCGCAATCAGCAGCACGGTGGTGACATTGTCCAGCAAAGCCGACGCGACCGCGGTGATCAGGACCAGTATCACCATCACTCGGAACGGGCGACCGCGGGCCCGTTTGGCGGCCCAGATCGCCACGAACTCGAACGCCCCGGTGCGCTGGAGCACGGCGACGATGAGCATCATCCCGAGCAGTAGGAAGATGACGTTCCAGTCGATGCCGGACTCTTCGGAGAAGAAGGCGTGCTCGGCGTCGGTAGCGCCGATCAGCAACATCAGCACCGCGCCACCCAGCGCGGCGGCGACCCGATGGATCCACTCGGTGGCGATCAGCACATAGGCGGCGGCGAATATGACCACCGCCAGCCAGGCGACCGTGGTCACTGAGCCAGCACCCGGTCCAGCAGCGCGTCAAGCGTGATGGCTCCTTGCAACGCACCGTCCGGCTCGACAACGGCCACCAATGGCGTGCGGGTGCGCGCCATCAGCGCGGCCATCTCCAGCACCGTCGCGTGCGGCTCCACCACCGGCAACTCCCGGGGCTCCTTGGGCAGCGACTCGGCGACCGTGCGCTCACCAAGTCCCCGCAGGAACACATCCGCCGCGGCCTCGTCGACCACCCTGGCCAAGGCCGGATCGTCCTGGCAGTAACCAGGCACCGCCAAACGCAGCACCTCGGTGCCGGGCAAGATCGTGAACGGTTGCCCGCCATCATCGACGACGATCAGCCCTGGCAAGTTCTGCCCAGCCAGCAGCCGGGCAGCCTCAAGCACCGGAGTGTCCGACCGGACCGTGGGGTAGGGCGAGACGAGATCGGCGGCGCGCAATTGACTGCTCCCCCGTCAGCTAGGCGGCAGCTAATCCGCTGCTCAGGCTTCCCGGCACACCACGAAAACCGTACCGGTATCCCTCAGCCTTGGCTGGACGAGCACGATCCAGCGGCGATCGAACACCTCGGCACCCTACCCGTCGACCTTACGGCAGGCTCGGGACGCCAGGACATCCCAAGGCGGTCAAGGAGCGCTAGCTCTTCTTTCCAGGTCCCGGCAAGTAGAGACTTGGCGTGGCTCGGTCGCGGCAGGCGCGCCCGGTCAGCGGGGCCAGGGGCCGAGGTCATCTCACTGCCTCCAGGGAGCGTCGCGCAGCCCGCAGCAGCAGCGTGACGCCGAGTGCGGCGCCGATGGCGGAGCCGGCGAAGATGCCCACCTTGGCGCGGTCGACGAGGGCCGGGTTGGTGTAAGCGAGCTCGGTGACGAACAACGAGACGGTGAACCCGATCCCGGCGAGCGCGGCGACTCCCCACACCTGCCCGGCACCCACACCCGGCGGCAGGCTGGCGATCCGGGTACGGTGCGCCAGCAACGTCACCAGCCCGATGCCGAGCGTCTTGCCCACGACGAGCCCGACGGCCACTCCCCAGGCAAGTCGGGAGCCGGTTGCCTCGGCAATGACCCCGCCGCGCAGGTCCACCCCAGCGTTCGCCAGCGCGAACAGCGGCACGACGGCGAACGCCGTCACCGGGTGCAGCCGGTGCTCGAGCTCGTGCAGTACCTCGCGACCGCGCACCTGGCCGGCAGGGGTGAGCAATCCAAGCGCCACCCCGGCGATGGTGGCATGCACGCCAGAGGAATCGGTGGCATACCAGATCACCGTGCCGACCAGGGCGTAGGGCCACACGGCGTCCACCCCGAACCGGCGCAGGGTCAGCACTGCGGCCAGCCCGATTGCGGCGGCACCGAGCCAGCCCAGCGAGATCGACTCGGAGTAGAACAGCGCGATGATCACGATAGCGATGATGTCGTCCACGATCGCCACGCTGACCAGGAACAGTTTCACGCCGGTCGGGATCCGGGAACCCAGCACGGCGAGCACTCCAACCGCGAATGCGATGTCAGTGGCCACCGGTATCCCCCAGCCGGCGGCGCCCTCACCGGTGCCCACGATCCCGAAGAAGATCACCGCTGGGAGCACGACGCCACCCACGGCGGCCAGCGCCGGCAAGGCCGCCACCCGCGGCCTGCGCAGTTCCCCGGTGACCAGTTCCCGCTTGATCTCCAGACCGATGACGAAGAAGAACAAGGTCATCAACCCGTCGTTGACCCAGCCACGCAAATCATGGCTGGGCGCCAGCGGCCCGGTCCCCAAAGTCAGCTCGGCATCCCACAGCGCCGAATAAGCGCCGGATGCCGGGCTGTTCGCCCAGACCAGCGCGAGCACCGCAGCTGCCAGCAAGACCATGCCACCCGCGGACTCCGCTCGCAGGAACTCCTGCAGGGGCTCGACGATGGCCTCGCGGGCCCGCCGGCGCATGGCCAACCCTCGAAACACCTGTCGCACCTCCACAGTCAGTGGCCGATTCGGACGGTTGGCGCGGCTCCGGCGATGGGCAACCAGTCCGGCACCCCTCCGTCGACGATCCTCGACGCGGCAGTGGTGCGGCAACCCACCCGCCCGGCTACCCTTGATGGCACCAGATTGCCGGAACCCGGCAACAAAGGACACCGCTGTGAGGAACGTCCCGTGACCAGCGAGCGCCAGGGGTTGGACGTCACCGCAATCACCGATCGCGCTGTGAAGGATGCCGACGCTGCCTTCCCGGCCTTCCTCGACGGCTACATCGAGATGCTCGCCGCGGTGAGCATGACCGGTCGCCGGCTGGCCCGCGACGAACTCGACTCCCGGCGCGTGCTCGGGGCCGCCGCCGCCGAGCAGAGTGTCCCGCTGCGCGCGCTGGTCGACCTCTATCTCAGCGCGAACTGGTTGACCTGGCGCGAACTCCCCACCGTCGCCACGGCCGGCGGGGAAAGGGTACGCGCAGTCGCCGAAAGCATCCTGCGGGCCGCCGACGACGCCGTTGTCGCCCTGGCCGAAGGCTACGACGAGGCTCAGCGCCACCTGATGCGCCAGGAAGAGGCGCAGCGGCGGGAGTTCATCGACGACCTGCTCTACGGTCGCAGCGACCTCGGACGGCTGGCCGAACGGGCGGAACGCTTCGGGCTCCGGCTGGCCGGTCACCACGTCGTCGCCGTGGCCCGAGCGGACCGGACCTTTACCGACGGTGACGCCGCAACCCGCCGCGTCGAGTCCACCCTGGTGGCCCGCTTCGGTACTCGGGACGTCCTAGTCACCACCAAGGAGGGTATGCTGATCTGCGTCGCACCCGGCACCACCGCCGAGGTGCCCTCGGAGTTCACCCGGCAGATGGAGGTCGTGCTCGCGGCGGACCAGCGCTGGTGCGTCGCGGTGGGCCGCCCGCACTCCGGGCCCGGTGGCGTCGTGCGCTCCTACGAGGAAGCCCGCGGAACCCTCGAGCTGGCCGCCTCACTCGGCCTCACCGCCCGCCTGCTCCACGTCACCGATCTGCTCGTGTTCCAGGTTCTGCTTCGCGACCGGACCGCCATCACCGACCTCGTCTCCACTGTCCTGGGCCCGTTGGAGCAGGCGCGCGGCGGAGCGCAGCCACTCGTGGACACGCTCGCTGCCTTCTTCGCCGCCGGTGGGATCGCTGCCGCGGCGGCACGCCGACTCTTCCTCAGCGTGCGCGCCGTCACCTACCGACTCGACCGCATCAAGCAGCTCACCGGCCACGACGTCGCCGAACCGACGCAACGGTTCACCCTGGAGGCGGCCGTGCTGGGCGCACGGCTACTCGGCTGGCCGCGCCGACCGCTGAATCCCGTAGGCTAAGCGATGACTGACGCCACCCGCGACCGATCCAAGTCCAACGGGATCAACTGGCAGTTCACGGGCGGCGTCCCCATGCCGACACGATGGCGAGGCCGGGGAACCAACGACCCGGTTGACCTACCAGGGTGTTCCACTCGGCTAGCTGGCCAGCGGTGACCCCGGTGACCAAGCCCTGCTCCCAGAGCTGCGACATCGAGACCCGCAAGAACTCGGCAGCCGCCGAGCCGCCCTCGAACAGCGGAACCTCACAGTCGGCCCCGACGTCGGCCAGCCCGCGGCGGTGCAGCAATCCGGGCAGATGCCGGGCCCATTCGAAGGCGACACCCGCCTGGATCATGCCGGCGATACCCGCTTGGGCCACCTCGGAATACAACCCGGTGCCCAGCATTGGGATAGCAAAGTGATCTACGTCTTCCAGCAGTAGCCAGCCGCCCGGGCGCAGCGAGGCCAGCAGCGCTTCAAAGATTTGTTCTCGCTGGGGAATATGCATGAGCACGGCGCGAGCGTGCACCAGATCGAAGGCATCGGCAGGCAGCTCGTCGGTTCTCAAGTCCATTTGACGGACGTCGAGATTATTGTCATCAAGCTTCTCGACGAAACGGGTATCGAGATCAGTCGCAAGGACACGACCTCGCGGCCCGACCCGGGCGCACAGCCACTGGGTGATCGACCCGCCCCCGGCGCCCACCTCGAGGCAGCGCCATCCTGCTTCGATACCGAGGTTGTCCAGCCGCCGGATCGTTCCCGCGTCGTAGCACTGCTCAAGCAGCGCCAGCCGGTGACGGGCGTGCTCCCATCCATTATCCAAGGAGTACTCCTGCGTCTTCATTGCAGTATCAGCAGTCACCATTGCCCCCTTGGGGATCTCGTCACAGCAGAAGCCGTCGTCTCGATGACAGCCTCGACACTCAAGAGACCAGCTCATCCCCGCCTGATACACAGAGCTCCACCCCGCGGGCCGCCTCAATTGGTTCCAGGACCAGCCAGCCCCTACGATGCCCGCAGGTCTAGGGAAGGCATCGAACATGGCGAGGGCCGATTTGACGAAGGTGACGACGCTGGACTGGGTCGTCGTCGGCGCGGGCTTGCTCGCGTACATCTCGAGTTTCCTTCCCTGGTACCGAGCCGACGTCTCAGTCTTGGGGATCGAGCGATCGGCCACCGCGAACGCCTGGAACGCGGGTATCGGCGCGTGGTTGCCGGTGCTGTTGCTGGTACTGGCCGGCGTGGTGGTGCTGGCGAGCACGACAGGGGTGCGACTGCCAACCTCGAAGTCGCTGATCACGCTGGGCGTGTCCGCGCTGGCGGTTATCGCGATCCTGCTGCGGTGGATGACATTTCCGGATGCCACCGGCCAGAGCACGCTGGATATGGACAACGTCGACGTGGAGGGCTTGTTCGCCGTGTCCAGTGGTGCCGGCGTCGGCCTCTACATAGGGCTGATCGCGGCGATAGCCGCCGTGGTGGCGTCGTTTCTGACGTCTCGCGCCGCCGCTCCTGGAAAACCGCCACAAGCATCCATGTGACGGCTCACAACGCTGGGGAACTACCACAAGCATCCATGTGACAGGTGCACAGGAGGGAATGTGCGGGGTGATCGGAGCGTTGGACACCGTTAGTTGAGCAGTCAATAAGCTGGGAGGCGGCCATGCCCGCTGTCACCGTCGAGGACGTCACCACGCTGGCCCGCATCCCAGAGCCGGGCCCGCAGGCGGTGGACCGCCCGGTCCGGTCAGTGACCACCGCACCGTCTGGCTTCGAAGGCGAGGGCTTCCCGGTGCGGCGTGCCTTCGCCGGGGTGGACCTGCGCGATCTGGACCCGTTCGTCCACATGGATCAGATGGGTGAGGTCGAGTACGCCCCTGGCGAGCCCAAGGGCACCGCCTGGCACCCGCACCGGGGGTTCGAGACCGTCACCTACATCATCGACGGCATCTTCGAGCACGCCGACTCCCACGGCGGCGGCGGCGAGATCACCAACGGGGACACCCAGTGGATGACCGCGGGCGGCGGCGTGCTGCACATCGAGCGGCCGCCGGAGCACTTGGTGGCCAGTGGCGGGCTGTTCCATGGCGTGCAGCTGTGGGTCAACCTGCCTGCGCAACTCAAGTGGGCGCAGCCCCGCTACCAGGACCTGCGAGCCGCGGAGTCCGCGCTGCTCACCACACCGGACGGCGGCGCGCTGGTCCGGATGATCGCCGGCGAGGTCGCCGGGCACTACGGCCCCGGCTCCACCTACACCCCGATGGCGATGCTGCACGCCACGATCAGCCCCGCAGCGACGCTGCGACTGCCCTGGCGGCCGGACTTCAACGCGCTGGTCTACGTGCTGTCCGGTGCCGGGACGGTGGGCACTGAGGGCAGGCCGGTGCGGACTGGGCAGCTCGCAGTGTTCGGGCCCGGCGACATCGTCACCGTCGCTGGGGCTGTTCAGCAGGAGTCGCGGCATCCAGCTCTGGACGTCGTCGTCCTGGGCGGTGCTCCGATCCGGGAGCCGATCGCCTGGAGCGGACCGTTCGTGATGAACACCCGCGCGGAGGTGCTGCAGGCCTTCGAGGACTTCCAGGCGGGGCGGCTGGCACGATTTCCGCTGGGCACGATCCCCGCCGAGCACCTGCCGCACGCCGGGGTAGGCGGCGAGACACGCCAAGACGGCTGACGGATCCGCGTCACTCCGGTTGGTTGGCTGCGGTGCCTCCCACTGTGTAGGGGACGGTGACGCCCTCGTACATCAGGTGCGCCACCAGCCCCTCGGCCGCGTGCGGCAGGTTGTGGCAGTGGTCCATCCACACTCCGGGGTTGTCGGCCAGGAAGGCGATCTCGTAGGACTCGCCGTCGGCGACGTTGAGCGAGTCGACCCACCACGGGCTTCCGGTCGCTGCCACCCCGGCGCGGCTGAGCACGAGCGCGTGATGACCGTGCAGGTGCATCGGGTGAACCTCGCCGCTGGAATTCGAGATGTGCATGCGCACCACGTCGCCCTCGCGTACCACGAACATCGGGACGTCGGGGAACAGGTGTCCGTTGATCGTCCACCAAACGCCCGGCACCCCGTCGAGGAACCCGGGCCACCGGCCCATCGCGTACTCGAAGCGGCGGGATGCGGCAGCCGGGTCGAATCCAGCCGGAGCCGGCGAGCCGTAGCTGAGCAGATCGAGCACCCGAGACGGCATGACCGCCGGCGGCGCGACGGCTGACGCCGCACCGAGCACCAGCGCAGCCGAACCGCCCATCTCGACTCGGACGCCCGACCCGTCCGCCGGCATGACGATCTCAAGGTCGGCTCTACCCCCGGCGGTCACCTCCACCGCGGTATCGACCACTGGGGTCGGCTCATGCACATCAGTCCCGTCGACGGCGACGAGCCGGTATCCGGTTCCACCCAGCCACACCAGCATTGGACCGTTGTCGGTGTTGATCACACGTACCCGGATCCGCGACCCGGGCGCCGCGCTGACCCGGACGTCACCAGCCAACCCGTTGATCGTGCGCTGCCCGTCGTAGACATGCACCAGGGCCAACGCGTCGGCCAGGTCTTCCCCGACCCGTGGGCTGATCACCAGGGCTCCGAGCAGGCCGCGCTGGACCTGCTCGTGGGACACCTGATGGGAGTGATACCAAAACGTGCCGGCCTGCTGCGCCACGAACCGGTAAGTGAACTCACCCCCGACCGGCACCGCATTCTGGGTCACGCCCGCGACCCCGTCAGCAGCATTGGGCACCTCGACACCATGCCAGTGCAGGGTGACGCCATCAGGCACCGACTCATTGACCAGCCGTACCTGGATCAGCTGTCCCTGCTGTGCGCGGAGGACCGGCCCGGGTGAGGTCCCGTTCAGCGTGTAGCCGTCGACGGTCCGGCCCGAGGCGAGGCGGAACTGCTCCTTGCGCGCGGTCAGCGTGACGTCGACGTCCGCCGGGCCGCTGCGAGCTTCCGTGAGCGACGCGACGCTGCGATCGGCCATCGACATGCCGCCCATGGAATGATGCGGCCCGCCTCCGTGGTCGGGATAGCCCATGTCCATGACCGAATACGAGTCCGGGAGCAGGCTGGACTGCCACAGCCACCCCAGCGGAGCCAGCACCACGAGGGCGACCACGGCGGCGACCAGCGTCCGCCGGTGGTTACGCCTCGCGGGGAAATCAGCGCGGGCGGTTACCTCCGCCACGTTCGCTAGACCGTGGCCGCGTGGCGAACCCGAGGGGCAGCGCCCGCGGTGCTACCCGCCTTGCGTGCGGCGACCAGGGCCATCGCGAACACGGCGAGAGCGTTGAGGCCGTGCAGCAAGCCTAGCGCCGGGAGGCCGTGGCCGAAGATTCCGAGGAGCACCTGGACGATGACGAGCAAGAACAGCACTCCCGCCCACAGGACACCCCTGGGCACCTTCGCGAAAAAGGACGCGATGAGCAGGAGGATGCTGATAAGCGGGACGATGAACTGTCCGTTGAGCCCGTGAATCATGAAGCCGACGACCCCGGTGAAACCCACTGAGTCGCTCTCCATCGTCGCCTTGTCCAGAACCCCTCCGTCCTGGATCCACTTACCCAGCCCGAAGACCGCGAAGGAGATTGCCGCAGCTTGGATGATGACCTCCAGCGCGAGCAGGTACGCCAGAAAGCGATACGCAGTTCTCATTGACCTCAGACCTCACTCGTGCGTTAGGCCCCCCGGCCTGAGCTGAGTACGAAGCAACGGCGATCCCACGTCAATCCGGCGAACGTGCAGTTCCCGTTTACGTGTCCAGGCAGTTGCTCGTTGGCACATCGGTTAATCGTTGCCCGGCGGTTTCCCGCCGGCGGCGGCGTCGCCATAGTCTTCGAGCGGCGTGCCCGCCAGCGAGCAGCAATAGCAGCATCGAGCTGCCGGCATGCCACGGGATCGCCGCGGCCACCCCGGCCCACTGCACCAGCCCGGACACTGTCACCACCAGCGCTGTACTGATCAGCGCCGTAGTGGCAATCCCGCGCCTGCGCAGGCCGCGGCGCAGTACAACCCCATAGATCCGGCGGCAGCGCGCCACATGGACGGCGGCCAGCGTGGCCCACACCACGCCGAGCGCGATGTGCGGCACCGCCAGCGGGATGGTCAGGAACGACGCCAGCAGCGACGCCAGGACGGCAAGCTCGAGCCACAGCCGGGTGGCGCCACGGATAGTTGCGGTCTGCACGGCGTCCACAGTGCCGAGCCGGGCGGGCGAGCACCTCGGTCCGTAGGCGGGTCATCGCTCCGTCGGGCGGCCGAGCACTCCGTGCCGCCAGGCGTGCACTGCGGCTTGAGTACGGTCAGCCAGCCGCAGCTTGGTCAGGATCGCGCTGACGTGGGTCTTCACCGTCTTCTCCCCGATCACCAGCCGGTCAGCGATGTCGGCGTTGGACAGCCCCTCGGCAATCAGCCGCAGTACCTCCAGCTCGCGCTCGGTGAGGTCCCGCAGCGCGTTGGGCTGGTCACGACGCCGGCCACGCAGCTCGCCGACCACCCGGGCGGCCACTCGGGGGTGCAGCACCGCCTCGCCGGCCGCGGCGGCCCGCACAGCGGCGGCCAACGCGTCGGGGCCTACGTCTTTGAGCAGGTAGGACAGCGCTCCGGCCCGGATGGCGGGAAAGATGTCAGCGTCGCTGGCGTGTGAGGTGAGCACCACCGACCGGGTATGCGGCACCGACGTGGCGATCCGGCGGATCGCGTCCACCCCGTCCCCGCCAGGCATCTGCAGGTCGATCAGCACGACGTCTGGGCGGTGCCGTTGCGCCAGCTCCACCGCCTCGGCGCCGGTGCTCGCCTCGGCCACCACCTCAAGATCGATCTGGGTACGCAGGAAACCGGCGATCCCGCTACGGACCAGGGGATGATCGTCGGCGATCAGCACAGTGATCATCACGCCTCCGGGTAGCTGGCGGTGAGCGTGGTGCCCGCCGGACCGGACCGGACGTCCAGTTCACCGCGACGCTGCGCCAACCGCTCAGCCATTCCTCGCAGACCCTGGCCGGGCACCGTCACCGCCTGGTCGAACCCGTGGCCGTCATCGGCGATGGTCAGCTGCACCTGCCCGTCCGCTGCCTGTAGCACCAGCCTGACATGCCGGGCGCCGGAATGCCGGGCAACGTTGGTCAGCGCCTCGGTCGCCACCGTCAGCAGCGGCTCGGCAGGTAAGTCGCGGTCAGCGTTGACGATCAGCTCGGCGGGCACGCCGGCCCGCCGAGACCACAGTTCGACGTGGCGGCGCAGGGTCTGCGCCAGCTCTCCGTTTTCTGCGCTGCCGGCCGGCCGCAGGTGCTCGATCACCTCACCGAGCTGCCGCTGTGCCGTGGCCACCGCGTCGGCCGCGGCGTCCAGATGCGCATCGGGTCCC
>JBOHGX010000085.1:0-13500 GCA_050700255.1 Pseudonocardiaceae bacterium
CCGGGTCAACCTCGGCGAGCCGGTCGACCCGGAGATCGCGGAGTCGGTGCGCCTGACGCCGGCCGAGATCGAGGCGATGTACCGGCTGCTGGCCATCGCCAAGTACGAGCACCGCTATGTCATACCCAGCGCCGCCGGCTCCGACGCCCACCGGCTGGATGCGCTGGCGACCGGGTGCAGCCTGGACTCCGACGGCGGGCCGGGCATGACCGCCTTCGACGTCATGGACGACAAGTTCCACCTGACGGCGCAACCGGCCGACGGCAACGGTGCGGCGGCGCCGGCGGACAAGGGGCGCCGGATCAACCTGCTCAACTGGGACGGCAAGAACACAAATGGGCTGTTCACCGCGGTACCGGCTAACGGCGCAGACCAAGTACCGGAGCACATCCCATGAGCCCGTCCTGGTTGCGTCGAGCGCAGTCTGGGGACAGAACGCAGTTATCGGCCACTGATAAGTGCACTCTGTCCCCAGAACGCGGTCAGTACGAGCAACGCGTGGTGTGGCGGATCGCCGCGCTGCTGCTGGACTACCCGACACAGCAAACCTTGGACATGCTCGACGAGCTGCACGCAGGGGCCGGATCGCTGCCCGCGCCGGCAGGACCCGCTCTGGTGTCGTTCGTAGACCACCTCAGCCGGACACCACCGATCGAACTGGCCGCGTACTACGTCGAGACCTTCGACCTGCGCCGTCGCAATTGCCTGCATCTGAGCTACTACGCCTACGGCGACACGCGCAAACGCGGCATGGCACTGCTGCGGTTCAAGCACGCCTACCGCGCGGCGGGCGTCACACTGGGCGAGCACGAGCTGCCAGACCATCTGGCGGTGGTGCTGGAGTTCGCCGCGACCGTCGACCCGGTAGCCGGTCGGCGGCTGCTGGCCGAATACCGGCCGGTCGTGGAGCTGCTCAGACTGTCCCTGCAGGACTGCGGGTCGCCCTATACGGCGGTACTCGACGCGGTGTGCGCCACCCTGCCGGAGCTCAACGTCGCCGACCGGCGTCGGGTCGCCGAGCTCGCTGCGCAGGGTCCACCGGAGGAAGAGGTGGGCTTGGAGGCGTTCGCGATGGACCCGGCGCTGCAGGAACAGATGGGAGGACGCCGGTGACCACCCTGCTCTGGATGACCGTGCCCTACCTGGCGTTGATCTCATTCGTGGTCGGCCACATCTGGCGCTACCGGCACGACCAGTTCGGCTGGACCACCCGGTCCTCCCAGATGTATGAGAGCCGGCTGCTTCGGCTGGGTAGCCCGCTGTTCCACTTCGGGTTGCTGGCGGTGCTCGGCGGTCACGTGCTCGGCATCGCCATCCCGGCGAGCTGGACCGCGGCGCTCGGCGTGTCCGGCCATGCCTACCACCTGATCTCGGTGTCCTTCGGCACGCTGTCTGGCCTGGCCACGGTCGCCGGGCTGGCGATCCTGCTGTACCGGCGGGTCACCGTAATGGCGGTGCGCCAGGCCACCACGGCCATCGACAAGGTCATGTACCTGCTGCTGACCGCCGCGATCGTGACCGGGATGCTGAACACCGTCGGCAGCAACCTGATCGGCGGCGGCTACGACTACCGGGCGACGGTGTCGCCATGGTTCCGCAGCCTGTTCACCCTGTCGCCGCAACCGGAGCTGATGGTCGGTGTCCCAATCAGCTTCCAGGTCCACAACGTGGTCGTGCTCGCCCTGCTGGCCCTCTGGCCCTGCACCCGCCTGGTGCACGTGTTCAGCGCACCGGTGGGCTACCTGGTCCGCCCCTACGTCGTCTACCGCAGCCGCGACCAGCACCCAGGCGCCCGCCGCTACGCCCGAGCCTGGGACCAACCCGCCCCCACACCCACTTCCCCTCGCCGCTAGCCGATCACGCAGTCGCCGGTGTCTAGCCCCCCTTAAGGTTGTCCTCTAGGGGGGCTAGAACTAGGCTCGTGGTCAAGGCGATGAAGCGGCGAGACATCGAGGTGGCGCTGCGCGAGCAGGGCTGCCGCCTTCGGCGGTCGACCGGTGACCATGACGTGTACGGCTGTATGTGTGGCAAGCACATCTTCCCGCTTCCGCGCCACAAGGTGACCTCACCCGGGGTCGTCCGGGACGCCATCAGGCGACTGACCTGTTCGCCGGAGGGGTGGTTGCAGTGACGACGTACACGGTGACCGCAAGGCGATGGGAACTGGGTTGGGAGCTCCACATCGATGGGATCGGCGTGACGCAGGCCGCTACCTTGGCATCCGCCGGGCGCATGGTAGGCGACTACGTCGCCGCGCTGACCGGCGCCCACCCCGGCGAGATCGCCGTGGACTACCGGATCGAACTCGATGACGAGCTCTCCGCCGAGATCGAGGCCGCCCGCGAGGCATCCCGCGAGGCGGAGCGATTACAGCGAGAGGCCGCAGCGAGGTGGCGAGCGGTCGCCCGACAGCTCAGCACAGACCGGCATATGAGCGGGTCCGACGTCGCCGCCGTGCTCGACGTATCGCCGCAGCGAGTGAGCCAGCTCCTCAACCCTTGACCCGCATGCGGAATGGCGCCTCCGATCGGCCCGCGCCCGCTAACCGACCAACTCGATCTCTGCTCCCACGGGCCACGGTGAATCGCAGCGCTCGGCGTCGGGCCTGGCCTTGGTCCACCCACCAGTTGTGAGCGGCTTCGCCTCCTCCCACAGCCTCCGGAGGCCATGCTGGTGCACCGGGTACGGTCCGTCGCTGTGACCGCGCCTTAGCACGATGGCCCAGACCGACACCGCCGCTCGAGAACGGCGACTGATCCCGCACGTCGCGCGTTCGCGTGGCCACCGACTGAGTAGCGTTCTGGCGTGGGATTTCTCAGTGGAGACTGGCTGCCGTGGACGCGCTGGTGGTTGCCGGTTGATGCCGATCTCACCACGTGGGATGGTGTGCTGCCTGATCCGTCAGACCAGTACACGCGACGGTTCAGCTGTTGTCGGCTAGCGCGGATCGCCGTGCCAGAGCGCTCCTCGCTGATCCTGGGGGGCAGGGCTACATCCCATGTTCATCGCGGGGTTTGCCGAGGCCGAGATCGTCGGCACCTGCGAGAAACTCGCCGGCCCCGGTGCCCCCGTCTGGTCCAAAGTCCACTTGACCAACGTCGACGCCCTCGGCTGTGGCACCCTAGGCCACGATCCGAAGACCGACCGCCAATTGCCGCACATCCACACCAGCCTCGGGCTCAAGGAACGCTCAGCCCTCGGCCACACTAGCCATCTCCTTTCCGCCCGAGTGCAATTCCTCGTCGAGATGCTGCTGGTCGAGATCACCACGCCCACCATGCTCCGCACCCCGGAACCAGCACTGTACGACGTGTTCATGAGCGCGACGGCCGGACTGTGCAGAGCCGGGCGGCGAGCGTCCCGAAGACTGTCGTGACCGTACGGCAGACTGCGCCGGGTGACCGTCCACCTCACCTCCGACACCGCGCAGGTGCGCAAGGCGCGTGGCGCCTTCTTCACCCCGCCTGAGCTGTGCCGGTACGTGGCGGACTGGGCGATCCGCTCGGCTTCGGATGAGGTGCTGGAGCCTTCGTGTGGGGAGGCCGCGTTCCTGCTCGCCGCCGGGGAGCGGCTCGACACGTTAGCCACGTTGGCGGGCGAGATGCGCAGCCGGATGGGATTACGTGGTATCGAGTTACACCGTGACAGTGCCCGGCAGGCGGAGGCGCTCGTCCGGGCCGCCGGCCATGCAGCGCACGTGATCGCTGGAGACTTCTTCCTCATCCCGCCGTTCGGCCGCTACGACGCGGTAATCGGCAACCCTCCTTATGTCCGTTATCAGGACTTCGCCGGGGAGGCCCGGGCCCGCAGCCGCGAGGCAGCGCTTCGGGCCGGCGTGGCACTGACCCGGCTGGCTTCCTCATGGGCCGCGTTCACGGTGCGCAGTGCGCTGTTCCTGAAGCCGGGTGGCCGGCTCGGGTTGGTACTTCCGGCGGAGCTGCTGTCGGTGAATTACGCCGCTGAGGTGCGCAGGTTCCTCATGCAGCGATTCGCCCGGGTGCGCTTGGTGTTGTTCACCGAACGGGTCTCTCCGGGAGTGCAGGAGGAAGTCGTTCTGCTGCTCGCCGACGGCTATGGGCAAGGGCCGGCCGGCCATTGCGAACTCCAGCAGCTCCCTACCGCTGCAGATCTGGCCGGTGCAGCTCCGCTGATCCGGACCTGGAAACCGGACCCGGTCGAGGGCAAGTGGACATCGTCACTGCTGTCCACCGCGGCGCGGGAGGCGCACCTGACCCTGCAACGAAGCGGGCAGTTCACGACGCTGCAATCCTGGGGTGAGACCACCCTTGGCATGGTCACAGGTAACAACAAGTACTTCGCCCTGCCCGCAGACCGCGCCGCTGAGCTGGGCCTGCGCAGCGATGAACTGCTGCCGGTGTCTCCGCCAGGGTCGCGCCACCTGCGCGGCCTGGCCTTCACCGCTGCCGCCCACCAACAGCTGGCCCGGACTGGGTCGTCGACCTTGCTGTTCCGGCCGGCAGATCAGCCGTCACCAGCAGCCAAGCGCTACATCCGAGCCGGCGAGCAACTCGGGGTGCACACCGCCTATAAGTGCCGGGTTCGCTCGCCGTGGTGGCGAATACCACTTGTACCACCAGCTGATGTGTTGGTGACCTACATGAACGCGGACAGTCCCCGACTGTGCGCCAACCATGGTCGAACCCATCACCTCAACTCCGTGCATGGTGTGTACCTGCGCCCTGAGTTGCGAAGGCTGGGCATCGACTTACTGCCGCTGGGCACGCTGACGTCGATGACGTTGCTGGGCGCCGAGACGGTTGGCCGCGCCTACGGTGGCGGCATGCTGAAGCTGGAGCCGAAGGAGGCTGACCGGCTGCCGGTTCCTGAGCCGGGTGTCCTGCAGCAGGCCCAGACGGTGTTGACCGCGATACGCCCGCAGGTTGCGGCTCTGCTGGACAGACCCGGAGGGCTGGCTGAGGCAGTCAAGCTCCTCGACGACGTCCTTCTCGTCGGTCAACTCGGTATCGCTCGCTCGGAGGTGAATTCGCTGCGGGACGCTCACGCCGAGCTGGCCGCCCGCCGCGCGGCCCGAGGAGGCACTGGCCGTGGCCTTTCCCGCAGCTGATATCAGTACTCGGCTCAGGGGAGTGCCCTCCTGATGCCGGAACAGGATGAGCCCACAGACCTGTACGCGTTTGCTCGAGCCGCTCGTAATGCAACGCCCGGAATTGAATCCGTGGGTACCCATTTCGCCAGGTGGCATGCAGTACCTCCCGGACTACACCCTGCTGGAAGCCATGCTGGGTGTTCCCGTCGGGGAAGGCGTCGGCTCGCAGTCGGGCCGGCTGGCAAAGGCGACCGATGCCTGGGTGTCCCAGGAGCTTCGGCGCGCCGGCTTTGGAACAGACGAAGTCTGGCCGCGGCTCACCGCACCGAGGATCTTGCCGCGAGAGGTCGACCTGTTCGTCAAGTCATTGCCTGCAACAATTCGGAGCACTGCGGAGGCCAGTCTCGCGCGCAACCGGGCAGCCGCCCCATCGGACGCCCGCATTCTGGGGCGAGCGTACGTCAAAACAGGTCGATGTTCTGGTTGCGCAGTGGTCGCGTGGGACGGAATTGCTGGTGTCGACGAAGACGATGGTGGCCTCGTGGAAGTGCGGCAGCGACGGGAGCATCGGGACTTACCGCTCGACGAAGGAGACACGCCGTAGATACGTCGAGTGCAATGGGGGTCGATGAGTGACCGGAACGCCGTCCGACTGGGACCGCTGGCGTCGACAGCTCAGCCCCACGGACTACGACGAGCGCTGGCGGCGCATGGAGGCCGTAGGCGCCAACCCCCATGGCGAAGCGGATTTCGTGTTCTCCTACGGTCCGCGCTCTGTGCTGGACGCAGGGTGTGGCACTGGCCGGGTGGCCATCGAGCTGGCTCGCCGCGGGCTCGACGTCGTCGGTACCGACCTCGATCAGGACATGATCGATGTGGCGCGCGCCAAAGCTCCCGAGTTGACCTGGGTGCAGGCTGATCTCAGTGAGCTCGATCTGACGAATCGGTTCGACGCCGTCGTGCTTGCCGGCAATGTCATGCCGTACGTGGCTGTCAACCGGCGCCAGTCAGCGGTCGTTTCGTGTGCGCGACACCTGACGCCGAACGGGCGACTCATCGCCGGATTTCAGCTGCAAGAGGGCTGGCCGTCGGTGGCGGACTACGACACGTGGTGCGAAAGCGCGGGCCTCGCCCTCGAGGCCCGGTACGCCACGTGGCATCGACAGCCGTTCACCGGTACGGATTCCTACGCCGTGTCAGTGCACCACTGGCCGCGCCACACCGACATGGGCTCCCCAGGCTAAGAGCAGCCGGACGACCGCTATTGGGTGGCCGCGTACTTGGCCAGCAGCGCGTCGACCGCCTCGTCACCGATGGGCCGCGAGTGCCGCGTCGGTGCACCGGCCACGAGCAGCGCCTCCACCGTCCCCGGATAGTCGCCGTCCTCGGCGCGGTTGTTCTGCAGTCCCCACAAGGCGCAGTCCAACGGTGTGGGCCCGTCGGAGTCAAACGCACAGTCACGCAGGTCCGCACCGCGCTCGATCAGCAGCCGTACCGTCTTCGTTCGCCCGTGCATGGCGGCCTGATCCAGCGGCGTGAAGTTGCTCCAACCGCGCGTGTCGACCGACAGACCGCTGTCGAGCAGCGCCTGCACAACGCCGGTCCGGCCGAGCAATGCGAACTGACCGAGGATCCAACCGAAGTCGTCAGTGCACGGATTGCCGAGCGAAGGCGGCGGCGCTTTCGGCAGCCGCACCGACTCGCCGCGCGCGACGGCCAGCACCGCCGCGTCGACTGGATCGAGGTCCGCGGCCGCGCCACGGGACGCGAGTAGCTCGTAGGCGGCGAGATGGCCACAGCGTGCAGCCAACGCGAGCGGGCGACGGCCGACATCCCAGCGATCCCACGTCAGGTTGATGTCGGCGCCGGCGTCGAGCAACGTCGTGATGATCGTCTGGCCGCGGCCGCGGCTGATCGCATGGTGCAGGCATCGGTGGGCATTGACGTCGATGCCACGGTCGAGAAACCACCGCAGGCCGGCGGCGTCCTCGAAGTCCAGCTTGTGGTTGACCATGTCCTCGAAGCCGGGTTCGTAGAGCAAGTCCAGCAACGCAGTGTTCGACTGCTCGCACGCGTGGTAGAACGCGTCCTCGTCCTTCGTCGCACCGCGCTCAACGAGCAACCGGACCAGTGCGACGTCGCCACGCTCGACGGCGCCGAACAGCGCGGACATCTGGCCCTGCCCGCCCCACTCGATGGTGTGGCTGTTCGGGTCGGCGCCGGCGTCGAGCAGCAGCCGGGCAGCACTGCGGACGTCTGGTGGCGAACCGATCGACCGGCGTAGCAGCATCAATAGTGGCACCAGCCCGTCGACCTCCGCCGCGGCAGCAACCGGATCGGCTTGCAGCAGCATCGACAGCGTCGGCGCGTCGGCGAGCACGAGCGCACGCTCGATACCTTCCAACCCGCTGGCTTGCACACGAACCTCCGTCCGCGGATCGGGCGCGCCCCGGCGACGCGCCACGATGATATCGCGCGCTGCTTGCAACCATGGTCGTGCGAGGATTTAGAGTTGACGCGCTAGTTCCGCGGCGCTGATGGCGATCACGGCCGGACTCAGCTCGGTAGGTTGGTCCACCCCTCGGGCAGGTTGGTCCATCCGGTCGGACAGGTCGAGTTGAGTCCGTCCCTCACCGCTTGGTAGATCGCGAGGTTGCTCGGTTCCTCAGGGTGCGACCCACCGTCGATCATTGGCAGGCAGGCACCCTGGTCAAGTGGGTGCCAGGTGCCGTTGGCTTCTTCAGGGTGGGCCTGCTTGCTCGCGATGGATGTGTAGTAGATCGAGCCGGGTGTGTCGTCGCCGGCATTGAGTTCCTTCATGACCTTGCCCCTCGGGCATTGGTCAGGGACGAGTTCCGAAGGCCGGCACGTGTGTCTGGGGTTGCCGTGCTGTGGTGTGCCGAACGCGGTGTAGGTCGCCACCTGCGGTAGGCCGTTCAGGATCTTGATGTAGTAGCGGGTAGACAGCCCGCCCATGCTGTGCCCTACCAGGTGCACCTTCGACGCTCCGGTCGTGGCAAGGATCTTGTCGACCTCGGTTCTGATCATGTCCGCGTTGCGAGCGGTATCGACCCCGGGAAAGCCGAGATTGACAGTGAAGGGCCGGTAGCCGTCAGCGACGAGCCGGCGTTCCATCTCCTTGAAGTTGCCCGGGTTGCCAGCCCCGCCGTGCACGAGCAGCACCGGGTAGCTGGTATCGGCACGACCGGGCGCCGGTGAGGTCACGGCCGTCGCCGCGAGCAGGCCAAGGGTGGCCAGCACCACGCCGATCGCCTGACCCCCCGGGTGTCGCAGGCGACCACCGCGCACATTCGACACGTCAATCCTCCCCCGTCGCCGCTACTCTTGCGTCGGCCAACCGCTTGGGTCAACGGAAATAACGCCTGTTACACAGCCGAGCCGCTGCCCGATGGGCGGTCCGATGGCAACGTCACGCGCTGCGGAGCACTGCGTTCGTCCCCGCGAGCTGGGCCAGCCGCTCGACCACCCCCGGGTGCACACCCAATGGGGCGGCCACCACGTCTGCCCCGGCCTCGGCGAGCCTGCAGTGAAACACTCCCGGGGACAGCAGCCACGAGGCCACCGCCACTGTGGGCTCACCGCGTGCTCGCAGCCCGGCAACCAGGGGTGCCACCTCCGGTGCGCCGGTGGCGATGAACCCGACTCGAACCCGGCGATCAACCTGCTTGGACAGCGCAACCGCCGCGGCACGCACGTCGGCCACCGCACGCCAATCGGACGAACCTGCGGCCGCCAACACCACCGCGTCGCCGCGGCGCCAGCCTCCCGCGCGCAACCGGTCTGCCATCGCGCCCACCAGGAGCCGGTGCGGCCCGAGCGGCGCAGTGACGGTCACGTCCCCGCGGCCGGTAGCGGCCACCTCCCTGGGCACGTCAGTCCGTACGTGGTAACCGCTGGTCAGAAACGCCGGGACGACAGTGACCGGACCCGGTGCGCCGGTGATCACTTCGCGCACCCCTGGACCGAGCACGTCGACGAAGGAAAGCAGTACCGGTCTACCAGGCAACCGGGCGCGCAGCGCCGCTACCAGCTGCTGCGCCACAGCGACGCCGGCAGGGTCGCGGGTGCCGTGCGCGGCCACGACGACAGTCACAGCAATGCCCTCATCGGCAATCCCCCGGATCCAGGGCCAGCCGGTAGCCTCGCTTGACTACGGTTTGCACCAGTCGTGGAGCACCCAGAGCAACACGCAGCCGGGCCACTGCGGTCTCGACAGCGTGCTCGTCATCACCGGCCGCAGGCATCACGGCGAGCAGGTCGGCGCGCGGTACCACCCGCCCGGGGCGGGCTGCCAGCAGCCGCAGTAGCGCCATCGGGGTCGGCGGCACGGCGCGCAGCACTCCATCGACGACCGCCGCGTGCCCACGCAACTCCAGCAGGTGACCGGCTACCGGCCAGCGCGGCGCCCGAGCGGGCAGCGTCTCGGCCAAAGTACGCACCAGCGCGCCGATCCGGGAGCGATCCGGTTGCACGGTAGGCACGTCTTGAGCCACCAGCGGTCCGGCGGTAACCGGGCCGACGCACGCGGCGAGCACCTCCCGGCGCAGGCGGCGCAACAGCAGGTCCAGCACGCCTAGCTTGTCGGCCCGGCTCAGCAGGCTGGCTGCGGCAGGGGCGCTGGTGAAACTGAGCGCGTCGACAGTACCGTCCAGAGTGGCCCCAAGCAGCCGATCCAGTGGGGCGAGATCATCGGGTGCCACCCACCGGTAGACCGGCACCTGCACCACCTGGGCGCCCGCGCAGACCAGCGCGTCGACGAAATCCGGCAGCGGCTCGCCGTGCAGCTGCACTGCTACCCGCACCCCGTCCAGCTCCTCGGCCAACAGGTGCTCCAAGACCTCAGCTGAGGACTCCGACGGGGGCGACCAGGCGTCGGTCAGGCCGGCCGCCCGAACCGCGCCACGCGACTTGGGCCCTCGGGACAGCAAGGTGGCGCGACGCAGCGCGGCAATCAGGGCCTCGCCCATCCCCCAGCCATCGGCGGCCTCCACCCAACCGCGGAATCCGATGCCGGTGGTCACCACGACGACGTCAGGAGGGTGGTTGATCAGCTGCTCGGTGGCGATGTGCAGCTCGGTGTCATCAGCCAGCGGCACGATCCGGATCGCCGGGGCGTGCAACACCTCGGCGCCCTTGCGCTCCAGCGAAGCGCCCAGCTCAGCTGCTCTCCGGGCAGCAGTGACACCGACCGTGAACCCCGCCAGCGGCAGGGGCTCGGGTCGCGGCCTCGGCGATGGTGTGGTCATGTCGGCAGTCTCGTGCGCTCAGTCGATGGCGGCTCAGCGGTGCAGAGTGCTTCGGCGGGCCGTACACCAGCGCCGGACACACCGTGCACCAGCGTGCGACACACCGTGCAGGACGCGTGGACACGCCGGGAGGGGGTCATGGTGGACCGATCTCTACGATCCCGTCGACCACTCGCACCGGATACGTCGGCACTGAGACGTTCGGGTCGTCCAGGCATAGCCCGGTGGCCAGCTCGAACACCTGCTTGTAGATCGGAGAGGCCACCGTCGCCCGGCCCCCACGATCTCCGACAATCCCCCGAGAGAGCACCGATGCGCTGCTGAACGGGTCCAGGTTCGAGAGTGCGTGCAGCGCGCCGTCGTGGGTGCGAAATACCGCCACCACGGCCCCGTCGACCAGCGCCGCCACCCCTCGTTCCGGGATAATGTCGTCGTAACGGCACACCGCGGTCCAGGGCGCCCGCACCTGGGTAGTCATATCGCCACCTCCGCGGGACTAATTACGTCGGCGGTCATGTCGCCGCCTCCGCGGGACTAATTACGTCGGCGGTCATCGCATCACTGCCAGCTTCGGGCCGGCGATCATGACCGGTTGGCCGGGCCGGCGATGGGCCGGAGTCGGCTGGCCACGCTCCTGGACGAACTCGATGGTCGGATCGGGTGTGCCTGGCGCGTTGACGAACGAGGTGAAGCGCGCCAGCTTGTCGGGATCTTCCAGCACGCCGCGCCACTCGTCGGAGTAGCCCGCCACATGCGCCTCCATCGCCGCGTCGAGCTCGGCACAGATCCCGAGCGAGTCGTGCACGATCACGTCTCGCAAATGGTCCAGCCCGCCTTCCATCTCCTCCAGCCACGGCGCGGTGCGCTGCAGCCGGTCGGCGGTGCGGACGTAGAACATCAGGAACCGGTCGATGGTGCGCACCAGCGTCTCGGTGTCCACGTCGGACACCAGTAGATCGGCGTGCCGCGGCCGGAAGCCGCCGTTGCCGCACACATAGAGGTTCCATCCCGTCTCGGTGGCGATTACTCCGAAGTCCTTGCTGCGGGCCTCGGCGCATTCCCGGGCGCAGCCCGAGACCGCGGACTTGAGCTTGTGTGGCGCGCGCAACCCGCGGTAACGCAACTCCAGGGAGATGGCCATGCCCACCGAATCCTGCACCCCGTAGCGGCACCAGTCGGTACCCACGCAGGACTTCACTGTGCGCAGCGCCTTGCCGTAGGCGTGCCCGGACTCGAACCCGGCGTCCACCAGGCGGCGCCAGATCGCTGGCAGCTGCTCCACCCGGGCGCCGAACATATCGATCCGCTGCCCACCGGTGATCTTGGTGTAGAGGCCGAAGTCGCGGGCCACCTCGCCGATCACGATCAGTTTCTCCGGGGTGACCTCCCCGCCGGGGATCCGGGGGATCACCGAGTAGGTGCCGTTACGCTGCAGATTGGCCAAAAAATGGTCGTTGGTGTCCTGCAGAGTGGCCTGCTCGCCGTCCAGGATGTGGCTCTGCGGGGAGAATATTCCGCTCAGCGAGGCGAGGATCGAAGCCACCGCAGGTTTACACACATCGCATCCACGGCCTTTACCGTGCTTGCCGACCAGCTCGGAGAAGGTTTGTATCCTGGTGGCGGCAACGATTTCGAACAGCTCCGCTCGGCTGTGCGCGAAGTGTTCACACAACGCCTTGGACTGCTCGACGCCGTTAGCGGCAAGCAGCTTCTTCAACATCGGCACGCAGGACCCGCAGCCGGTGCCGGCCTTGGTGCACTCCTTGAGAGCAGGCACCGTCGTGCAGCCCTGCTGAGTTACCGCCGCGCCGATCGTCTCGACGGTGACCGCGTGGCAGGAGCAGACCTGAGCCCCGGCCGGCAGGGCACCGGCGTCCAGCTCAGCACCGGACGGGGAAATCAGGGCGCCCGGATCGCCGGGCAGCTCGGCGCCGACCAACGCACGCAGCGTGCCGTAGGCTTCAGCGTCGCCCACCAGCACCCCGCCGAGCAGCGTCCGGGCGTCGTCGGAAACGACCAGCTTGGCGTACCGGCCGGCGATGGGATCGTTGTATACGACCTCCAGCGCCCCCTTGGTGGTGCCGTGGGCATCACCGAAGCTGGCCACATCGACCCCGAGCAGTTTGAGCTTGGTGGACATGTCGGCGCCGGGGAAGGTGGCGTTTCCACCGAGCAGCCGGTCGGCCACCACCTCGGCCATCGCATAGCCGGGGGCGACCAGCCCGTAGCAGCGGCCCTCGACCGCCGCGCACTCGCCGATCGCCCAGATGTCCTCGTCGTAGGTGCGGCAGCCGTTATCGACCAGCACACCACCGCGCTCACCGACTGACAGCCCGGCTTCGCGGGCCAGCGTGTCGCGGGGTCGCACCCCGGCCGAGAACACCACGACATCGGTGTCGAGCTCGGTGCCATCGGCAAGCCGGACCAGCAGCCGTCCCCGATCGGGTTCGATCGCCTGGGTGGCGTGGCCGCAGTGCACCCGCACCCCGAGGTTTTCGATGAACCGGCGCAGCAGCGCTCCGCCGCCCTCGTCCACCTGCATCGGCATCAGCCGGGGGGCGATTTCGACCACGTGTGGGGACAGCCCGAGCTGGCGCAGCGCATGGGCGGCCTCCAGGCCGAGCAGCCCGCCACCGACTACCACCCCGGAGCGCCGGCCCGCCGCTGTGGTGTGCATTGCGCGCTGCGCTGCCGCGCGGATGGCGTCGAGGTCTTCTGGGGTGCGATAGACGTAACAACCGGGCAGGTCATGGCCGGGGACCGGGGGCACGAACGGTGCCGATCCGGTGGCCAGCACTAGTGCGTCGTAACGGACCCGGTGCCCGGACGCGGTGCGGACTGCGCGTTGACGCCGGTCGATCGCCACGCATGGGTCACCTAGCCGCAGCTCCACCCGGTCGTCCTCGACCGCGGGCAACGCCAGCGTCTGAGCATCCCACGAGTCCACATAGGAGGACAGGGCGACCCGGTCGTAGGCGGGCCTGCCCTCCTCGGCGAGAACCACGATCCGCCACTGCCGTGCGATATCGCGCCCGACCAAGGCCTCCACCATGCGGTGCCCGACCATCCCATGGCCTGCGACGACGAGAGTGCGCATCACGTGGGTCCTTTCCTGCCATGCAGCGGGCTGGTGAGCTGCCCGGAATAACAGAGCAGCTCACCAGC
>JBOHGX010000086.1:0-18054 GCA_050700255.1 Pseudonocardiaceae bacterium
GACCGTGATAGACCGCGTCGAAGCGCACGAGGGTGGTGAACAGCCTGACGTCGGCTTCGGTGATGGTGTCGCCGACGAGGTAGCGCTGATGCTCGAGGCGGTCTGACAACCAGTCGAGCCGGTCGAAGAGGCGGTGGTAGGCCGCTTCGTAGGCTTTCTGGGTGCCGGCGAAGCCGCAGCGGTACACCCCGTTGTTGACATCGGTGAACACGACTCCGTTGACGTCGTCGATCTCGGCACGGTGATCTTCGGGGTAGAGGTCCGGAGCTCCTGGCCGGTGGTGGGGTCGCCACTCGGTGGACAGGTCGAGTGTGTTTTGCGAGTAATCGTTGGTGACGACCTGGCCGGTGGGTATATCGACGATGGCGGGAACCGTGATGCCCCGGTCGTAGCCGGGGAAGCGGGCGAAGTAGGCCTCCTGGAGCCGCTCGATGCCCAGGACGGGGGTCGCGCCCGCCGGGGTCGAGGTCGAAGGTCCAGCTCCGCGAGTCGTGCGTCGGCCCGGTCACCCCCATCGATAGCGCGCCCTCGAGACCGAGGAGGCGGCGAACGATGATCGCCCGGTTGGCCCACGGGCAGGCTCGGCTGACCACGAGGCGATACCGGCCTGGTTCGACCGGGAAGCCGTCGCGCCCGTCGGCGGTGATGCGAGTGGCGATGTAACGCTGGTCGCGGGTGAACTCGCCGGTGGGGCTGACGTAGCTGCCGGCGGCTGCTGTGTCAGGCAGCGTCATCTCCCCCGCATACTCCGCGGTGCGCTCGTCCTCGATGGGCGCCACGTAGGCGTGGCCGCTGAGCGGTGAGCTCGAATCCCGCTTCGGGCAGCATCGACGATAGTGGCTGGCGGTCCGTCTCGCTCCTCGACACCGCACAGCGCGTGCCACTCACCACGAGAGATTGAGATACCGAAACGGCGGTGCTCCGCGTTCTATGCCACCGACTTAGATTTGTTGCTGCGGGAACAGGGCGTTGCGACCGTGGTGGTGGCCGGAGTCAAGACGAATGTCTGTGCCCGGGCGACAATCCAAGACGCATTCGCGGACCTCCGCCGCGGCTTGCCCACCAACCGCATTCAGCAGGCTCAGCGTTGTAAAAATAGGGCAGATTACCCCGCTGAGCCCGCTGAATGCAGTTGGTGTCCGAATGTCAGCCCCAGATGTGCTTGGCGGTTGCAGCGATCGTTCGGAGCTTGGCTTCCTGGGCGGCCGTGGACAGTGCGTTGCCGAGGACAGAGGTGGCGAACCCGCACTGGGGAGACAGCGCGAGGCGCTCAAGCGTTACATGGCGTGCTGCCTGGCGGATACGCGTCTCGAGTTCGTCGATGGTCTCCGGCCGTCCGGTCTTTGTCGTGACAAGCCCGAGGACGACGGTCTTGCCCTCCGGTATCGCGGCGAGCGGCTCGAATCCGCCAGAACGCTCGTCGTCGTACTCGAGGAGGAACCGCTGCGCGTGCACGCGCGGGAACAGGTGCTCCGCTAGCCAGTCGTAGCCGCCCTTGACCAGCCAGCGGCTCTGCTGGTTGCCGCGACACAGATGGAAGCCGAACGTCATGCCCGGACGATCTCCGAAGACGACGTTGTCGAGCTCGAGTCCGAGGTCGAGCCATCGTTCGGCCGGCCAGCCTCGGCTGGCGTAGAAGTCGCGATAGGCGGGATCGACAAGCAGCGGATAGTGTGGCGCGTCGAGCTGGACGTACTCGCAGCCTAGGCGCACGAGCTCGTCGACCTCCTCGCGCAGGATCTCGGCGACGTCGGCCAGGAAACTTTCCAGGCTCAGATAGGCGCCGCGCGACCGCTGCGGGTCATAGAAATTGGCGAAAAGGCTCGGGCTCGGGAGCGTCACCTTGACGATCCGCTCGGTCCGTCCGCGCGCGTAGGTGAACTCCTCGGCGGATAGGAAGCGGCGGCGCTGGAGCCGACCCAGGACGGCGATCGGCGGGCGTTCGATGCGTTTGTCCCCGACCTCGTCCCCCTGCCAGTCGCCCCACAAGAACGCGTCGAGATCCCAGTCGCTGAAGCCCTCAACCGCCTCCGTGAGCTGGCTCTGAAACGACAGGCGGCGCATCTCGCCGTCGGTGACCACGGCGAGTCCGGCGTTGTCCTGCAGGCGGATTGCCGCGTCGACTGCCGCGTCCTCGGTTCGCTTGAACTCGGGCGGACCGATCTCGCCACGCTCCAGGCGCTTTCGCGCCTCGAGTAGCTCGGGCGGTCGGAGGAGACTGCCGACGACGTCAGCGCGCGCCACGATCACGGCACAAGCCTGCACGCTCTCACCCGCGGGTACCAGCTCATCCGAGCCAGTCGATCAACACGTCGCGTACCGCGACTGCTCCATCCTCGTCCAGCGTGATCACGCACGAGCCAATGGCGTGGGGGTCGAGCACGATGGTGCCGTCGCGCTTACTTACCACCAGGTTGGTGAATCCTGGCGTGCCGCCGTGCGTGTGCAGGTGACCGGGATCGTGCGTCGGTTGTTGCAGTTCACCGGTCCACCGTCGCGCCTAAGATCATGCCGGGGAACAGCAGATGACCGGCACTTCTCGGCGTTGCCCGGCATAACTCGGCGCTTTACGCCTAGCCGAGTATGGTCGGGTACATGTTGCCGCTGGGTGAGAACCTGGCCCGGATCCGCGCCGCCCGTGGACTCACCCAAGAGGAGCTAGCGCAAGCCTCCGGTGTCAGCGTCGACACGATCTCGCGCCTTGAGCGAGGCACGCACATCACCGCCCGGCGCTCGACGCTGGCAGCGCTGTCCCTGGCATTGGGCGCTGACCCTGGTCGTCTGCTGGGCATCGCACCACCTGAGCAGGACACCGCTGGCGCCGAGCAGCTGCGCCGCGCCGTGCACGCGCTTGATCTGCCTGATCTCGCGGAGACCACCGAGGTCCTAGGGCTAAGAGAGTTGCACGATGCGACGTCGGGTGCCTGGTCGGACTACCTCGCCGGTCGGCACACCGAGCTTCTCGCCGGCCTGCCCGCGTTGATGGTCGACACCCGGCGTGCCGTGCACGTGCTGGCCGACGACCACGCCGCACAGGCAGCCGGGCTGCTGGCCACCTCATACCGGCTCGCCGCGGGACTGTCCGGGCGGCTGGGGTTGGTCGACCTGGCCGCGCACGCCGCGCATCGCGCACTGGACACCGCCCGGTTCACCACCCGACCCGAACTGGACGAGGCTGCCGCGCTGCGCTACTTGGCGTGGGTGCTCGTCCGGCAGGGTGACCTCGCCGAGGCCGAGCGCATTGCCGTGCACGCTGCGCAACGTCTCGACGGCGGGTTGCTGGCTCGACCCGACGGTCACCGCATCGGGGTGTTCGGGTCGCTGCTGTTCAACGCCGCCAGTGCCGCTGCCCGACAGGGCTCGTCTGGTCGGGCAGACGATCTGCTCAGGGCGGCATCGGCGGCGGCAGCCCGCTCCGGCGTCGACCAGGTCAATGAGACCGGGGTGTTCGGTCCGCGGGTGGCGGCGATGCAGGCGGTAGACCAGTCCATGCGAACCGGGCAACCAGACCGCGCTGTGCAGCTCGCCGCGCAGGTACCCGAGACTGCTGGCACCGTGCCGGCGTTCTGGGAGTCTGGGCACCGACTGCACCTCGCCGCGGCGTGCGCGGACCTGGAGCGGTGGGGTGATGTCGTCGAGCACCTGACGGCCGCCCGCGCGTTGGCGCCGCAGTGGTCAAGGGTGCAGCCGCTCGGGCACACCGTCGTCGGGCAGCTCGTGGAGCACCGCGGGCGCCGCTCCGAGCGCATCGCCGGGCTGGCCGCGCACTACGGTGCGCTCTGACCGGGGCCTGCGCTCGCTGGCCAGTCTTGCGAAACGACCTCTAGCCTGCGGTTCTGTGCCGATTCTTGACCCCAGAGCCATCGTCCGCCGCGGCTATGACGCCGTCTCACACCGCTACCGCAGCGATGATGCGAGGCCAGGCGATTACGAGGCCTGGATCCGCGCGCTGCGAGAGCGCGTCGCGGCCAACGGCGCAGTCCTTGACCTCGGGTGTGGATGCGGTGTCCCGGTCGCTTGCTCGCTCACCAACGCGGGCTACGCAGTCACCGGGGTAGACCACAGCGAGGTCCAGATCCGCCGGGCGCGTGACCTCGTTCCCGCCGCCACCTTCATCCAGACCGACGTGACCACAATGGACTTCCCGTCGGCGTCCTTCGATGCCGTCGTCTGCCTTTACACCCTCATCCACCTGCCGCTCGACGAGCAAGCTCCGCTCCTGAGTCGCATCGCCACCTGGTTACGACCTGGCGGATGGCTCCTCACCACCACCGGCCACCACGCCTGGACCGGAACCGTGGACAACTGGCTCGGTGGCGGAGCTCCGATGTGGTGGAGCCACGCCGACGACACCACCTACCGAGCGTGGATCACCCATGCCGGGCTCATCGTCGAGGACGAGCGCATCGTGCCAGAGGGTGCGGGCGGCCACTCCCTGTTCTGGGCCCGCCGACCCTGACACCCAACCGAGCACCACACAGGGATGCCGCGAGATGTCAGTCTCGGTCGGTACGGTGCCTCGGCATGGTCGAGCCGTCCTACGTGCGCGCCACTCGGGCGGGTTACGACGCCGTCGCCGCCGATTATTCCGCGTGGGTCAGCGACGATCTCGCGGTCAAGCCCTTGGACCGTGCGCTGCTGGCCGCGTTCGCCGAACTCGTACACGCGGACGGCGCCGAGCCAGTGGGTGATCTTGGTTGCGGTTCCGGTCGGGTAACGGCGCACCTGTGGTCTCTCGGGTTGAGCGCCTTCGGCGTCGACCTGTCGCCAGCGATGGTTGCCTTGGCCCGGCGGGCGTACCCGGACCTGCGGTTCTACGAAGGCTCGATCACCGCTGCTGAACTCGGCTCTGACCTCCTCGCACAGGTGCTGCAGCGCCACGACGAAGTCCAGTCGACCCAGGAACTGCGGGACGACGACGTCGTGGCCAGCGTGCAGGTGCACGCGAGCCATCTCGACTGCCATGTGACGGGCCAGCAGCCCGGCCTCGGTCGGAGTGTCAAGCCATCGCCCGAGCAGTCCCCGCACGCGGTCGACGTCGAGGCCAGGGTCAGCGGATGATCCTGTGCGTAGCGGCGCGCCAGTGTCGACTTCCCGCTGCCGGGCGCACCGTTGATGAGCACCAGCCGAGGCACGGTATCCACCCTACGAGGTCGCAGCACGTCGACAGCAAGATCCGCGACTCGCGACGAGGACAGTCCGCGGGCTCCGGCTCGCTGTTCGTGGGCGTTCACCGCAAGGCGGAAGCACTGGCCGATCCCTGTTCGCATAATGCGCCTAACTGCCGCGCTGGTGCTGTCGGTGCCGGTGCCGGTGGCTATCCTGCTCGTTAGTGTCCTCTGCTGCCTCGCTCCCGAACCCTGCGCCGGTCCCGCCGCCAGCGGACCCGCAGGCCATCCGAGCATGCTTAACGCCGACGCTGGCCGCCGAGTTCGATCGCGAGTGGGAGATCGTGCTCGACCGAGTGAAGCAGTCCATGGACCTCGCGGATCTGCACGAGTTGCTGAACAAGTGGCGGCACACCGCCTACATGGAGATGCGCGAGCCTGGCTCGTACTACCGGATGCTGGGCAAGGCCGAGCAGATCATGCGCACGCGTGGCAATCCTGACGCAGTGCCGTTCGAGCAGATGCAGGCGTTGATCCGCCAGCGGCAAGCCCGGTAGGTGTACCAGATCGTTCCCGACCCGGCCACGATCAGGCAGGTCGCCGCGCTGCCGGACGGGGCTCTGGATGCCTACGCCGAGGTGCTGGTAGTGCTCCAGCTCACGCCGTGGAACGGCCGGGCGCAGCACGAGGGCAACCCTGACGGTGCTGTTCGGCGTTGGACGTTCGGCGCCGGACAGGTCGGCCAAGTGGTGTATCTGATTGATGAGCAGCGGCAGGAGGTCCACCTGTGCTCGTGCAATGGTGTGGCTGATTGCGGCTCAGACCGGACGCCACCACGTCTGTCCGGTGGCGATCCCTGACCGAGTTCCTGATCATCGGTACCCGGTGGTGTCGGCAGCTTTGCCAGCGCGCTCAACTTCGACGATATAACGCCAGGCGTGGGGTTGACTGCCGTCAAGGTCGGTGAAACCGTACACCTGCGCGAGGTAGCCGCTGGACAGCGACTTCCCATTCCAGCGGGCTAGCTCGGGATCCGCGGCAAGGGCCGCGACCGCGCGGCCCACATAGTGTGGTGATTCAGAGATGCCGAAGTGGGGTTCCTTCGCGGTGGCATCGCGCCAGTTGTCCTCGGTAACCCCGAAGTTCTCCAGCATCATCTCTGACCGCAGCCAGCCCGGTGTCAGGGATAGCGCGGTGGCGCCGTGCGGGCCGAGCTCATCAGCCTGCACCAGGGCGAGGCGGATGGCAGAGACCTTGGCGAGGTCGTAGTACAGCCCGACGGTGCCGCGATAGTTGGTGTTGTACTCGGCCGTGCCGTCGGTTATCTCTACGAGCAGCCCACCCGGCTTTCTGATCAGCAGCGGCAGCGCGAAATGGCTCGTGACGATGTGCGTATCAACCGCTAGCCGCAGCAGCCGCAATCCCTTGTTCAGGGAGTGCTCCCACACGGGCTTGTTCCACTCGGCGAGCGGATCGCCACCCCACACGTCGTTGACCAGCACGTCGAGCCGACCCTGTTCACGGTCGATGCGCTCCACCAGGGCCCGCACCTGCTCCGGGTCCAAGTGATCCACTTGGACTCCGACACCCTCGCCGCCGGCCTGAGTGACAAGCTCGGCGGTGTCCTCGATAGTTTCCGGACGGTCCATCTCCGAACGCTGCGACCGAGTGGTGCGTCCGGTCGCGTAGACCGTCGCCCCCGCCGCGCCAAGCTGTACCGCGATCCCTCGTCCCGCACCGCGAGTAGCACCCGCGACCAGCGCAACCTTGCCGCTCAGCGCTCCGGCCATTTCCGCTCTGCCTCCTTCCAAGCAACCGCCGCCGAACCCGCCTTCGGGCTAGCTAGACCGCTACCGAGCCTTGCACCGAGCACCGACAGTCCTCTGTTGGCCGAGAACCGTGACCGCGTCAACGGTCGTTCGGATCCGCCCGAGGAGTCCCTACTCCATCTTCTCGAAGAAGCTGACACGCCCGCGACTGATCACGAAACTCTGCGCCGAGTGAGCATGGCCGGGCGGCTCGCCGCCGGCAGGGTGATCCTATGGGCGTTGGCGCAGTCCGGGGACCTGCTCAGCCAGTTCCTGCGGCCCGGGCCGCAGCAGGACGTGTACGCGTTCTACGAGCGGATGCGCAGCCAGGGCCCGCCTACCGCAGCCGCACCGGGGTGCACGTCGCGTTGTCACCTCCCACACCCTGTGCCGCCAACTGCTGCGCGACCCCCGCATGCGGGTGCGTGATCTGCGAAACCGTCCTGCCGACTACGACCCGCTGACCTCCGCGTCCGGCGGACCGGACTCGTTCCTCGAGCAGGACCCACCTGATCACACCCGGCTGCGACGCCTCGCCGCGCCGGCGTTTCGACCCAAGCTGATCCGCGGCTACCGGCCCCAGATCGAGGCCGTCGCTCACGACCTGCTCGACCGCGCCGCCCGGCGCGGGTCCTTCGACCTGATCGGGGACTTCGCCGCGCCACTACCGATCACGGTGATCACCAAGCTGCTGGGGATCCCCGACGTCGACATGGACCACTTCGCCCGCATCGGCGCGGCGATCGGCCAAGCGTTCGGCGGCGTGTCCTCAGCGCGCCAGGCCGCGGACCTCCGGGCGGCCCGCGACGACCGGCCTGACGCCGCGGACCACACCGACCCCACGAGCACACCCCCACCGGGCGGCGTTGGCCTGTCACACCTGCCCGACGATGACCACCATCTCGATGGCGCCGGTGGCGGCGACGACGATGCCGAGCCGGTATCCCCACCGGCGCCGACGCCGGAGCAGCGAGATCATCCACGCGAGGACCATGCCGAACAGCACGAACGACACCGCGAACTTCAACGGCTTGAGCCAGACCGGGGCGCCGCCGACCACCCGCGGGTCGACCAGCACGCCGACCACGGCGACGACGGTCAGCACCGCGTTCGCCGCCGCGAAGACCAGCAGCGGGGACGCGGTGCGGCTGTGTTGGCGGTCTCGAGCAATGTTCATGGGGACTCCGTAGGCTGGGCGCCCGGTCCGGGCAGCAGCGCGCACAGCGGCCAGCGCCGCGTCGACGAGCACGTCGGATCAGGCCAAGGCAGCTCGGGTTTGGTGGTGCGCAGGTCGACGAGGCCGTGCAGGGAGGCCCACAGCTCCACCGCGAGTTTGGCCGACGCTGGAACGTCTCACCATCGCGTATCCCATCTCGTCGGATCTATTGCCCCGCCCAAACAGCCTAACCTCGCATACCTAATCAGAACATAAGTTTGTAGACATCGTGTCGATAGTGTGCAATACTACACGCATGGCGAAGAAAGGCAGAAGAGCTGCCAACGAAGAGCGATTGATCGCAGTGCAGATGCACGAGAACGGGATGTCCGTTCCCCAGATCGCGCAGGCAATGGACGTCGGCAGGTCTACCGTTTTCGCCTGGGTCGATAAGTATCGCCGGGGTGGGCTGGCGGCGATATCAACGAAGGCCGCATCGGGTCGGCCGACAACGCTGGATGATAGTGAGATGATCCGTCTTTACACGATGATCAACGGGAAGGACCCGCGAATCCACGGGTTCGGCATGGCGTTGTGGACTCGTTCTTTGATTCGTGATCTGATCAAGACCAGCTTCGCGAAGTGCGTCTCGCTGGTCACGGTGGGACGGATCCTTAAGAAGCTGGGGATGTCACCGCAGCGGCCGTTGTACCGGTCCTGGAAGCAAGACCCCGAGCGGGTGGAGCGCTGGAAGCGGGAGGAGTATCCGGCGATCCGAGCCAGGGCGGCGGCCGAGGGCGCCACGATCCTGTTCGCCGATGAGGCCTCGGTGCGGACGGACTACCACGCTGGCACCACCTGGGCACCGATTGGGCAGACCCCCGTGGTGGTCAGCTCGGCGGTGCGGCACTCGGTCAAGATAGTCTCAGCCATCGGTCAGCGCGGCGAGTTGAGCTTTCAGGTTCACGAAGGGTCAATGAACGCGGAGCGGTTCATCGAGTTCCTCCAGAGCGTACTGCATGATTGTGACACACCAGTCTTCTTGGTGGTCGACGGTTCATCCGTCCACAAGGCAAAAATTGTCAAAGAATACGTCGCCAGCACAGGCGGGCGGTTGGAATTATTCTTCCTGCCACCCTACTCACCCGAGCTGAACCCCGACGAGTGGGTCAACAAGAACGTCAAGCACGACAGGATCGCGCGGGCCGTACCCTTCACCAGAGACGACCTGATGAAGGTCGCAGTCGAAGCTCTTGAGCGACTCAAGAAATGCCCAGGAATCGTCCGGGGATTCTTCGGCGATCCGAAGCTCCGGTACATCAGCGCATCGCACTCGTGAAGGAATATCAGTCTCGAAACTTACGGTCCCCTTAGTACCACCCATCTAGGGGGCAGTCGTGCACGCATGGGTGACACGGTGCTCCACCCACCCGACCCGCGGGCCGTGAGCCGACTGGTCGTAGATGCAGCCGCTGCGATCGTGGCGCGGGAGCGGCCTGGGATCATGTCTCCGGTAGCGGATTCCCGGAGGGTTGAGGCCACACAGGTGTACCACTCGTCTCTTAGTGGTACACTCCGGCTGTGCCGACCGCCCGACCACGCCATCAGATCACCGAGACTCCGGCCGTGGCGCATGCACTGGATATCGCCGCACGACGGTGGCCGACCGAGCCGCGCTCCAAGCTGTTGCTGCGGCTGGTCCACGCCGGCAGCGTCGCTCTGGAACAGGGCCACCACGAAATTACCCGCCACAGGCAGGACGCCATCGACGCCAGTAGCGGCAAGTACACCGATGCCTTCAGCGGCGACTATCTTGCCGAGCTGCGTCAGGACTGGCCCGAGTGATCACACTTGATGCCAGCGTGGTGATCGCGCACCTGTACCCGCAAGACCGACATCACCAGGCGGCAACCGAGTACCTCCGCGCAGCGGCAGACCAGGAATTCCTCATCCACTCGCTGAACCTGGCCGAGGTGCTCGTCGGCGGTGCCCGAGTTGGTCGCGGGCAGGAGATGCTCACCGACCTCGAAGCGATCGGTATTCACGTCGCGGACCGGCAGGACGGTGAGCCGCTCCGACTGGCGAACCTGCGAGCCACCTCCGGGCTGAGACTCCCCGACTGTTGCGCCCTGGACACCGCGCTGACCACCGGCTCCACCCTGGCCACCTTCAACGACGCCCTGGCCAAGGCCGCACGCCAATACCACGTCACCGTCGCACCCGGTCCGGGATCCCGGACCGCCCCGGGCTAGACGGCGAAGAGTTCGGTCGCGGTGCGAGCGCCGTGGCGCGAACCCTTTAGCGGCGAAGGCGGTGTGACTGGGTTGTGCTTCCGCTCGACCATGGACCCGCCGCCGGTCCCCACCAGATGTCCGGTGAACCGCTGGTCGAATCGGTATGGATCGAGCCGTATCCGGACTCGGCGCTGGGCCTCGACGATGGGCGCTCGGCCCCCGAGGCGCGTTACGAGCAGCGCGAGAGCGTCGAGCTGGCATTCGTTGCGACGGTCCCGGCGGTGAACAGCGCGCTGCAGCGCGCCCGTCGGCTCGTTGATGAGCGGGTGCCCAAGGACAGCCAGCAGGCCACGCTGCAGTCGCTGGGCGACCCGCGCCTGTGCGAGATCGTCGATGGCTACACCAACGCGATGCTATGTCGCGACGGTGCTCGACGTGCTCACCCTGCGCGGCGAGCGAATCGCGGCGGTGACGGCGTTCATCGACCGCGAGGTCTTCGCCCGCTTCGGACTCCCTGCCGAGCTGCCTGCTTAGCCAGCGACAGCGCCTGACCGCCGGGCTCTCGGCCTGGCCTGGATCGCGGTGATCGCCGCGCCAAACGTTGGCTACACCGCCCTGGTCCTGCCCCTGGTCATCAGTGGTATCGGCGCCTCGATGGCCATCCCGGTGGTCCAGAACGCGGTTCTCGGCGCCGTCGCGCCGAACGAGGTCGGCAAGGCGTCCGGGGCCAACAACATGACCCAGGAACTCGTCGTCGAACGCGAAGTGCCGGCTCGGCTCGTCGTACGGGCGGTTCAGGATCGGGTCGTCGATTGCAGCGCATTCACCTGACCCGGTCATACGATCGGCCATCGTTCCTTTCTTGAAGCTCAGCCGCGACGCGTTGGATCAGCGTTATCGCCTCCGGACCCGTGGCTGCGGCACCCCGGAGTTGATCGAAGAACCGCTCGTACAGCGCCACCTCGTCGGCCGCCTGCAGGCGCTGCTGCCCGGTGATCAACTCGATCAACACGGCATCGTCGTACAGAATGAAATTGGTGAGAGGGAATACTGGCAGTGGCGTGTTGAACGCCACCACGCCGAGCTCGACACTGGCCAGCCCCACTACCGCAACCAACCGATCCAACTGCCCCAACAGCGTCTGCAGCGCGCCGAAGCGGGTGCGCAGCGCCGCCTCGCCCACCACCAATTGGATTCTCTTACCCGGTTGATACAGCACATCTTGGTGCTTGATCCGCTCGCCCACGATTGCCTCGATGTCGTCGGCTGAAGCCCCAGCCGACGATGGCCCGCAGGGTAGCGACAGCACTTCCCGCGCGTAGGCCGCTGTCTGCACCAGGCCGGGCATCATCGCGGGTTGGTACTCGGCGATGCGTGTCGCCTCGGCGTCGCGCGCTGTAGTGCTCGCCTGATCCGCGACCGGGCTGCCGGCCCTGCGGTAGAGCTGACCGAACGTGGCGTACTCCACTCGGGCGGCCGCTAGCAGTCCCAGTAGGCCTTCCAGATCTTGGGACGACGCGCCAGTGGCCGTGGCCCACTGCGTGATGTCTCGTTCGGTGGGACGTTGCAGGCCCCGCTCCAGCTTGGACACTCGAGTCTGGTGCCAACTGGAGTCCGGATGGTCGGCATGGAGCCGACGGGCTAAAGCGCTACCGGACGGGAAGGCGGCTGCGCGCAGGTCACGCAGCCGTCGCGCCAGCAGGGCGCGCTGCGGCGTGATCGATGCGGGCACGTTCGCAACAGTTTCGTTCTAGGGTCGACCCAGCGGACAGGTATGACGTTATCTCCGGGTGGTTGTCCTGCAAGTAGTCGGCCCATGGCTGGGATTGGCGCAAGGCGGCGTCGCGCGCGCGGCATGCCTTGACGATCTGCCCAGTGTCGGTGACGAGCTCGACGTCCTTGTGACGACCCCCACTGCAACCCAATGCTGGCCGCGCCGAACCGCACAGGAGCGAGGATCGAACTAACTCGGTTATCGAAACTGACTGTGAGTCACGCAGGTAGCTCACTGCCCACAGGCGTCTATTCGGGCGACGAAGTGGGCCGCCCAGGGGGAGATTATGGCAGTGCCCACCCGCCACGACACGTTGAACCACCCGTACGTCCACGGTGAGTTGCCGGGACCACGTTCGGCCGAACTCCTGGCCAACCAGGACCCGCAGAGAGTCCAACGCCAGGGCGTACCCGCGGCACCTACCGATCGCCATAGCCGACGCTGCCGGCAGCTTCGTTCGCGACCTCGACGGCAACGTCTTCATCGACTTCCTCAACGGTGCCGGCGTGCTCACGTTGGGACATAACCATCCAGAGCTGGTCCACGCGGTGATTGAGCAGCTCGGGGTGTTCACCCACGGTCTGGACTTCCCTACCCCGGCCAAGGACGCCTTCACGAGGCACAGCTGTCCATGCTGCCGCCGGGTATGCGCAACCGGATGAAGGTGCACTTCTGCGGACCAACCGGAGCCAACGCGGTTGACGCCGCGTTGAAGCTGTGTAAGACCGCGACCGGTCGCGGTGACGTCATCTCCTTCCAGGGTGGTTTCCACGGCACCACCCATGCCGCGATGGCGCTGACCGGGCTGGTGGCGAACAAGGCACCCGTTCCCAACGGGGTGCCCGGCGTCCACTTCTTCCCGTTCTCCTCGTGCAGCCGGTGCCCGGTGGGTCTCACCCCGCAGACCTGCACCACCAACTGCGTCCACTACCTGGAGCGGGCGCTGCAGGACCCCAACGGGGGATACCGTTGCCGGCCGCGGTGGTGATGGAGATGGTGCAAGGTGAAGGTGGTGTCGTGTCCGCCCAGCCGGACTTCGTCCGGCGAGTGCGCGAGCTGACCCGAGAACTCGACATCCCGCTGGTGGTCGATGAGGTGCAGACCGGTTGTGGCCGTACCGGCACCTGGTTTGCCTTCGAGTACTACGGTATCGAGCCCGACGTCATCATCGCCTCGAAGGCGCTGAGCGGAATCGGAACCCCGGTCGCGCTCATCCTGTACGACCAGCGCCTGGACGTCTGGGCTCCTGGTGCGCACACCGGGACCTTCCGAGGCAACCAGCTTGCCTTCGCGGCCGGGGTTGAGACGATCCGGATTTTCCGCCGGGACGATGTGCTGGGCAACGTGCGGCGGCGCGGCGAGCAGATCACACGGACGCTGGCCGGGCTGCGGAACAACCCGTGGGTGCGCGAGGTGCGCGGTCGGGGCCTGATGTGGGGCATCGAACTTGCTGATCCACTGGGCAGCCGGCCGGCCGGGGAGTTGGCCGAGCAGGTTCAGGCGGCGGCGTTGCGTCGCGGATTGATTCTGGGGCTCGGCGGCCGCAACGACTGCGTCGTGCGGATGTTGCCGCCGCTCAACGTGACCGCCGAGGTCATCGACACGGCGTGCTCGATCTTCCTCGAGGCCTTGCAGGAGTGTTGCCCGTCAACCCTGTGGTCACCGGGGCCGCTGATGTCAATCAACTGATCGAACCCGGGTATATCGCGCGGCACCGTCGGTAACCCCACTGCCGGCGGATCACACCTGACTACGGCCGAGGGCCACGGCTGATTCGAGGGGGCATCCATCAATACGGGGGTAGGCAACCTTGTTGATCTCAAATTCGGCAGGGCAATGCCGAATGACCGCGTCCTGGTCTGCGAGCAGTTTGAGCACACGATCCGGTGGCGACCCGGCGAACATCTCAATCACCTCTTCGAGGATCTGTGCGATCTTGACATGCACCACCGTGGCGGGCTCGCCGTGGATGCCGGTGACACCGCCCTGACCCACGACCAGTTGGATGCGCGGGCCAACCAGCTCGCGCGCCATCTGCTGGCTCGGGGCGCCCGGCCCGGTGACCGGATGGGCTGCTGTTCGACCATGCCGTGCACTCCTACATCGGCATGCTGGCCGTACTCAAGATCAACGCCGCGTACGTGCCGCTCGACGTCGGCTTCCCGTCCGACCGGCTGTACTTCATCGTGTGCGATGCCGACGTCGGCATGGTGCTGTCGCTGTCACATCTGCGTGACCGCGTCGGACACCTTCCCACCACGCTGCTGTGTGTGGATGAGATCGTGGCGCAGATCGCGGCGCGCGACGACCACCGGCTCAGCCCCGCGGAGCAGGGCGACCCGGTTGATGAGCTGGCCTACATCATCTACACGTCGGGCTCGACCGGCCGGCCCAAGGGGGTGGCGGTCGAGCACGCCAGGATCTGCAACTTCGTTCGGGTCGCGGCCGAGGTCTACGGGATCCAGCCGCGGGACCGCATGTACCAGGGCATGACGATCGCCTTCGACTTCTCCGTCGAAGAGATCTGGGTGCCGCTGATCGCCGGAGCGACCCTGGTCCCTAAACCGAACGGGTCCAGCCTGCTGGGCGATGACCTGCACGCATTCATCCAGGCGAAACAGATCACGGCGCTGAGCTGCGTCCCGACCCTGCTAGCGACCCTCGACGAGAATCTTCCCGGTCTGCGCTTCCTGCTGGTGTCCGGCGAGGCGTGCCCGCAGGACCTGCTCACCCGGTGGCACCGGCCCGACCGCAGGTTTCTCAACGTCTACGGCCCGACCGAGGCCACGGTCACCGCGACCTGGACGCCGGTGCACCCGGATCGGCCGGTGACGATCGGGGTTCCGCTACCCACCTATTCCGCGGTGATCCTCGATCCAGCCGGGAAGCAAAGAGTGCTGCTACCCGGTGAGGTGGGTGAGATCGGCATCGCCGGGATCGGACTCGCGCGTGGCTATCTCAACCGTGACGACCTCACCGACCGGGCGTTCATCCGCGACTTCGTCGGGATCCCGAACAATCCGTCCGACCGGATCTACCGCACTGGGGACCTGGGCCGGATCAACGGTGACGGTGAGATCGAGTACCACGGCCGGATCGACACCCAGGTCAAGATTCGCGGCTACCGGATCGAGCTGACCGAGATCGAGTCGATGCTGCTTCAGGTGCCGGGTATCGCCCAGGCAGTGGTCGACACCTATGAGCCCGAGCCCGGCACTGTGGAGCTGGTCGCTTACTACAGCCGGCGCGCCGGCACCGCCGAGGTCACAGCGCAACAGGTTTACGAGCATCTGCGCGAGCGGCTCCCGCGGTACATGGTCCCGGCCTACCTTGAGGAGCTCACGGTCATCCCGATGCTCCCGAGCGATAAGGCCGACCGGAAGAACCTTCCCGCGCCCACCGTGCGGCGCAGTGCAGCCGAGCAACACGCGCACGTGGTTGCGGCCACTGCGACCGAGGGTTTCCTGGCTGACGCGCTGGCCAGCGTGCTGCACTTACCGCAAGTGTCGGTCGACAGCCACTTCTTCGACGATCTGGGCGCCAGCTCGCTGCTCATGGCGCAGTTCTGCGCCCGGGTCCGCAAGCGCACGGACCTGCCGCCGGCGTCCATGAGAGACGTCTACCTGCAGCCGACGGTCCGTAGCCTGGCGGCGTTGCTCGGGGAGACGGCTGCCGCCACCGCGCCGCCCCCCGCCGTCGCGACCGTGCCGGACGCGACACCGGAAAGGGCGACCAGCGCATCGCCAGTCCTGTGTGGCGCGTTGCAACTCCTGCTCTTCCTCGGAGTGACCTCGCTCGGTGCGCTCGTCTTCGTCACGGGTTTCGAGTGGATCCGTGCCGCTACCGAGCTCATCGACACCTACTTGCGGTCTTTGGTCTTCGGCTGCGCGAGCTTGCTGGCCATGTGCACCGTTCCGGTCCTGGCCAAATGGGTGCTCATCGGTCGTTGGAAACCGCACGAGATCCCCGTCTGGAGCCTGGCCTACGTCCGCTTCTGGCTGGTCAGGACCCTGATCCGGGCGAACCCGCTGGTGCTGTTCGTCGGGTCGCCGCTGTATGTGGTCTACCTGAGAGCGCTGGGAGCGAAGATCGGCCGGCGCGTGGCGATCTTCTCCAGAACCGTCCCCGTCTGCACCGATCTACTGACCATCGGCGACGGCACGGTCATCCGCAAGGACTCGTCGTTCACCTGCTACCGGGCCCACGCGGGTTGGATCCAGACGGGGCGCGTCACACTCGGGAAGGACGTGGTCGTCGGTGAGGAGACGACCCTCGATATCCAGACCTCGATGGGCGACGGGGCCCAGATCGGCCACGCCTCCTCGCTCCACGCGGGTCAAGCCATTCCCGAGGGCCAGAGCTGGCACGGCTCGCCGGCACAGCGAACCGACGTCGACTACCGGGCGGTCGCGCCGGCCCGCTGCGGCACCCTGCGGAGGGTTCTGTACAGCCTCGGGCAGGCGCTGACCGGTTGTTGCTGGCGGGGCCGCTCGCGCTGGCCATCCTGGTCACGCTGCGCATCAAGGTGCCACTGATCGCCGGCCTGTTGGGGCCGGGCCAGTCGCTGGCGACCTGGACGTTCTACCGCGACACACTGGTGATCTCGCTAGTGTTGTTCTTCGGGATCATGCTGCTCGGCCTCGCCGTCGTGGCCACCATCCCTCGCGTACTGAATCTCGCCATCAAGCCGGACACGGTCTACCCGCTGTACGGCATCCGCTACTGGGTCCAGCGGACGATCGAGCGCCTGACCAACTCGAAGTTCCACCTGAGGCTCTTCGGCGACAGCTCCTACATCGTCGGCTACCTGCGCTACCTCGGGTATGACCTCTCCCGGGTCGAGCAGACCGGATCGAACGTCGGCAACGAGCTCAAGCACGACAACCCGTACCTGAGCTCTGTCGGTACCGGCACGATGCTCTCCGATGGCGTGTCGATCAACAATGCCGACTACTCCAGCACGTCGTTCCGCGTGTCGCAGGTGTCGCTCGGGTCCCACAGCTTCTTCGGGAACAACATCGCCTACCCGTCGGATGGCCGGACGGGCGACAACTGCCTGCTCGCCACGAAGGCCATGGTCCCCATCGACGGGGAGGTCCGGGAGGGCGTCGGGCTGCTCGGCTCACCGTGCTTCGAGATTCCACGATGGGTGCACGGCGGTTCCACGGGGCACGGCGCAGTCAGCGGTGCCGAGCTGTCCCGCGGCCTCGCCGCCAAGACCAGGTACAACCTGGCAACAATCGGGCTGTACCTGGTCGTGCGGTGGATCCGTTTCTTCGTTGTCGTGCTGCTCGGGCTGACCGCGTTTGACCTTTACGACCAGTTGCGCTTCGCGGTGATCCCGGTGACCGTGATCACCGCCCTGCTGTTCAACGTCAGCTACTCCGTGCTGGTCGAACGCGCCATTGGCAGGTTCCGTCCCCTGAGCCCGCAGTCGTGTTCGATCTACGACCGTTACTACTGGTGGCACGAACGGCTGTGGAAGCTGGAGGCGGTGGTGCCGTGGCCCGGCACCCCGTTCAGGAACCTGATCTGGCGGCTGCTGGGCGTCCGCATAGGGCGAGGGGTCTTCGACGACGGCTGCTACATCCCGGAGAAGACGCTGGTCGCCATCGGCGACGGTTGCACGCTCAATGCCAGTAGCGTGATCCAGTGCCACTCGCAGGAGGAGGGCATCTTCACATCTGACCGCACCACGATCGGCGCCGGCTGCACTGTGGGGATCAACGCCTTCATCCATTACGGCGTGACGATGGGCGACGGCGCGGTGCTCGATGCCGACTCCTTCCTGATGAAGGGCGAACAGATCGCGTCGCACACCCGGTGGCACTGCAATCCGGCCCACGAGATCCGGAACGTGGAGCCGGTACGTCCCACCGCGATCACCCCTGCACTGAAGCGGCGTCACCCAGTGCCGACCTGCCAGTGTTCTCGCCGGCGAGGCGCCGCGTGACCTGCACAGGCTCGTGCCCCC
>JBOHGX010000087.1:0-8846 GCA_050700255.1 Pseudonocardiaceae bacterium
GTGTCCTCAACCGTGGCCACGGACGTGGCAACCACTGGATCCAGGACGGCAGTGAGCCAAGGCCGGCCCGTCAGCCACCCAGCGCACCACAGTCATATCGCACCACCCAAAACACCCTGACCTGGGCGAACGACTTTGCGGGTCACCCTGCACACCGCTGGCATAGTGAACCGATTGAGGGTAAGGTTTGTGGTGACCGATTACTCTTTGTGCGCACGGCGTCGTAGCCTGCGTCGTTCTCGGCCGCATCATGACACCGGCTGTCGTTTATGCCGGGACGGGAACGCCGACATGGCCTCGGTTCGCGCCACCAACCCCGCCCAGCCACGTCGATGCGCATAGCTGAGGTAGTCGGAGCCTGGCGGGGCCCCAGTGGACCATCTGGCGTGCGCGCCGGTGGCGGCGTGGCGCACGCACGCGCGAAGGCTCCCACCAATGCCACCAAGACGGGCACGGCGCCGCGCTCGCTGCCGGGATGCCCGTTGCCGGCAGTGGTGGTCAACCCGAGCAACGTCGACGACCCGGGCAAGCTGCAGGCCCAGATCGCTGGAGTGTGCGCAGAGCTGGGGTGGGCGCCACCGCTGTGGCTTGAGACCACCGTCGAGGACCCGGGCGGCGGTCAGGCCAGAATCGCACTGGCCGCTGGCGCCGATGTTGTGCTCGTGTGCGGCGGGGATGGCACGATCCGCCACGTCGCGCAGGTCCTCGCCGGATCGGGCACAGCGCTGGGCCTGGTGCCCGCGGGTACCGGCAATCTGCTGGCCCGCAACCTCGCTATTGGGCTAAATGACGCGCCCCGAGCCACTCGGATTGCGTTGTCCGGGGAAAACCGCGCGGTCGACGTCGGTCGGGTGTTTATCGATGACCGCGCCGAGGAGCAGGTGTTTCTGGTGATGGCCGGGGTGGGCTTTGACGCGGCAATCATGGCCGGCGCGCCCCACGAGTTGAAGGCCCGATTGGGCTCGCTGGCGTATTTCGTCTCCGGAATGCGCGCGCTGAGGGGTCCGAGGGCCCCGATCGCCCTCGCCGTGGATGGCCGGATCGCGCCACCCCATCAAGTCCGCACGGTCGTGGTCGGCAACTGCGGCAAGCTTCTCGCCGGGTTGGTGTTGATGCCCGCGGCCAAGGTGGACGACGGGCTGCTGGATGTCGTGTCCATCGGACCGAAGGGCATCTTCGGATGGCTAGCGGTGACCGCACGGGTGCTGAGCCGCCGCTGCCGTGGCCACCCGATAGTGCAGCACTGGCAGGGCCGCACCGTCATCATCGGCGCGGAAACTCCGCAGCTGGCCCAACTCGACGGCGATCCGGTGGGTGAAGTGCAGGGGTTGCAGATGCGGGTGGACCGGGGCGCCCTGCTGGTGCGCGTCTAGCTAGCCCGCACCGCCGCAAGAATGTCGAGCATGGTCGAGACATCTGCGGGTTCCGCTGATACGTCTCCGCCGTGCCGTCCCGCTGAACCCACCCCCGGAGCACACGACCTCATCCGCGCCTGGTCGGCAACCGGCCGGCCAACGGATGGGTCTCAACGAGGGTCGGCGCCGGGCCGTCCAGGCCAGACGGGCGGCGGCTCATCTCCGGGCGTTCGCATCCCGGTCCGCGTGGTTTCGGCAGTACGGCCGGGCACGAAGCCGCAGTACGGTTGGTCCGTGGCCGAAGACGGGCGGACGCGACTCCTCAAGCTGGTGGCCGCTGTGGTCGTGTGTGCCGCTTCGGTGCTGCACTTTGTGTACCTGGCGACCCATTGGAACGATCGCCTGATGGCCGTGCTCTACGGCCTGATTGGCGCCGTCCAGGCTTGGCTGGCCGTCGCGCTCGGTCTTGGCCGGCCCAATGCGGCGAAGATCGCCCTCGGCGTCAACGCCGGCCTGCTCGCCGTCTTCTTCGCCGCCCGGGTGGCGGGGCCCCCGATGGGGATCAAGCCGGAGGTTGTCGACTCTCTCACGGTCCTCAGGAAGTCGCTGGAGGCGCTCTCCGTGCTCCTGCTCGCCCTTTCCCTCCGGAGGCCGAAGGTCCCTTAACAACCGGCGAGAAGCACGCTTCGCGACGTCGACGGCCGCCAAGGGCTGGGAAGAGCTTTGCCGGACTGCGCGGTCGAACACCTGGGAGGCGTGGGTGGTCCTCACTGAACGCCCGACCACGCCGGAAAATCCGTCTCGTCAGCAGAAGCTCCGTGGACAGCTGGGAAGCCGGAAATATTCGGCCGACACTGGAACAATGGCAGTACGAGGTGACGTCTGGTGGCCGGATCTGGTATTGCCCCGATCCTGAAAGGCGGATCACGTGGGTTGTCGCGGCCGGTGCCGCCCATCCGAAGACGCATGGACCCCTGTCAGCACTCAACTCACCAGATGGTTTCCAGGACGGAGACCTGGCGGAGCCGACGGTCATAGGTCCATAGGTCACCAGCGGGACGGCTCTGGCTAGCGACCAAGGGTCCCTAGAGCGGAGGCGTGTGAGTCGACGACAAGCGAAGCGCTAGCGGTCACTGCCCGTCCGCCAGATCGCCCCACACCTCACGTCGCTCGTCGGCGATCTCGTCACCACTCACGTCCGGCAACCGACCGGCGAGCGCTCCATACATGTTCCGTCGATGACCTGCCGTGCTGATCGTGACGCGCACCCGCTGCCCGGGCACAAGCGACAGTTGCCGCACGACGTCGGAGGGCACCACCAAGTCGCCCGCGGCCGTGACCACGGTATCGACGTCTGCACTGGACCCTGCGGCCATGCCAGAATCACCTCCCGCTACCGGTACCAAACCCTACCTGGTCAGCGCAGCGCTCCTATGACAGACGACGATGACCACTCGTGACAGTCAGGCGTCGCTAATCTCGACACCTGCGCCTGATAAGCAGGCGATGCCAGTACCACCGATACCGCAGTAGCTGTTCGGTATCTTCTCTAAGAATTTCTGAGGCATCCTGGCCGCGCTGCGTATTGGCCCACAGGTATACGCCTACAATTCCACCTTAGCGACGCTACGCGGTGTTCATCGAGGAAAAGGGAGAGCATCGTGCGGCGGATCTTGATCTGTGGAGCCGACGGGCTTGGCGTCGTTCGTCCCCTCCGGCCGGACTCGGCGTGGTCGCTGTGGCCTGTCGGCCGGTGGCACGCGAGGTGGCTTATCCGGCTGGTACTGCCTTTCCCATGGTCTGGCGCGGCCGTCCAGCTGGAGCCAAATTGGGCCCGTGTGGGCGCATAGCGCCTCAACGGCGTCCCAGTGACGCAGCAGCAGGCGGGCGAAGTCCCAGCGGACGACGGCACGCACTGCCGGAGCAAGGTGCACACAGCGAAGGCCCGTCTGTAGCGCCACCTCAGCCTCACCAGGTCGAGTGCGGATGTGCTTGTCGTTGGTGATGACGACCCAGCCCCGAGCTGCGACCTCGGGTATCCAGTCCGGGTCGTGGAAAGTCAGCGATGGGTGGGTGGCTGGCCACCACAACGTCTGAGCGCAGGGCCATCAGACCGAGACCGACGCCCGCGAGTTGCTCATCGACGTAATAGCGCACCTGTGCAAGGTCGACAACGGCTGGGCGTCCTGGACTCACGCGGCCGGTGTGTGGCTACGCCGGTAGCGGACGGCCTGGTCCACTTGCCCCTCGGTGAGGTGATACCAGCTGGCAACCTCACCGGCTGACTCGCCGGCCATGACGAACTCCGCGACCGTGGTGGCCAGCACATTGCCGTCACCCACGGTTGGCTGGCCGCCACGTTTGCGCGGATCCCAGTGCAAGTCCGGGAACTCCGGGGCAACCCGGAGCCGCACGACGTCGCGCAGCGGGTTGTCGTCGGTGTCCGCGCTCTCGACGACCTCGTAAACCCAGGGCGCTAGCTGGATCTGTCCCGTATGCGTCAGCATGGCGAACTGCTCTGGCATCCCAGCGATGGCCTGCGCCTTGAGCAGCAGCTCTCGGCCTTTGGGCTCAAGGTAGAGAAAGCCGCGAGCCAGCGGGTAGTCCGCGTCGATCTCCTCGCGCAGGACCTCGATCGCTCGACGCATCCGCTGGACAGGGATGTCTTCCTCGTCGCGGTAGTTGGCCAGCAGCCGAGTCTCGACGAACTCACCCCAGGTGACCCAGCGAGTGTCGATTCGCTCTCGGCGCAGGACGGGGTCGTAGCGCTTGCCGCTGCTCCGGTAGCCATTGAGCCAGCGCTGCGCGGTGCCCTTGGTCACGCCGAGCAGTCGGTCGGCTTGGGGGTAGGTATAGGTCGGCCGATCAAGCAAGGAGATGACCCGTGCGCCCACCCCGGCAGCATGACACACCGTCGCGCTGCGTTGTGTGACCTTGGCAGGGTTCACCTCCCTGTGACGACCTCCGGGGGGATCCGCCAAACTCGTGGCTGACGTGCTTCCAACCATCGAAGATCCCACCGTGCTCGACCGAATCGCTCGGTCTTCCGGCGGGTCAAAGGCTCGAAGGCTGGCCAGGATGCTCAGCAACCGCCGGACCCGCCGATGAGGCACTCATGCAAACTCCCGTGCGGCCGATGCCGCGGTCGTCGTCAGGGACCTCGTCTCGGCTTTGCTGGTAATCAAGATCACCCCTGCTGCTGCGCTATCTCCTGGTACTGCGGCGGCGCTTCAGGATCGCGGCACGCCTCCGGCGTGTCTTGGCCAGTACGGTGGTGGATCCACCCGCGGATCCGTGATCTTGTACCGTTTCGTCGCCTGAATCGACTGGATCTCGACTAGTCGCTGGCCTTCGGCGTCGCCCAAATCGCGGACCGCTGGTCGGATCGCGGCCATGACGGCGGCCATCGCGAGGGCGAGGCCGTCAACCCCGCGTCGAGTGTCATGCCGGTACCGGATGTGGTGCATTCCCGAGTCTCGGATCGCGCGGGTCTCCTCGGCGCTGTCGAGCTGGGCGCTGTCGTTTGTGAGTAAGGCGTCATAGCCCTTTCCTCTGGCATCGGGAAGCAGAAAACGATCCTTCTTCCCCTTCCACCCGAGATCTTGAACGTGATCCACCTGATGCTCGCGGAGCAGCCGACGCAGAGGCTCGACGAGCTGGACAGGAACGTCTTCATCGAGCAGGAGCTTCATCGCACGATCAAGCGCCAGCTGGCTCGCGGTAGCCGTCGACGTACCGTGCGAACTCGAATGCTCCCCGAGCAGCTAGCGCGCTGACACCGGGGTAGAACCCTGCCACCTCCTCGGCGGTGACGCCGTCCTCGAGCAGGCTCGCCACCACGTCGTAGGACACTCGAGTCCCCGCGATCACCAGATACCCGCCGCGGACCTCGGGATCTACCGCCACGCCAGGCGCCGGCCGATACAGCGGTACCACCTCGCGGTCGCGCGGCCCGCGAAACGCCGCGAGGATATCGACCATCTGCGCGATCACCTGCTGACCCGGACGACGGGTCAGATCCACCGCGATCTCATCAGAGATCTTCCACACGACGTTACGACCAACCGCCAGGAGCTGGTAAGACGACAGATGCTCCGCGGCGCCCATGTCCCGCAAGCTCTGTACCGCCGCACCCGCTGCAGTGGGACCTCTCGGGATCGCAGGTAGACGAAGGTTCGCAGCGCTATCACATCGGGAAAGGAGTAGGACACACGGGACCTCGGCTCGTGCAGCTCAGGCGCAAGCAGCGGTGCCTCGGTGGACCGAGACGACCGCCAGTACGACAGCTGCCGAAGGGTCGCGCCGCTCAGCGCCGCGGCGACCACCGGTTTGTACGACACCGTGAAACCCCTACCGGATCACGCTCACGGTATCGCCGACCACTGACAATCCCAGCGTCACCGCGCCGAGAGGCGCCAAGCGCGTGCCCGCGTGACGCTGCAACAGCTTGGCCCCACCAATGGCTCCATCGAGGCCGGCCAGCTAAGATCATCGGCCGACTGCCCGTGATCAGCACGCCGACGTCCACTCCCACTTCCGCGCGGGATGCGCCAGTCGAAGGCTCGAAGCCTAGCCGGAATGCGGGGTAGCTGCTGGATCCTCCGACGGGGTACTCATGCACACACCCGTGCCACCGATACCGCAATAACCATTCGGGTTCTTCGCATCCGATAAATACTGCTGGTGGTAGTCCTCGGCGTAGTAGAAGTCGCGCAGGGCGGCAATCTCGGTGGTGATCTGACCGCGCCCAGCGGCGGTGAGCGCCTGCTGGTAGGTCGATCGGCTCGTCTCGGCCTCGGCGGCCTGTTCAGCGTCGGTGGTGTACACCGAAGAGCGGTACTGGGTGCCTCGGTCATTGCCCTGCCGCATCCCCTGCGTCGGGTCGTGGCCCTCCCAGAACACCCGCAATAGCTCGCCATAGGAGATATGCGCCGGGGAGATCTGCACTGGGTCGAACACCACCAGCACCACCTCAGTGTGCCCGGTACGCCCGGAGCAGACCTCTTCGTAGCTGGGGTTGGGGGTGTAGCCACCGGCGTAGCCGACGGCGGTGGAATACACCCCGGGGGTGCGCCAGAAGATCCGTTCGGCGCCCCAGAAGCAGCCCATCCCGAACACCGCGGTGGCCAGGCCGTCCGGGAACGGCGCCACGATGCGACGGCCGGTCACGGCGTGCCGCTCGGTCACCGGCATGGAGGTGGATCGTCCGGGCAGCGCCTCGTCGGCGGTGACCAGGCGGATCTTGTCGCGTCCGAACAGTGCCATGCCGCCAGGCTACGCCGAGGCCGCCGGCACGGACGGCTCTCGCTCAGGCGGCGAGGGCCGCGCGGGCTGCGAGAGCCGTCGGAGTCGGCTGGCGGCAACGGGATCAGGTTTGCGACGTCGCAGGTAACGGCGCAACGACAACGTCGGCTGTTCGATGTAGCGCCATGACAGCCAACCGCACAGGTAGGACAGTGGCACTGCGGTGACTATCAGCGGCAATAGTGAATCGACACCGGCCATGATCAGCAGTTGCTGCACCGGGAACGCCCACACATACAAGCCATAGCTGCCGAAGACCCACGAGTCGTAGCCCTCGAGGCGAGCCGGCCAGTGAAACGCGAGCACGATCGCCCCGTACCCGGCCATGAACGGCAGAGTGAGCGCGCCGGCCTTGGTGGTGTGAACCGCAATCTGCAGCCCAACCAGCGACCACGCCACCAACGGCGACAGCGGAATCCGGCCGCGGTAGGCGTGCAGCACCATGCCGATGCTGAAAGCGACGAGGAACGCGACCATCGATCCGATCGGTACCTGCAGGAACGAGCCGGCATCTCCGGGGTTGCCGAGGCTGGCCTCGAACCGGCGATCCAGCGCGACCAGGCCCAGCAGCAGGACGATCGTCAACCACGGTGCCCGACGGAACAGCCCGAGAGCGCCGAACGCGAGGACCAGCAGGTAGCCAGTGAACTCCATCGGCAGCGTCCAGATCGAGCCGTTCACCGACCACGGCCAGGGATTGTCGACGAACACACCGAGCAGCCGATGCTGCAACGTGTACAGGCCGGCGTTATTGACGATGTATCCCCATGTCTGCTGAGCCGAGAAGTAGTCGCCTGGAGCGAGAGTGGAGACCAGCGGTCCAATCACCAGGGCCGTGACCAGCACCACGAACAGCAACGGAGGCCATAACCTCAGCACCCGTTTGGCGCCGAAACGCCACCAGGACGGATCCTGTCTCCAACTGTCGCTGATCTGATAGCCGCTCATCGCGAAGAACCCCAGCAGCGCGATGTAGCCAGGGGACAGTACCCACGACGTGGGAAACAGCGTCAGGCGCGACGGATCGGTCAGCGGCATCGAGTGATCGACCACGACGGTCAGCGCGCCGATCATCCGTAACCACGCGAACCCGGTGTTCGGGTGCGCCTTCATCGGGGCTGCCACGCGCGGAGGTCGATCACCCCGCGCGTGCCTGGAACCGCTCATCCCATCGCCCATCAGGGCGGGAGGGTAACAGGGCTGCTGACAGCGAGAGGTCGGCCGCGGACACAGCGTGGCCGCTGTGCACAATGTGCCCCGACCCGACGTCCCCCAGGGGGTGGTGCAGTGACCCGGCCGAACGAGTTCCAGCAGCTCGACGAGGATCTCGCCGCGGGACGGCTGTCTTCCGAGGACCACCGCCAGCGCCGCGATGCGCTGATGCACGACGCGGCCGTCGCTGCGGGCAACGCACCCCAGGTCGCCAGCCCGTTCCCGCCGGCGTTTCGTTGGGAGACCTCGTCGCCGGAGGCCGCGACGCAGGTGATGCAGGCGGTCGGGCAGGACACCGACGGGGATGACCCTGCCGAGGCCACCCAAGTCGGGCGGGCCGGTGAGGTCCAGGATTTGCACCGTGCTCAGGTGGGGCCGCCCCAGTCCTCCTATCCGGCCAGTCCGTGGCATCAGGGCAGTCCCTCCTACCAGCAGGAGCAGGGCCAAGTCCGGGGCTTGTTCGAGCCTGTCGGCGGTCCCGCTGCCCACGACCTCGACAACTCCGCACCACCGTGGACGAACTCGGATCTCCCGCCGCTCGCCGAAAAGCCCATCGCCGAGCAACCCCTCGCTGAACAACAGAGCGCCTGGATGCGGCGGGGGCCCGAGGTGTTCGTGACTTCCGCGCTGCAGCCCCGGTCCAAACAGTTCATCGGGATCGCCGTGTTAGCAATCCTGATGGCCGGTCTGGTAGGGGCAGGCGTGGCGTACTTCCTGAGCGGGGGTTCCGAGCAGAACCAGGCAAGCGAACAAGCCGCGCTGCCCGAGCAGCCCACGGCCGCTCGTCAGCTGCCGGCCCCACCTGCACCGAGCCCCGCGCCGGTGGACACCCCACAGGCGTTGATCGAGCCACCTGGCGAAGCTCGCGGCGGTGGCGGGATCCTCGACCTGCCCCGGCTGGAGAGCACCGACCTGCTGCCCCAGCCCATCCTGAACGCCCTACGTGCCGGCGCGATGACCGACGGTGTGCTCAAG
>JBOHGX010000088.1:0-1556 GCA_050700255.1 Pseudonocardiaceae bacterium
GGATGCAGACTGCTGTTATTCGGTCCCAGATAGCGGCAGTCTGCATCCAGAACGCGGTTTGGGGAACGGAGGTGTGCAGGCGTGACGGGAGTGGATTTTTTCGTCAGTCACGCTGGGCGGGATCAGGCGTGGGCGGAGTGGGTCGCCTGGCACTTGGTCGAGGCCGGGTACACCGTGGAGCTGGATTCCTGGGACTGGGCGGCGGGTGAGAACTTCGTCACCAAAATGCAAGGCGCCCTGGACGCAGCGAAGCGAGTGGTGGCGCTGTTCTCCCCGGCATATTTTGAGGACATCCGGTACACCTCCCAGGAGTGGACGTCGGCGCTGGTCAGAAATGACGACGGAGGACACCGGCTGGTGCCGGTGCAGGTCGAGCCGTGTGCGGTGCCGCGGTTGCTGCGCCCGCTGCTGCGTATCGAGCTGTTCGATGTGGACGAAGACGAGGCGGCTCGACGATTGATAGCAGCGGTGCGAGGCCCGGCGCGTCCGGACGGCAAACCGTTGTTTCCCGGCCATGGCCGTGCGGGGGCGTTAACTGGCCGCGGGGAGGTGGGTCCGCGGCTGCCGGGGGTGTTGCCGGCGGTGTGGAACGTCGGCCCGCGTAATCCGGGGTTTGTCGGTCGGGACAGCATCCTCGTGAGCCTGCGGGAGCGGTTGCGATCTGGCGGGAGGGCCGCGGTGCAGTTACTGCACGGCATGAGCGGGGTGGGGAAGACCCAGTTGGCGATCGAGTACGCGCACCGCTACGCCGGGGCCTACGACCTGGTGTGGTGGGTCAGCGCCGAGGAGACCGGCCTGATCGGCGAGCAGTTCGCATCACTGGCGGTTGAGCTGAGCCTGACTCCACCGCATGCCGACAAGGCCAGCGCGGTCGGGGCGTTGCGGGCCTACCTCCGCAGGCAGGGCCGGTGGCTGCTGCTGCTGGACAATGCCGAGTCACCTGGTCACCTGCGGGCCTGGCTGTCTGCCGGACCGGGGCACACTCTGATCACCTCCCGCAACCCCGGCTGGGGTGAGCTCGCAGCCCGGGTGGAGGTCGATGTGCTGCCCCGCCCGGAATCGGTGGAGTTGATCCACGTCTTCCGGCCTGGCGCCGGGGAGGCCGAGGCTGACCGCCTGGCTGAGGCCCTAGGCGACTTGCCGTTGGCCCTGGCCCAGGCGGCCGGATTCCTTGCCGAGACCGGTATGCCGGTTGATCACTACCTGGATCTGCTGGAGACCCGGGCGGAGGAACTGCTCGGACAAAGTTCGCCGGAGAGCTACCAGCACTCGTTGGCCGGAGCGATCCGAGTGTCCACCGACCGTCTCGCCGAGGTGGACCCGGCCGCGCTCGCGCTGGTGCGCATCGGTGCGTTCCTCGCCCCGGAACCCATCCCCGCCGACGTTCTGACCCGCCCTATCGATGCTGCCGGCCACAGCCGACTGCCGGAACTGGAGGCGTTGACCGCCGCGGTGGTCAGTCCGGTGGCGGCACACCGCTGTCTCGGACGGCTCAGCAGCTATGGCCTGGCCCGGGTTGATCGGGGGTTGCAGTTGCACCGGCTCACCCAAGCCGT
>JBOHGX010000089.1:0-4409 GCA_050700255.1 Pseudonocardiaceae bacterium
GGGGTCGTCCGCAGGTGCTGGTCGCGCTCCACGTCGGCCGTGCCGCGCATGAGCACCAGCGGACGGGCGGCCCACGCCGCGAAGTCGTCGGCGGTGAACCGCAGCACCGGGTGCCGCAGGCCATACGGGAACGTTCGGCCCAGGTCGGGCAGGGTGTACCAGCCGGCGTTGGCAGCGATCGCTGTGCGCACCGGCGCGGCCGGCTCGAACAGCAGGTACCGGTGCACGAACTGGGCGCCCGCTGAGTGACCCCACAGGTCGAACCGGTCGTCGGCCAGGTCGAACCGCTCGCGCGCCTGCCGGTGCAGCTCCGTGAGTGCGGTGAACGCCCAGCTCGCCCGCGGGCGCGGCGCACCGCCGGCGTCGACGACCCCGCCCAGCAGGTAGCCGTGTGAGCCCGGCCAGCCGGCTCGGTCGAACCGCGGCGCGAGCACGATCCGGCCGTGCCGGACGGCCCACTGCGCCCACCGCCCGGCGTACTCGGCGGCGTTGCGCTCGGTGCCATGCAGCACGACGGTCACCTGGGCCCGTGGCCCGGGCCGGGGCGGCGCCACCACATGCACGACCACTCGCGGGCGGCCACTGCCGGCCAGCGTGAACGACGTGTGAACCACGCCGGTCACAGCGCCGCGCCGCGGCGCCCGCAGCACAGCACGCGCTCGACGTCGAACCAGGACGCGAAAGCGACGCCGGCGAGCTGGTAGCGGAACTTGATGTCCATCACGCCGAGGATCCCGCAGTGCATGGCGAAGGCGCTCAGCGCCCACAGCCGGCCCACCCGGCGGTCGGCCAGTGCGAGCGGCGCCCCGAGCTCGACCAGCAGGGATGTCACGGCCATCGCGGTGAACAGCCGGCGGTACCGGTACAGCCGGTAGGCCAGCGGGCTGGCGGAGGAGCCGTACACCTCCTTGCGCAGGCCGTCGAGAGCGACCTGGCGGCGCAGCTCGTCGCCGCGGGCCCACGCCCAGCCGGACTCACCGGCGATCTTTGCGACGCCTGCCAGCAGGTAGGCCGCAGTGGTCGTGGCGTTCATGAGGTGCAGGGGCCAGCCATAGCGCGGGTGCGCCGCGGGCGTGGCGCGCCTGCCCAGCGCGGCGTCCAATGACACCGCGTCGGCGGACCGGCCCGCGCTGAGTGCGAGGGTGTGCAGCACCAGCAGGTTATCGCTATGGAAGATCATCGACCACGAGTTGCGGTAAGCGAGCGTCCACGTCAGCAGCGCGGCATGCACCCGGCCGGTCAGGTGGCCGCCCGCACCGACCGTGAACAGCGCCGTAGTGACCAGCGCGGCATCGTTCAACGCATCGGCCACGGCAGGCGGCAATGGCCGCGCCAGCATCCGGACCGGACCCACCGGCGCGAACAGCTCCGGCTCGGTGCGCACCAGCCGGCGCAGCATCTGGCGGCGTGGCATCAAGTAGGCCATCGTGTACCCGCCCACCAGCGCCCGCACCAGCCCGATCCGCGCAGCGGGAACCCGCGCGCCTAGGCCCGGACGGATCATGTCGCCGGCCCGCCGTCCCGGGCAACGCGGCCCGGCACCGGCGCGGCGGCCAGCACCCGGTGCTGCCCCTGCGCCGCATGCTCCAGCAGACAGGTGTCCAGGTCGAACCGGGTGCGCAGAACCTCGACACGCGCCAGGTCCGTGCAGTCGGGGCGGCGCGCCACTCGCTGCGCCAACGCCCGCGCGTAGGTCCCCGGCCGGTTCTCCCGCACCGCGACCCGGTACAGCTGCCGGCGCACCTGGTTGATGCCACCAGGACCACGCGCGCCGCACGGCAGGTAACGGCGCTCACCGTCCTGTCGCACCCCCACCGCATAAGTGATCCAGCAACGGCGTCGCCGCTTCGCGCTGAACATCGGGTACCACGACAGCGGGAACCCATCCACCCGCTCGGCAAGCGGCCGCCGGTACTGCAACAGCGGCGACAGCACCGCCGCCACCACCAGGACCGAGAACACCGCCGCGCCCGCTCGCTCACCGCCCCGCCAACCGCCGTCCGCTTTGCCCATATCCATCTCGTCCTCCTGGGGCCGATGGATCGGATCCTGTGGCAGCCAGATGAACCAGACATTCGGTACACATGAGAAAATGCTCATCGTCGGCGTCCTTCAACGGGTGCTCATCTGCCACTCATGTCCGAGCCGAACGCTCGGCTGCATGCAGGCGAGGGGCACGAAAGGCGCGCGACGTCGGCGAGCTGCCGTGGCCGGGGCGGTCGCGCTGGTCTGCGTGCTCGCCGGCGCCGTGCTCGTTGGGGCCCGCGCTCCCTCCCCGGTACACGCTGCCGCCAGCGCCGCCGACCCGGACACGAACTGGCAGCTGCTGGATGTCCCCGGCGCCGAGCACGACCAGGAGGCCATGGCCGCAGCCGCCCAGCTGTTCCTGCTCGCGCCGACCCCGCCGCTGCCCCGCACCTGCCCGCTGCCGGACGCAGACCCCTGTCCGTAACGGCTTGCGGCGAGAGCGTCAAGACGCTGCGTAGCGGCGCCTGGGACACTCGTCGGGCAGCGATCACATTGGACACCTACGCTCACCTCTGACCCGATGCGCACGACCGGAGCCGGGAAGCCGTCGAGCAGGCGCTGTCGGCTCCCTCGGACACTGTGCGGACGGGGGAGAGATCGCCGTGACGTCCGCGCAGATGAGAAGGGGTGAGGATCGGTCCAGGTGCGGTTCTTCTACGACTGCGAGTTCATCGAGGACGGCGTCACCATCGAGCTGATCTCCATCGGAGTGGTGGACGAGCGGGGTCGGGAGTACTACGCGGTATCGACGGAGTTCGATCCCGAGCGGGCCGGTGAGTGGGTGCGGTTGCACGTGTTGCCGAAGCTGCCGGCGCCGTCCGACCAAGCATGGCGCAGCCGGGCGGCCATCCGCGACACGCTGCTGGAGTTTCTCACCGCGCCCAGTGAGCGAGTGGAGTTGTGGGCCTGGTTCGCTGCCTACGACCACGTCGCTCTCGCCCAATTATGGGGACCGATGCCGGCGCTGCCACGAGAACTTCCCCGGTTCACCCGGGACCTGAGGCAGCGCTGGGAGGACGCCGGTAAGCCGGCATTGCCACCGCCACCCAGTGATGCTCACGACGCGGTGGCCGACGCCCGGCACAACCTCGTCAGGTGGCGGGTTATCGAGGAACACCGCTCGGCGCGGTCTGGGCGTGCCCGATAGCCCCCGCTTTGCTGCGGAGGCCGAGGTTTTCTTCGGTTAACGGCCCGCTGGACCGCTCCGAAGGCTCACCCCATACGCTCAGACATCGTGAACTGGACCGTGGATGTTCCGGTCGACATGCTGCCGGAGCTACCGCCGCTGCCCGCCGATCTCCGCACCAAGCTCGACGCTGCGCTGGCCCGACCCGCCGGGCAGCAGCCGAGCTGGCCAGACCCGGAAGCGGTGCGCAACATCCGCACCGTGCTGGAAAGTGTCCCGCCGATCACCGTGCCACCTGAGGTGGACGAGTTGCGGGACCAGCTCGCGGCGGTGGCCCGCGGCGAGGCTTTCCTGCTGCAGGGCGGGGACTGCGCCGAGACCTTCGCCGACAACACCGAACCGCACCTGCGGGCCAACATCCGCACGCTGCTGCAGATGGCAGTGGTGCTCACCTACGGATCGAGCATGCCGGTGGTGAAGGTGGCACGGGTGGCGGGGCAATACGCCAAGCCGAGGTCGGCGCCGATCGACGCGTTCGGTCTGGCGTCCTACCGCGGTGACATGATCAATTCGTTGGTCGCCAAGCCCGAGGTGCGGGTGCACGATCCGTCGCGGTTGATCCGCGCCTACGCCAACGCCGCGGCGGCGATGAATCTGGTGCGGGCGCTGACCTTGGCCGGCATGGCGGACCTGAACAAGGTGCACGACTGGAACAAGGACTTCGTGCGCCGATCACCAGCCGGCGCCCGGTATGAGGCTCTGGCCGGCGAGATCGACCGTGGCCTGCGCTTCATGTCGGCGTGCGGCGTGAACGACTCATCGCTGCACTCCACCGAGATCTACGCCAGTCACGAGGCGTTGGTGCTCGACTACGAGCGGGCCATGCTCCGCTTGGACCGCACCGCCGAGAAACCCACGCTCTACGACCTGTCCGCGCACTTCCTGTGGGTGGGGGAGCGCACCCGTGCGCTGGATGGGGCGCACATTGCATTTGCTGAACTGCTGGCCAATCCCATCGGGCTCAAGCTCGGTCCGAGCACCACACCGGATCAGGCCGTGGAATACGTCGAGCGGCTTGATCCGCACGGTATCCCGGGTCGGCTCACCCTGATCTCGCGGATGGGGGCGCAGCGGGTCCGGGATGTCTTGCCCGGGATCGTGCAAAAGGTCACTGCCGCTGGACATCAGGTGATCTGGCAGTGCGATCCGATGCACGGCAACACCATCGAGTCCTCCACCGGATACAAGACCAGGC
>JBOHGX010000090.1:0-1670 GCA_050700255.1 Pseudonocardiaceae bacterium
AGCCCGGATCCACCGATTTGATTCGTGCGTGCTTGGGGTGTTGAGGACGCGGGTGCTGCCTGACCTGGGATGATCGATTTTGTCGAGGAATCGTTCATCTGGTGTGAGGGAGCACCCGCGCGATGAAAGTGTCTCATGCGGCCGTGGCGGTGGATGTCGCGTTTGATGATCCGAATCTGATGGCTGATGCGGGGCTGGTTCCGGTGCTCGCGCTGGCCGAGCAGATCGGTCTGCCTGAGCTGGTCGCCGAGCAGGTGGCGATCACCGGCGCGGCCAACGGTGCGGGGGCGAACCCGGCAGCCAAGGTGATGTCGCTTTTGGCCGGGATGGTGGCCGGGGCGGACTCGATCGAGGACATGGACCGGCTGCGACACGCCGGCAACGGGGTGGTGTTCGATCAGATCCGGGCTCCCTCGACGCTGGGCACGTTCCTGCGCGCGTTCACCCACGGGCATGTGCAGCAGCTCAACGCGGTGCTGCGCCAGAGCCTGATCGCCCTGACCGCGCGCACGCCGTTGTTGCCAGGCGCCGAGGAGGTGGTGTTCGTGGACCTGGATTCCACCCACCGCCAGGTCTATGGCTACGCCAAGCAGGGTGCGGCAGTGGGGCGGTTGACGGGCAAAAAGACCCTGCACCCGCTGATCGCTACTGCCTCGACCCCGATCGCTCGGCCGGTGGTGGTCGCGGTCCGGATGCGCCGGGGCAAGGCCGCCGACGTGCGCGGGGCGGCCCGCTTTCTAGCCGAGGCGCTGACCACCGTGCGCGCACTGGCCCCCACTGCCCGGGTGGTGGTGCGCGCCGACTCGAAGTTCTACACCGCTGAGGTGGCCGCGACCGCGGCCCGCTACGGCGCGGCGGTGTCGTTGACCACTGGCTCCAACCCCTCGGTGAACGCCGCCATCACCCAGGTCCCCGACACCGCGTGGACACCGATCCACTACCCGCACGCGTTCGTCGACGAAAACACCGGACAGCTGGTCTCAGACGCCGAGGTCGCCGAGATCCCGTATGTGGCGTTCAGCTCCCAGCCGAAGAAACGGCAGGTCCATGGTCGGTTGATCGTGCGACGAGTCAAGCGCCTCAACCCGACGCCGGGGCAGGCCGGGATGTTCGACGTGTGGCGCCATCACGCGGTGTTGGTCACCAGCCCCTTCGAGATGTTGCAGGCCGAGTCCCAGCACCGCGATCACGCCATCGTCGAGCAGGTCATCGCTGACGCCGCCGCCAGCGCGCTGGCCCACCTCCCGTCCGGATCGTTCTCAGCCAACGCGGCGTGGGCGGTGCTGTGGGCGATCGCGCACAACCTCACCCGCGCCGCCGGCGCGCTGGCCGGCGCGTTCCACACCCGCGCCACCACCGCCACCATCCGCACCCACCTGATCAACGTCCCCGCCCGGCTCGCCCGCTCTGCCCGCCGCCTGACGCTGCACCTGCCCCAGCGATGGCCCTGGGAACCGGCCTGGACCACCCTCCACGCGGCAATCCACTGGCCCCGACCACACACCGCCTGACCTGATCACCGCCCCCACCAGGGCCCAACCGGACAACCACCGTGGAAAAGCCGGGCAGACCGGCGGCCTCCGCGCACCCGAAATGCGACCACCCCAAAAAGAAGATCCACAATCACAGTAAAACGATCATAGAATCCTCGTCGGTGGATCCGGGCTCAG
>JBOHGX010000091.1:0-11235 GCA_050700255.1 Pseudonocardiaceae bacterium
TTGAGGCGTGCAGCAACCTCAATGTGCTTACCGAGCCGGACCTGCTGATTCCGGCCCCCGTGGCCGGACCCCATTGAGGCGGAGTGTTGGCGAGTTTCTCGACGTCGATCACGTTCTGATTCCGGTCCCCGTGGCCGGACCCCATTGAGGCTGGTGGTGGTCTCGCAACAAAGCCACAGGCCGCAGCGTTCTGATTCCGATCCCCGTGGCCGGACCCCATTGAGGCCGCGACCACACCAGTGCTGGTGCTCGACGATGTGGGCCTGATTCCGGTCCCTGTGGCCGGACCCCATTGAGGCCCCAGGTACGCACCTGGTGCTTGGGCGCATCGGGATGGAGCAGCGCTAGCTAGTGGTGGGCAGCGCCGCTGGTTGAGGATCTCGGTCACCTGCGTGGCCAGCAGTGCCGGGATGATCAGCGCGACTGTGTCGGGCTCCAGGTTCAGCCACACCTGCTTACCGCGTAGCGTCACCGGCCAGCCCCACACCCGGTAGCAGACCGCAGCCGCCAACGGCCCGATGTCGCTGCGAGCATCGTCGGCCGATGGCGCCATGGCCGGTGTGTCCGCTGATGCTGGACAGGGACTGGCGCTGAGGTGGTTGACCATGCACAGATTGCAGGGCGCGCCGTGGCCGGGGGTGACCGTCTCGACCTGATCCAGGCACAGCAACGCCCCACACAGCGCAATCCCAGCGGCGCCGTTCTCACCGCCCAGAGGCAGCGGCACTACGTGCATGACGCGCGAAGTCTCCCCGGCCACGCCGGGTCGGTAACGCAGCAACACCACCGGCCGGGTGCCGGCCACCGCCGTGGCGGCTGTGGTGCTGTGCCCGTTGGTGGGACTCATCGTCGAGTCCTGCGCGGTACCGGGCCCAGCCCCGCCAGCGGCGCATCACAACGCCCTGCTTGCGTTACCTCGCCAGGCTCGACGGTGGCCAGCGGAAGCCTCAAGTCCGGCGCGGGTACAGATTCTGGCCGCACCCGCTTATCTCCGACATTCCTCGGGTGTCATGTCATGCCCTCGCTGAGGAGCAGCGATCTGCTGGGGTAAGCGGGCGGTGATGGATTGTCGGGTGGACCGCGGCAGGGTCGAGGGCCGTCGGAGTACACCTCGACCCCACTGCGCGTGGGGTCCGGCCGTCCCGCCCGGGGATACCTTCGGGGAGGAAGCGGGGGCGAGACGGCCGGGGACTGAACTGGCTCAGTGCGCGGGTCGCTGGGGTCAGGCTCGATGCCGGGCAACACGTCGGTGTCGCCCGGATCGCTGGCTGCCGTAGGGGTTGCGCTGCTCTGCGCGGATGGCAGGTCGGTCAGTCCTAACTCGCAGACCAACCGGGAATGTAGGAACTCCGTGGGCTGCTGGAGGAGCCAGAAGCGTGTCTCAGCGTGCACCCGGCAGCGGCGACGACGCAATCCGAGCACCGCGCCCGGACGCCGACACGACCGGCAACGACCCCACCGATCAACCGGATGACCCCTCAACAAGGCATAGAGCGCCGCGCTGGCCTGCGATGGAACTGAGCCGATCCCCTCCGCACCAGGCCCAGCCAACACCGCGTCCACCAAGACCCCACTCAACCGCTCGCACAACCACGCGTAACCGGCCTCAGTGGCGCTTGGTTCCTCGCCGGTCATGCCGGGCCAGCCAAGGCTTGGGCGAGGTCAACGCGGTGGGTGATCGTCACCCAGGGGAGGTTGCCCGTGTCCCGATCACCGTTCCAAGTATTAGCCGTATGCCGCATCGGTTTACCCGCGTCCTGCATACTTCGGCTCAATCGGCGTGTGAAGGTTTACAGTCTGGGGTAGTGGTGATGCATCCAGCGTGTGCATCGCAGGCAGTGCGGGAGGCTGCTGCGGCCGGTCGAGTCGGCGAGGTCATCCGCCTTGTCCGGCGTGCGCACGGACTGAACCAGCACCAGCTGGGCGCGGCCACAGGTCGGAGCCAGTCGACGATCTCGCGGATCGAGCGAGGCGGGTCGGGAACCCGCGACGTGGAGACCCTGCGTCGACTCGGAACCGAACTGGGCATCGCCCTTGTCATGCTCGGTCTCGCCGAGCAGCCAAGCCAGAACAGACACAGTGAGCACCCCGTGAACCGACGAGAGCTTCTCCTCGGCGCAGCTGCCGCAGTGCTGGCCAGCGCCGTCCTACCAGGAACCGTGCTGGCAGATGATGAGTCGGCGGCTGCCGTGCACGCCATCACGACAGCGCATCGCAAACTCGAGGGAACAACCTCATCACCCGAACTCACCGAACCGGTGCTGGCCCATCTGCGAATGGCTACCCGCATGCAGGCCGAGATCTGGGACCCGCTGAGCGCCAAGGCCATGGCCGCCGCGGTCAGCGAGGTGGCGGGGCTCGCGGGGTGGCTGCACTGGGACACTCACGACCTCGGCTCAGCGCGGCGTCACTACCGAAGCGCTGTCGAGCACGCCCAACGCGCCAGCGACTCCCTGCTTACCGCGTACATGCTCGGTAGCCTGGCCTCTTTCGTCGTGCACGAAGGCGAGGCCAGCGAGGGTCTCGCTCTGGTCCGGCACGCAGCCAGAGCCTGCACCCGGCAGCGTCCCGCCACCGCCGATGCATGGCTAGCCGCCATGGAGGCCGTTGCCCACGCGACAGCGGGCAACGATATCCAAACGTGGCAAGCGCTCGATCGTGCCGAGGAGGCAGTCGAGCGAATAGCTACGGAGGAACGCCCGCCGTGGCCCTGGGTGTTCCCGTTCGACGCTCGAAAGATCGCAAGTCACCGGCTCACCTGCGCGGTGCGCCTGCGCCGCCCCGGTGTCGCGTATGCGGCCGTGGATGACCTTGCGCTGATGGCTTCTGGACACCGCAAGCAAGGCGCGCTGGTGCTGCTGGATCTCGCCTCGGCTCACGTCCAGACTCGGGAAGTAGATGAGGCTCTGCGGGTGGACTGCCGCCGTTGATCTCGCCGCACGAACACAGTCAGAGCGTGTGTTGAGCCGAGCGCGGCAATTCCGCCGGACAGTTCCCGCTCAGGGACCGCACGGACTCCTGCGCGACTTCGATGACCGCTTGCGTACCGCTCACACCCGAGACAGGACCCTCGGATGACGCTCATCGGCATTACTGGGCATCGTGGCCTATCGCCACCTACCGCCCGTCTTGTCACGCACGCTCTACGAGAGGCACTGACCGAATACGGCTCCAGCGTCACGGGCGTTACGTCACTGGCTGACGGCGCCGATCAACTCTTCGCGCGCGCCGTGGTGGACCAGGGCGGACTGATCGAAGTCATCGTGCCAGCGGCCCAATACCGCGACGGCCTTCCCTCAGAATCACACGCGGAGTACGACGACCTCCTCGGCCACGCCATCAGGGTGCACCGGCTGGACTTCACCGAGTCGACATCCCAGTCGCACATGGCCGCCAGCGAGCTGATGATCTCGATGATCAGCGAACTGTTTGCCGTCTGGGACCAACAGCCCGCCCGCGGCCACGGGGGCACCGCCGACGTCGTAGCGCTCGCACGTGATTAAGAGCGGCGGGTACGGATCATCTGGCCAGATGGCGCGACGCGCGACTAAGACACTGAATCACTACTAAGACACTGAATCACTACTATTACGCCAGCCGCTCCGCCATCTCCCGACACAACCGCTCCTGACGGTCCATCGATGAGTACGGCCCTGTAGAACCGATCGGCTGTCGGTTGAGCCTTGTCCACGCCTCGGCGCCTGCCCGGCTCCAGCGCGCCAGCCAGATGACGCGGGCTCAGCGGGGAGCGGGTCCTACGCTGTGCCCGTGGCGTACTTAGAGGAGTTGCTCAGCGAACGGCTCGCCCAGGCGTTCGAGACCGTGGCCGGTGCCGGGGCGGAGCCGGCGGTCCGGCGGTCTCAGCATGCTGACTACCAGGCCGATGGGGCGCTCGCCGCGGCACGCCGGGTGAAGTCCAACCCTCGGGAACTCGCTACCCGGGTAGTGGAGCAGGCCGTGCTGGACGACCTGTGCTCCTCGGTGGAGATCTCCGGGCCCGGATTCATCAACCTGACTCTGCGTGACGACGTGCTGGGCCGGTACGTGGCCGACATGATGGGCGCCGACCGGCTCGGTGTGGCAGCGCCGGACCCTGAGACGGTAGTGGTCGACTACTCGGCGCCCAACGTCGCCAAAGAGATGCACGCCGGTCACCTGCGATCGACGATCATCGGTGACGCAGCAGTTCGCCTGCTGGAATGGCTCGGTCACCGAGTGATCCGCCAGAACCACATCGGCGATTGGGGGACACCATTCGGCATGCTGATCGAGCACCTCTTGGATCTCGGGGAGGAAGAGGCTCTCCACGAGCTGTCTATCGGCGATCTGAATGGCTTCTACCGGGCCGCGCGCATCAAGTTCGACGCCAGTAAAAAGTTCAGGCAACGAGCTCGCCACCGCGTCGTGCTGCTCCAGAACAATGATGTAGAGACCATCCACCTGTGGCGGCTGTTGATTGACGAGTCGCAGAAGTACTTCATGACGGTTTATCAGCAGCTCGGAGTCCGGCTGACCGTCGAAGATTTCGCGGGTGAGAGCGCATATAACGACGAGCTCGCGTCGGTGGCGGCCGAGTTGGTGAGTCTCGGTGTCGCGAAGGAGAGCGACGGTGCGCTGTGCGTGTTCCCGAGCGGTTTCAGCGGTCGGGATGGCGAACCGTTGCCGCTCATCGTGCGAAAGAGCGACGGTGGTTATGGGTATGCCTCCACTGACCTGGCCGCCATCCGGCACCGGTTGCGCGACCTCGGTGCAACGCGCCTGCTGTATGTCGTCGGCTCGCCGCAGCATCAGCACCTGGAGATGGTGTTTCAGGCGGCGCGCGAAGCCGGCTGGTTGGTCTGTCCGGCCAGGGCGCAGCACATCGGACACGGCTCTGTGTTGGGCGAGGACGGCAAGATGTTGCGGAGCCGGGCCGGCGAGTCGGTCCGGCTGATCGACCTGATCGAGGAGGCCGTGACTCGCGCGACCGCAGCCGTGGTCGACAAGAATCCCGACCTTGACGAGGCAACACAAGTCGCCGTGGCGCGTGCGGTGGGGATCGGCGCGCTGAAATATGCCGACCTGTCCACTGACCGGGGCAAAGATTATGTCCTCGACTACGATCGGATGCTGTCGTTCGACGGCAACACCGCCCCATACCTGCAGTATGCGCACGCTCGTATCCGGTCTATCTTCCGCCGCGCCGGCATCGAGTCGCCCGAGGGAATCGACCGGGTCGTGCTGTCAGCTCCCGCTGAGCGGGCCCTGGTGCTTGCGCTGCTGGATTTCCCAGGGGTGATACTCGAGATCGAGCAGAGCATGCAGTTTCATCGTCTCGCTGCATACCTATTCAGTTTGGCCACGACGTTCACCGGCTTCTACGAACGATGCCCGGTTCTGAAAGCCGAAGGGCAAGTACGCGACACTCGCTTGGCGCTGTGTGATCTCACGGCACGCACCCTCGCTTGCGGCCTTGACCTGCTCGGCATCGAAGCGCCCGAACAACTATGACCGGACACCCGAATTTCGCACCGACGGCGGAGCCGACCACCGACGTGGTTCGGGATGTGCTGCTCGGCCAAGGAATCGAGGCGTCGCAGATCAAGCCGATCGGCGGCGGCTTCGTGTCATGGACTTTTGACATCGATGACGCGTGGATCGTGCAGCTGCCACGCTTCGACGCTGCTGTGCCAACAATGCGGATGCAAGCACGGTTGATGCCCGAGGTGCACGCTGTGGTGCCGTTCGCGGTGCCCGTGCCCGAGCTGATCGCCGAGTGGGAATCGCGACCGGTCATCCGGTATCGCAAGGTGCCGGGTCGGCCTCTCATCGCGACCGACCAATGGCCGCCACTGGCGGCAATGTTGCAAGCGCTCCATAGCTTCCCGGCGGCGCGTGCGGCCCAGCTGCTTGACTGCGAGCCCACTACCGACGCGTGGCGGACCCGCCACGCGCAGTTCCGGGACATGGTCGAACAGGCGCTGTTGCCTCAGCTCGATACGCCGCTGCAGGCTGCGATATCCCAGCACTACGAGCGGTTTCTGGCCGATCCGCTCGATTTCACGCCCTGTTTCGTCCACTGCGATCTTGGTGCGGAACACATCCTGGTCGATCCCCAGACACGACGGCCGGCGGGGCTGATCGACTTCGATTGGGCGACGGTCGGGGATCCGGCGATCGACTTCGTGGGGATGTTGACCACGCTCGGGCCAGCCGCGACCCGGGAAGCCGTGGCGTCGGACGAAGCGAACGTCTCCTGGGAGCGGTTGCTGTTCTATTGGTGGCTCACACCGTGCTTCGGCCTCGTCTATGGCGGGGCCCATCTCGACCAGGTGAGTATCGAAGAAGGGATCAACACCCTGCGGCAACGACTATCAGCACTGCCTGGACTCGTCTGATCGACGCTTCGCTAGCCCCGTGGTATCACCGCATGAGTGAGCGATCGCCTGACCGTGCGCCTGGCCCGCCCCGACGAGCTCGACCAGGTGGGCCGGCTCACCCTCGAGGCCTACGTTGCCGATGGTTACGCGAATCCCGCGGGTTCCTATGCCGCCGCGCTGGCCGACGCGCCGCGGCGAGCCAGGGACGCCGAGCTACTGGTGGCAGCGGATCCCGGCGGCACGGTGCTCGGCACCATCACGGTGTGTACGCCGGGCAGCCCGCTGGGGGAGCTGTCCCGACCGGGTGAGCTGGAGTTCCGGATGCTCGCCGTGGCGCCCGAGGCCCGCCGCCGCGGTATCGGGCAGGCCCTGGTGGTTGCCGTACTCCAGCGGGCGACGGAGGTCAGCGCACATCGGGTCGTGCTGTCCAGCGCTGAGAAGATGTGCGCCGCGCACCGCCTCTACACCCGGCTGGGATTCGTCCGGCTGCCTCAACGCGACTGGCAACCGATGCCAGGTATGACGCTGCTGGCCTTCGGCAAGACCAGCCCCCCTGACAAGGTGTTATGACGAGGCCGTCGCTCAGTTGCCGTTGCGCAGCACGACCGCGACGATCCCGGCCAGGTGCTCCAGATGGGCGACCTCCGCAGCGCGGAACATCGGCCCGCCCGGGCGACCTACCAGCAGGACTTGATCCGAGCCTCCCAGCGGGGTCGCCGCCAGCTCGGTGCCCAGCTCCCGCCAGGGCAAGGGGACCCAAGGGTCCTCACCGTCCAGGATCGTCGCCCGGCGCAGCGGCCACCATGGCAGCTGCGGGGCCAAGGTCTCCGGTGCGGCGAACGAGCCGGTGAGCCGGTGTGTGCGCCCCTGCGTGATGGTGAGCACAACCGCCCACCCTGCGCGGATGATCTTAGGGACCCCGTCGGTGAAGATCTGCAAACCACCGGCGGGATCAGCGGCTACCTGCTCTACCAGCTCCAGTTCGCGGTGGGTATCCAGGACCCCGGCCCACGGGCGGACGGCGTCGACCTCGACTCCCTCGACCGATTCCGCCGCGGTGATCAACACATCGGGCAGCCGCCCGGAGGGCAATTCTACGACGAGGTCGTCGATGGCGATGCCGGATCTGCGCTCGACGACGTCCAGGCTGAGGATGTCGCAGCCCACATTTCCCAAGGCGGTGGCCACTGCGCCAAGCGCTCCGGGCCGGTCCGGGAGCTGAATCCGGATCAGAAAGGACATCCGCCGCCGTGCCTATTCATTACGGTCCTCTCATCCGTCCGGTCCCCACGGAACTCCGATCCCATGCCGCGCCGCCGGTCGCCGATTGTGACAGAGCGAGCTGGAGATTGCGCCGCGCAGCCCATCGGGGACAAAGCGCCCAGCCCGTGCAGGTCGAGTGCTCGCCGCGGCCTAGACTCGCCGGGTCAGCACTCCACAATCGCTCCAGGAGCCTGCGTGCCCACCATTTCCCGTGACGAGGTCGCGCATCTTGCCCGGCTCGCCCGGTTGGCCGTCACCGAACAGGAGCTGGATTTGTTCGCCGGCCAACTTGAGGTGATCTTGAGCTCGGTCGCCCGGGTCAGCGAGGTGGCCGCTGCGGACATCCCACCCACCTCGCACGCCGTCGGGCTGACCAACGTGTTCCGCGAGGACGTGCCACAGCCTGGGCTGACCCAGCAGCAGGCGCTATCGGGTGCCTTTGCCGCTGAGGAAGGTCGGTTCCGGGTGCCGCGCATCCTGGATGAGTCATGACCCCGCTGACCCAGCTGCCTGCCGCCGACCTGGCCAGTCTCATCCACACGCGGGAGACCAGCGCGGTGGAAGTGACCAGAGCGCATCTGGACCGGATCGCCGCGGTGGAGCCCGCGGTGCACGCTTTCCTGCACCTCGACGCCGAGGGTGCGCTCGCCGCCGCCGCCGCCGTAGATGACCGTCTGCAGCGCGGGGACCCGCCGGCCTCAGCCCTGGCGGGTGTGCCGTTGGCGCTCAAGGACGTATTCGCCACCGCTGACATGCCGACCACGTGCGGCTCACGGACCCTCGAGGGCTGGTGCCCGCCGTATGACGCCACCGTCACCCGCATGTTGCGGGAGGCGGGCGTGGTGATCCTGGGCAAGACCAACATGGACGAGTTCGCCATGGGTTCCTCGACGGAGAACTCCGCTTATGGCCCCACCTGCAACCCGTGGGATCTCGACCGTGTCCCGGGTGGGTCCGGCGGTGGGTCAGCGGCGGCGGTGGCCGCTTTCGAGGCACCGCTGGCGATCGGCACCGACACCGGCGGCTCGATCCGCCAGCCCAGCGCATTGACCGGGACCGTCGGGGTCAAGCCCACCTACGGTGGCGTCTCGCGCTACGGCCTGGTGGCGTTCTCGTCCAGCCTGGATCAGGGCGGCCCGGTGGCGCGCACCGTGCTCGACGCCGCACTGCTGCACGAGGTGATCGGCGGGCATGATCGGCTGGACTCCACCTCGATCGACGCACCGGTGCCACCCGTGGTGGCCGCGGCCCGCGCAGGTGCCACCGGCGACCTGACCGCGGTCCGGATCGGGGTAGTCAGCCAGTTCCGCGGCAAGGGCTACCAAGCGGGGGTGCTGCGTGCGTTCGACGTCGCGGTGAGCCGGTTGCGCGAGCTGGGTGCTCAGGTCGTCGAGGTGTCCTGCCCCTCTTTCGACCATGCGCTGCCCGCTTACTACCTGATCGCCCCCAGCGAGTGCTCGTCGAACCTGGCCCGCTTCGACGGGATGCGCTACGGGCTGCGAATCGGTGATGACGGCAGCCGCAGTGCCGAGGAGGTCATGTCGCTGACCCGCGAGGCCGGTTTCGGGCCCGAGGTCAAGCGCCGCATCATGCTCGGTACCTACGCGCTGTCCGCCGGGTACTACGACGCCTATTACGGCCAGGCGCAGAAGGTCCGCACCTTGATCATTCGGGACTTCGCCGCGGCATTCGAGCAGGTGGACGCCCTGGTGTCGCCCACCAGCCCGACCACGGCGTTCCCGATCGGCGAACGGGTGGATGACCCGCTGGCGATGTACCTGTCGGACCTGTGCACGATCCCGGTCAACCTGGCGGGTAACGCCGCCCTGTCCGTCCCGGCCGGACTGTCTGATGAGGACGGTTTGCCGGTGGGTTTGCAGGTGATGGCGCCCGCGCAGGCCGACGACCGCGCCTACCGGGTGGCCGCGGCCTACGAGGTTGCGCGGGACGCGGCCGACGGTGGCCCGCTGGCACACCGGGTGCCTGATCTGGAGGTCGCAGCCCGATGACCGCTGCGTTGATGGACTACGACGAGGTGCTGGACCGTTTCGAGCCGGTGCTCGGGCTTGAGGTGCACGTCGAGCTGTCCACCGCGACAAAGATGTTCTGCGGCTGCGCCAACGTGTTCGGCGCGCCGCCCAACACCCACGTCTGCCCGACCTGCCTGGGGCTACCGGGATCGCTTCCGGTGCTCAATGGTGCTGCCGTGGGGTCGGTCATCCGGATCGGGCTGGGGTTGAACTGCTCGATCGCACCATGGTGCCGGTTCGCCCGGAAGAACTATTTCTACCCAGACATGCCCAAGAACTTCCAGATTTCCCAGTACGACGAGCCGATCGCCATGGACGGCTCGCTGGAGGTGCAGCTGGTTGACGGCTCGACGTTCACCGTCGGCATCGAGCGAGCGCACATGGAAGAGGACACCGGCAAGTCGCTGCACGTGGGCGGCGCCACCGGTCGTATTCATGGTGCGAGTCACTCGTTGCTGGACTACAACCGCGCCGGGGTGCCACTGATCGAGATCGTCACCAAGCCGATTGCCGGGGCGGGGACCCGAGCCCCGGAGATCGCCCGCGCCTACGTCACCGCGCTGCGTGACCTGCTGCGGGCGTTAGACGTCTCCGATGTGCGGATGGATCAAGGGTCGCTGCGCTGCGACGCCAACGTCTCACTGATGCCGCGCGGCTCATCCACCTTCGGCACCCGAACCGAGACCAAGAACGTCAACTCGCTGCGGTCGGTGGAGCGTGCGGTGCACCACGAGATGTGCCGGCAGGCGGCCGTGTTGACCTCCGGTGACCGCATCGTGCAGGAGACCCGGCACTTCGACGAGGCCAACGGCACCACGTCGCCTGGGCGGCGCAAGGAGACTTCGGAGGACTACCGGTATTTCCCGGAGCCCGACCTGGTCCCGATCGCCCCCGCTGACGACTGGGTGCAGCGGCTGCGTGCCACGCTTCCCGAGCTGCCCTGGCAGCGCCGAGCTCGGATACAGGTCCAGTGGGCCCTGTCTGACCTCGAGTTGCGCGATCTGGTCAACGCCGGTGCGCTGGACCTCATCGCGGCCACCGTCGATGCGGGAGCGCCCGCCGCCGAGGCGCGGTCGTGGTGGGTGTCGTACCTGTCCCAGCAGGCCAACTCCCGCGGTGTGGAGCTTGCTGAGCTTGCCATCACCCCGGAGCAGGTGGCGCGGGTGATCGCGCTGGTCGGCGAGGGTGCGTTGACCAACACCCTGGCCCGCCAGGTCGTCGATGGCGTGCTTGCTGGCGAGGGTGAGCCTGACGACGTGGTCGCCGCCCGCGGTCTGGCCGTGGTGTCCGATGACGCCGCGCTGACCGCTGCCGTCGAGCAGGCGCTGGCAGCTCAGCCCGACATCGCCGAGAAGATCCGTGGTGGAAAGGTGGCCGCCGCCGGAGCCATCGTGGGCGCGGTGATGAAGGCAACCGGTGGCCAAGCCAACGCCCAACGCGTACGCGAGCTGGTGCTCGCGCTCGTGAGTGGGTAACAGCACCTGATACCCGTGCGGGTCGCGCGTTCCGTGGTGAAAATGGGGGTTGGCTGCTGTTGTGCGGGTGGATGATCGTGGTCTGGGCCTTTCGAGGGGGAGGGTGGT
>JBOHGX010000092.1:0-4664 GCA_050700255.1 Pseudonocardiaceae bacterium
CCCAGGCGGCGGGCGCGGCCAGCCAGTCAGAGACCCGATCCCACGCCTCGTCCGCGTCCAGGGGACGCTCGTAGGCGCGCGGGTGAGTCCTGATCCGGACGAACGCCAGCAACGACGGCCAAGGCAGCCCGATGCGCACCTCACCGTTGAGTGCCTCGGTGAGCCATTTCAGCGCGGGCTGGTGGTAGGGACTGGTGTCGTCCTCCGCATACAGCAGGACGTTGGCGTCCACGATCACGGTGCGGTGGACCCGTCGAGCACGTCCAGCACCTCGGCCACGTCGGTGATATCAAGCCGGGCGTGGCCGGAGGACGTGCGCTGGACGAACGGGGACGAGGAGCGGCCGCGGGCCAGACCTCGCCGCACCAGTTCGTTGACCACCGCGCTCACGCCGATGTGGCGCTCGCGCCGCAGTTGCGAGATCGCAGCAGCCACGTCGTCGTCGAAGGTGACCGTCGTACGCATGCGACCCAGAATAGCATCTTGATGCGATCACGCGCGCCTCGCAGGTCCGGCCGCCGCGGGCGTTGTCACTGGCTGAGCTGTGGCCAGGTCTCCAAACGTCCAGGCCATCTCCCAGAAGGAGAGCTCGTAGCGGCTGCTCGTGAGGAGAACCTCGCGCACCCTGTCCCACGACGCACCGGGCAGGTTCGTGCTGATCCGGTCGGCAAGTTCGCGTAGCCAGTCGACCAGCGACGTGAACTCGTCCGAGGCGTACATCTCGATCCGCCGTGCGTAACGTTCGGCGTTGGGCAGTCCGCGCCCAGCCAGGCGGCGCCCGATCTCGTTGAAGCCCCACATGCAGGGCAGTAGAGCCGCGAGGAGCTCGGCGAAGTCGCCGACCGTGGCGGTGCGCACCATGAAATCGGTGTAGCCGCGGGTGGTCGGCGCCATCTTTTCCCGCTCGAGATCTGCCACGGAAATGCCGAGATCAACGGAGTAGGAACGGTGCAAGGTCCATCTCCTCGTGCAGCGTCTCGTGCAGCGTCTCGTGCACGAGGTTTGCGCACCGCCACACGGTGTCCAGGTCGGGAGCGGCCCAAGTTGGCGAGAAGGGCCAACACCGGCTTGCGCAAGGGTGCGCGTGGCGTCGCCGTAGTGACCGACGTGGGTGTGTGCCTGGACGAGGTCGAGCAAGTAGCTCGCCTTGCGTTCCGGTCTCAAGGTGCGGATGAGCATCGGATCGAGACGTTGGGCGCAATCGACAGCCCGTCGGCCTTCGTGGAGCAACGCCATGCGGTCGGCGACGGCCACCTTGGCGTGCATCCGCGCGCCGGCAGGACGCGCGGCAGGCGCCCACTGCCACAACTGCACACCGGCCACCCCGGCAAACGCCGACGCTGGCTCCGCTCAGAGCGCTGCCGGCAGCCTGCAGGGTCTCCACGACGACGTCGACGCAGACGCCGCGCTCGATCGCCGCACCGAGCCCGGTGATCAACGGCGGGTGCGGGGTCGCCGTCCTCGACCTGAACGGATCCGGATCCGCAGCGCGACGCGACGCCACGACTGCGTCGCGACATCGCGCGGCTTGAGCGATCTTGACGGTGTCGGCACATACCCTGTGCCACATGGGTGATAAGAGCTCGATCGAGTGGACCGAGGCCACGTGGAACCCGACGACGGGCTGCGACCGCATCTCGCGGGGCTGCGATCACTGCTATGCCTTGACCTTGGCGAAACGGTTGAAGGCGATGGGCACTACGAAATACCAGGCCGATGGAGACCCTCGGACGTCGGGTCCAGGCTTCGGGTCGCGGTGCACCCAGACACGCTGGCCCTGCCGTTGCGGTGGCGGCAGCCGCGCATCGTTTTCGTCAACTCGATGAGTGACCTGTTCCATGCGCACGTCCCGGACGAGTGCGTCCTCCGCGTTTTCGCGGTGATGCAAGCGACGCCTCGGCACACCTACCAGGTGTTGACGAAGCGCCCGACGCGACTGCGGCGCCTCGCGCCCCGGCTGCCCTGGCCGACGAACGTGTGGATGGGTGTGAGCGTGGAGGACGACGATCACGTGCGCCGGGTTGACGACCTTCGTCACGTGCCGGCGGCTGTGCGCTAACTGCCACGCCACTTCGACCCGTGGGGCGCCATCTGGCAGCAGTTCCGCCGCTGCGTCGGCTACCTCCTCACCAAGCTGTAGCCGCCGTACCGAACGACCAACTCGGCGCGCCGTCCGGCGATGGACCCAACCAGGGGACAGACCGAACGGCACTTCGGGCTGATCCGCTCGACCGGCGGCGCTGACAGCGGCCCGTCGTTATGTGCGGCCCTCGTCGATGCGCAGGCACCCGACCCGTCGATCGGGTCGGTTAGCGACGGACGACGCCGCGTCGACACCCAAAACCCGATCAGGCAATTATTGGTCTACCTGAGCTGGTCAGCAGCGTCGGAGCCGATCGGGGAGTCGCCATGGAACAGATCGAAGTTGGGGGACTTCGTATCGCGTACGAGCGGGCAGGCAAAGGACCACCACTCGTCCTTGTGCACGGGTTCGTGGGCGACGGTCGGTCGACGTGGCAACGTCAGATCGACGACCTATCCGATGAGTTTACGGTCGTGGCTTGGGACGGGCCGGGCGCCGGTCGATCGGCAGATCCGCCCGCGTCGTTCCGGCTGCCGGACTACGCCGACTGCCTTGCGGGCTTCGTGGACACGCTTGGTTTGGGACGCCCTCACGTCGCGGGGCTTTCGTTCGGGGGAGCACTTGCGCTCGAGCTCTACCGTCGGCGTCCGACGATGCCGATGACGCTGGTCCTCGCGGGCGCTCATGCGGGGTGGGCCGGCTCCCTGCCTTCTGACGTTGCCAAGGAACGCCTGGCACGATGCCTGCGGTCATCGGAGCTGTCACCCACGCAATTCTTGGCCACGATGCTTCCGACCATGTTCTCGAAATCGGCATCGAAGGAGCGGATCGGCGAGTTCGCCGCATCGGTATCACAGTTCCATCCCGCCGGGTTTCGGGCAATGGCGCTCGCGTCTGCGGAAGCTGATCTGCGTGACGTGCTACCCCGCATCGACGTGCCGACGCTACTGTTGTACGGAGACGAGGATGTGCGTGCCCCGCTGAACGTGGCCGAGGCCCTGCACGTCTCGATTCCGGCGTCGAGGCTCGTTGTCATGACGGGTGTCGGTCATGTGAGCAGCGTCGAGGCCGCCGAGCGATTCAACGGCGAAGTCCGCGACTTCCTCCACGAGAGTGAGGGGTAATCGGCTCGGTCCTCCCGAGCTTGCGTCAGCGGAAGGGCGCCGTCCCGCTGGCCGAACCTTCCACGGGAACGCCGTCCGTCAGACCGTCTACACAGATGAGGGGGTCCATAAGACCTGTCCGCAAAGATTCCCGCACGGGTACGACAACCGGGACATCAACGGGATCATTTTGCGCTGTGCACGGGCGAGCTTGGACTGGTACGCCCCATGGCTCGACGCAAACAACGATTGGGTCTCGTCAAGGGATTTGGCCCCATCGGTCGTCGGTCCGCCGATTCAGGCCTGCGCCGGGCCGCGGTGTTCGGCGTGGTCACGCCGGTCGACCGTACTGGTCACGACCCGCTGGCGGGCAGGAAGCTGAGGACCTCGGTGGCGAACAGCTCGGGGGCGGTGAGCATCGCGACGTGCCCCTGGCCGGTCATGGTGACGACGCGGGCGCCGGGCAGGGCCGCGACGAGCGCGTCGGTCGACGCGGTCAGCTCCGGTGGGCTGTCCGCGCCGGCCAACAGCAGCGTCGGCACGCGCAGTCCGGCGAACCGGGCCGGGTCCAACCGGTACGCGTCCTCCGCGCGGGTCTCGCGGACCACCGTGTGGGCGGCCGCGACCCTGTTCGGCCACGAGGGCAGGGACATCGCAAGTTCCAACTGCTCCGCGGTCATCCCGGCGAGGTCGCGCAGGAGAGCGATCACGACCTGCTCGGGCCGACCCTGCGCGAGCAGGTCGTCCATCCGGTCGACCCATCCCGGCGGCGTCACCGCTATCACCGCCGGCTCGTAAAGCACCAGCCGGCGCATACCGGCGGTGAGCAGCGCCGCCTCCAGGACGCAGTGCGCGCCGTAGGAGTGGCTGAGCGTGACGCGGCCAGTCGTGCTGAGCGCGGGGCTCGCGGCGCATGCCGCGCAGGTCGAATCAGGCGTCCGGGCTCTCAGCATCGCACCCGAGACACGCGCGCTCGAAGGCCTGGCGCGTTTCCTCCTCCGTTCCGAGGCCATCGCGTCATCGCGGATCGAGGGCATGCAGGTAACCCCGCAGCAGCTCGCTCTGGCGGAGCTTGCGCAGTCCGAGCAGCTGGCGACCGTCAGTTTCACCCGCAACGCTGCGCTAGTAGCGAACAACATCACGACTCTGCGCAAGGCGGCGAGCGATCTGGCGACCGCACCGTCGATCACCGCGGAGGGGATCGACGACCTCCACCACGCCCTGCTCCCGGACGAGCAGCACCGCGGGCAACGCACAGTGCAGAACTGGATCGGTGGCCTGGATGCCCAGTTCGTGCCTCCGCCGCCGGAGCACGTCGGTGCACTGATGGACGACCTCGTGCAATACACGACCGGTGGGACCCACGCTGCGCTCATCCAGGCCGCGCTCGTGCACGCACAGTTTGAAACCATCCACCCCTACACCGACGGGAACGGACGAGTCGGGCGCGCGCTGATCCACACCGTGCTGAGCCGCCG
>JBOHGX010000093.1:0-3281 GCA_050700255.1 Pseudonocardiaceae bacterium
GACCTGGTCCGGGGCGAGATCACCTTCAGGTCGGGCACCGTGCTCGACCCGGTACTGGTCCGGGGCAACGGCTCCCCGCTGTATGCCCTGACCAACCCGGTGGACGACGCGCTGATGCGGATCACCCACGTGCTGCGCGGTGAGGACCTGCTGCCTTCCACCCCGCGCCAGCTTGGGCTCTACGCCGCCCTCGAGCGGATCGGAGTGGCAACGGTCACCCCGGCTTTCGGTCACCTCCCCTACGTGCTGGGGGGGGGCAATCGCAAGTTGTCCAAGCGTGACCCGCAGTCCAACCTGTTCGTGTACCGCGACCGCGGTTTCCTACCCGAAGGGTTGCTCAACTACCTCGCGCTGCTGGGCTGGGCGATCGCCGAAGACCGCGACGTGTTCACCACAGCGGAGCTGGTGGCGGCGTTCGACCTGTCCCGAGTCAGTGCCAACCCGGCGCGGTTCGACCTGCGCAAGGCCGAGGCGATCAACTCCGTGCACTTGCGGTCCTTGCCTGCGGAGGAGTTCGTCACCCGGGTGTTGCCTTACCTGGCGGATGCTGGGCTGGTGATCGATCAGGCTCGCGACGCCGTCCTGCGCAAGCTTGCCCCGCTGGTGCAGGAGCGGTGCGTGGTGCTGTCCGACGCGGTGGGCATGCTGCGTTTCCTGCTCATCCCGGAGGAGGAGTTCAGTGTTGATCCCGATGCAGCGGCCAAGGCGCTGGGGCCGGCCGCCGTACCGGTGCTGCAGGCAGCGATTCGTGCACTGGAGCAGGCACCTGAGTGGAGCGCGCCGGCCATCGAGCAGGCGCTGAAGTCGGCGTTGGTCGACGGCCTGGCGCTTCCGCCGCGTAAGGCGTTCGCCCCGGTCCGCGTTGCGGTGACCGGGCACACCGTGTCCCCGCCGCTGTATGAGTCGATGGAGGTGCTGGGCCGGGATCGTTCGCTGCGCCGGTTACACAGCGCTGAGAGTATGGTAGCGCAGAGTAACCATACCCTGGGCTGAGAAGTTCACCGGGTCAGCAGAGTCGGCGCGGCCGGTCGACGATCTAACGTGCACCGAGTGACTCTCGCGCCCGAGCTAAGCCCTCCTCACCCTTCCGCCCCGTCGGTGCCGCTCCCGGTTGCTGCCGTCTGCTTCGATGTGGACGCGACCCTGGTCGACTACGAGGCATCCACCCGCGCCGGACTGCGTGAGCTCCTCGGCACTGATGAGGCCTGGGCCGATTGGTGTGCACTCACTGACTGGCACTATCTGCGCTACCTCGGCGGGATGGTCGATTTCGACACGATGCGCCAACAGCGCACCAGAGATTTCTTCGCATACCGGGGCGAAATCCTGTGCCACGGCGAGGTAGTCCGGCGCGAGGAGCGCAGGACAGCTGCCATGCGGCGGGCCTGGCGACTCTTCGACGACGCGTTACCGTGTCTGCGGGCGCTGCGGGCCCTTGGTCTGCGGCTGGCTGCGATCACCAACGCAGCCGGCGACTACCAGCGCGCGAAGCTCTGCGCGCTGGGCCTGGGCTCAGCCTTCGACGCGGTGCTGATCTCGGGAGAGCTCGGCGTGGCCAAACCGCACCGGGCGATCTTCCGGAGGGCCTGCCGCACCCTGGGCGTACATCCCGCTCAGGCCGTGCACGTCGGCGACCGGCTAGACACCGATGCCGAGGGCGCACGGGACGCCGGGCTACACGGGGTGTGGCTGGACCGCTCCGGCTGTGGCGTGCTCCCGCAGAGTGCTGGGATCTCGGTGATCGGCCGGTTAGCTGAACTTCCCGCGCTGGTCACCCGGCTTGCCGGCTGAGCTGCCGGCAGTCGAGTGGAACCCTGTTCAGTGGATCGACTACGATCTCTCGCGGCGCTGATCCGGGCTCCGGACGGGCCCGGAATCGGACAGCCGGTGGGGTATGGTGTAATTGGCAGCACGACTGATTCTGGTTCAGTTAGTCTAGGTTCGAGTCCTGGTACCCCAGCGAGCGCGATCATCGTGTTCTTGCGGCCCCGTCGTCTAGCGGCCTAGGACGCCGCCCTCTCAAGGCGGTAGCGCGGGTTCAAATCCCGTCGGGGCTACACCGTTTTACCTGCGGAAACGCAGTAAGGTCGTTCGGCAGGTTGGTTTCATGCAAGGGTTCGTGCAACGAACTCTGTTACCGTCCGCGCATGCCACCACGCCGACGGCGACCGCGCGGACACATCCGGACCCTGCCGTCCGGCAGCTTTCAGGCGATCGTCTACGCCGGCATCGACCCGCTGACCGGCAAGGAGCGGTACCTGCGTGAGACCGCCGCGACCTACGACGCTGCTGCCGTCGCGCTTACCAGGCTCCAGGGTCAAGTAGACGAGGGGCGGCACCCCAAGTCGGCGATCACGGTGGGGCAGACCATCGCCCAGTGGCTGGACGTAGCCGAGTTGGAGGATACGACCAGGGAGCGGTACGCCGACCTGATCAGGATCTACATCGAGCCGACGTTCGGTGATCTGGCCGCTTCCAAGTTGGACGCCGAACTTTTGGAGAAGTTCTACGCGCGGCTCCAGCGCTGCCGCCACCTGTGCAATGGCCGGCGGCCGGCCGCTGGGCACACCTGCAAGCCGCTGGCCAGTAGCACCGTGCGGAAAGTCCACTTCATCATCAGCGGCGCGCTCGATCGAGCCGTGCGCTGGCGGCACCTGGGCGTGAACAAGGCCGCCCTTGCTGTCGCTCCGTCACCAGGGCAGACCGACCCCGATCCACCGACCGCAGACGAAGCAGCGGTGATACTCGCTGAAGCGTGGACCATCGAGCCGGACTGGGGCCTGTTGCTTTGGCTGATGATGGTCACCGGCTTGCGTCGCGGTGAGGTGAGCGCGTTGCGGTGGCAGCACCTCGATTTCACCCGGGGCCTGCTCCTCGTTCAGCGCAGCAACGCCCACCCAAAGTCTGGGGTGACAGAGAAGGAGACCAAGACCCGCCAGCAACGGCGAGTCGCCCTGGACCCGCAGACCATGGAGCTGCTGCGAGCTCACCGAGAGAGCTGTGAGAAGCGGTGCGCCGATCTGGGTTGCACCCTCGACGCCGATGCGTGGCTATTCTCTCCGGCGCCTGACTGCTCCGCGCCGTGGCCGCCGCGGGCGCTCACTCAGCGGTACGGCCGGTTAGCCAGCAAACTCAAGCTCCGCAGCACCCGCCTGCACTCCCTGCGCCATTACTCAGCTACGGAACTGAAAATGAGCGGAGTTGCATCGGCTGCATCATTCGGCAAGATCCGTGAACCGCTCCTGCCTGCGACGTCGCCGTTCGGACTGGATCAGGGTCGG
>JBOHGX010000094.1:0-15283 GCA_050700255.1 Pseudonocardiaceae bacterium
GCAACGCCACCGACGCCGGCGTCACCAACGTCGAATTCATCCAGGGCTACCTCGAAGACATCCCACTGCCGGCAGACAGCGTCGACGTCGTCATCTCCAACTGCGTCATCAACCTCGCCGCCGACAAACCGGTCGTCCTGCGCGAAGCCGCCCGCGTCCTGCGCCCCGGTGGCCGGTTCGCTGTCTCCGACGTCATCGCCGATCCCGACATGGACAACGCCACCCGCGCCGACATGGCCCAGTGGACCGGCTGCATCGCCGGAGCTCTCACCGGCACCGTATACCGCGCCGCACTCACTAGCGCCGGACTGGTCGACATCGAGATCAGCGAGACGCACCGCGTTCACACCCACGCCGCATCCGCCATCATCCGCGCGCGCAAACCCGCTCGCGCTCAATCTGCACCAGGCACTCCACGTCACGCACCCCGTCCCAAGCCGAGCACGACAGCCGGCGACGAGCCGATTAGTGATCAAGGTCGATCCGGACTGTGAGCAGGTCGGTGCCCATGATCTGCACGACAGCACCGTTGAAGCGCAGGCCGATCCTCCGCAGGCGTTCCCGGGGGTCGTCGTGGGGAAGGGCGTGCGCCGTGCCGGAGCGCCACGTGCCCCGCACCTTCACGCGTACGCGCGGGTTGGCTTCGATGTTACGCACGTAGTTCGCGCGGCGACCGTGCTCGGCGACCAGCCAGAAGGTGTTGCCGTCGAGCCCGTTCCCGACCGGGGTCCGCCGGGACTGGCCGGACTTGCGGCCGGTCGTCTCGAGCATGGCGTAGCTCGGCGGCGCAAGCCGCAGGGCGACGGCTGCCTTGACGACCGGGTTGACCAGGTAGCCGAGTGCGGTGGTGAAGCGGCGCTTATCCATGCTGCTACTCATCTCGGATTACCTTCAGTTCAGTGAGCGTCGCTGCACGGCCGGCCCGGGGCGGCGGGCTCCAGGCGGACGCAGCAGTGAGGTGGGGCGGGGTCCAGGTGGGCGGTCAGTCCGGTGGGAGCTAGGCCGTCGAGGAGCCCGTCGAGCAGACGCAGGTTCATCCCGCACACGAGTTCGGTGTAGTCCTGCGCCAGGGTGTGGAACGGGCAGTTGGCGAGCGTCACCTCGTCGCCTTCGGTACGCGGTTCGAAACCGTACGCTTCGAGCACCCGCAGTACGGTTTCCTGGGTATCCCTTTCGCCAGCGGTACTGCGCGCCGTGTCGCCGAGTTCTCGGCCCATCTGGTAGGCGCGCTGGTCAAGGGCCGCCCGCGGTGAGTCTCCGGAGCGCTCGGCGTGCTCGAGAGCGCTGGACAGCAGCCGCCCGGCCAGGTCGTAGCGGCGCTGGGGCAGCGACACGGCCACGTGCTGATCCGACCGCCGGTACAGCTTGGCCGGGCGCCCCGCGCCTGGGCCCGTGCGGCCGGTAAGGCGTTGGTAGACCACGTCGAGCAGGCCCTCGTCCACGAGCCGGTCGAGATGAAACGCCGCGGTCGTGCGCGGCACCTCCAGCGCGGCGGCAGCGTCGTCGCGACTCACCGGTTCAGGCCGGCGCACCACGTAGTCGTACAGCCGGCGACGGGTTGGCTCGTCGAGCGCAGCGACCGCCGAGATCTGGGCCTCCCAGGACTCCATTCTATAACCAACTCCTGTTGACGAAATGGTCAAGGAGTTCTAATATTAGCACATCATGGATATAGAAGGATTTTCGGCGGTGAGGAGGCTGAGATGGGCGAGCAGGTAGTGGTGGTCGGTGTCGACGGCTCCCCGGCCAGTTATACCGCGCTGCGGTGGGCTCTGGCGCACGCCGCACGTATCGGCGCCCAGGTGGATGCGGTCCGGTGCTGGACGCCGGTAGTGGCCAAGAGTTGGGAAGCCGCGGTCACGGGCGAGCCTGTGCCGCCAGAAGCCGTGCAAGAGGCGCGGGCCGAGCGGGAGCTCGTTCAGGTGGTGGCGGCCGCACTGGCGCGGATCCCCGACGGAACGGCGCGGATTGCCGTGCGGCAAAGGGTAGTGCGCGGGTCGGCTGGCCCGGTGCTCGTCGGCGAGGCCGACGGTGCCGACCTGCTGGTTGTCGGGCACGGCCCGCGGGCCACTGGACTGCTGCACCGGTCGGTGAGCTGGTACTGCCTACAGCACGCGACCTGCCCAGTGCTGGTTATTCCGCCCACGATGGCCGCCCGGCGGACACCGACCCCGGCGACCGCCAAAGCGCCCGCCTTATCACCGCGCCTATCCGGCCAGTCCCGACCTCAACCACATGGCCAGCCGGCTGCCTCAGGCATTCCGTTGGCGTAGCCACCGAGATTCCTGACCAAAGTTCGTGCGCGGGTTTCGCGAGAGAGGAGCAACGTCATGACAGACGGTCTGGCCACTTTGCTCTCCGAGAGCAAGGCGTCCCCCGCCGGCACCCTGGGAATCGACGACGTGCAGGCAAACTCGGAGCCCGAGGCAGCGCGGCGACCCTTCTGCGTGCTCGATGAGGCCAGCTATCACCTCGACTCGGTCTCCGAGCCTTGGAGCGTCCACCTGGAAGTACGTCTCGATGGTCCCGTCGACGAAGACCGTCTGCGACAGGCCGTGCGGGTGGCACTCGCCAGACACCCCAGAGCTCTCGCTCGAGCCACCGCGGCCCGCCGGTGGCGGGCTGACTACGAGTGGGAGATCACCCCCGCGCCTGACGTCGATCCCCTTGACGTCGTTGTGTGTCCTGATGACGACGCCCTGCAGACCGCCCGGGCCGACCTGCAGAGTCTGGCGGTGCCGCTGTGGACGTCGCCACCGCTGCGCATTCGCCTCGCTCGTCATCAGGGGGGCGACGTGGTGATGCTCAACCTCCACCACGCCGCCGGTGACGGCATCGCCGCGCTGCGCCTGCTTCGCTCCATCGCTCGGGCCTACGCCGGACGCTGCGATCCCGTGTCGCACACGCCGCCAGAAGAGGTGCAGATCCCGGCGCCGAGCGGCCGGTGGGTCCAGCTTCGGGCGCTGGTAGGCGAGCTGCGCCAAGCCGCCCCTCGCTCAGTGCACCTTGTCCCCAGCGGGCGCGAGGACCGCCCCGGCTACCGGCTCCATCACGTTGTCTTGGACACCATGCAGACCGCATCCCTCGCTGACAAGGCTGCTGTGGGGACCACCGTCAACGACCTCCTGCTGGCTGGCCTGCATCTGGCCTTGGACAGCTGGAACTCCGAGCACGGCGGCGCTTGCGGCCGACTCAGCGTGCTCATGCCGGTCAACCTGCGACCCACGTCATCCTGGTACGAGGTGTTCGGCAACTTCACCTTCATGGTGCCCGTGGTCACCCGCCCCGAAGACCGCAGCGACCCCACCACCACCATCAACACGATCCGCCGTCGGACCCGGCGCATCAAGGACGAGCGCACTCCCGCCGCCGCCGTCAGGCTCCTCAACGTCCTGCAGCGCCTGCCGGTGCCAGCGAAGCGCAGCATTGCCCGCCTCGCCGTTTCTGAGCGGGTGATCCCGACGGCCATCCTGTCCAATCTCGGCCGCATCGATGAGGACCTGGACTTCGGGCCCGAGCTGCGTGCCCGCGAGGTGTGGTTCTCCCCACCGACCAGGATGCCCATGGGCCTGGCCGTCGGTGCGGTCACCGCAGGAGGCCGGCTGCATCTGGTGTTCCGCTACCGACACCCACTATTCGACCCGACTGACGTCGCCGGCTTCGCCGACCGCTACGTGACAGCGCTCGATCACGTTGCCGCTCACGCTCGTGCCGGACCCACTTCGCTCGTCCAGCCAGCGACCCGGCAGGTGCCCCGATGAAGTCCCAGGAACATCGCGCCGTGGGTGCGGCCGCCACCGCAGGCGCGCTCGTCCACGTGGGCGGCGACTCGGCCGAAGAGCGTTTCGTTCTCAGCTTTGGCGACGTGGTGGCCCTAAGCGGTGACTTCTTCGCCAGCCACCACTGTGCGGCCCACAGCGTTGAGGGCACCTCGGCCGGACCGCAAGACCTCACATCCGACGACTTGTTCCGGTTGGCCGCCATCCCCGGCACCCGGGGAACCAAGCTCGGCACCCGGGACGAGATCATCTGTGCGCTCAAGGTGATGGCGGCAGACGGGGCCCTCGTTGACACCCGCTTCGAGCCCGGAGGGCAGTTCAGCGACTTCCGGTTCACCGCGACTGCGGCGGTGACCGAGGTCGAAAGGCGGGTCCGGGACCGCTTCTTGGCCTTGGCCACCGCCAACGGCGACCACTTCGTCGCTCCCGGCCGACCCGACAACGCTCACCACCACAACGGCGCGTACTCCAACGGCTTCGACTCAGCGGTCATCGCCTACCGCCGCCTTCACAAGGCAGCCCTCGACCAGGCCTACCGGCTGGGGCGGTGCCGAGGTGACGAGTCCCGGGCGATGGCAAAGGAAGCGGCAGCCCAGCACTACCTCACCGATGCCTTCGCAGCAGGGCACCTGCGGACCCCGGTCACAGCCATCCGCCACTTTTGGCATCACAGATATCCCAGGTTCTGGCAGAGCCTGCAACGCAAAGTCGCCGCCGACACGGCCTCGGCGCTCCGAGAACTCACCCGACCGGCCAGGATCCTCCCTGAAGGCTTTCTCTACGACCGCGCCTATGCGGCGGTCAAGGCCCGCACGAGCAGATATCCGCCCATCACTCTGGGCGATCTGTTGGCTCGGGTGTTTCACGACTGGGACAACAGCCACGGTCTCATCCTCGAACGAGGTGGAATGCTCTTCGGCGACGGCCTCCTCGAACAGGGCGTGGGCAAAAAGCTCGCCGTCGCCGCTGTCCGCTCCGGCATCGACGACATCGACGTCGCCTACCAGCTGGGCGCTTCGGGCAGCCGCCTAAACGGTGAGGCCCTCTACCGGGCGGTCCGGTCAGCCACCGGTGCCCCCAACGACGTCTTCGGACCCGAGACCCGGATCCCGATCCTGTCAGCCGACAACCCTCCGCAGAACTGGCGGGCAACCGATGCCGAGGAATTGTGGAGTTCTCCCATCACCGGCACCACGGGAACAACCGTAGGCATGGCGGTCGAACAGACGCTGCAGGTGGGGGGCGAGGTCTTTCACCGGCTGGATCGTCTAGGACCCGGCGTCTTCGAGGCGCCAGGTCTGCTGGGTGTGCCTGCCTTGCGGCGATGGGTGGCCCGCAAGGCTTCCCAGGCCTATCACCATGGCTTCATCCAAGGCCTAGCCCAAGACCCCAAAGCCGCCGTACTCGCGATCGTCGACAACCAGGCAGGTTCGCGCCCAGGCACCGCGAAGCCGACTCCGGCACGGACGACGCCGGTCCGCCATCATCCGTGCACGAGTGCGCCACGAGCGCGGTAAGGGTCAGCCGAAGCGGCCGGAAATGTAGTCCTCGGTCCGCTTGTCGGCAGGGTTACGGAAGATTGTCGCGGTCCTGTCGAACTCGACGAGCAGGCCGGTCCGGTTTCCGGTGGTGTCGTCGGCCTGCGCGGTGAAGAAAGCGGTGCGGTCGGACACGCGGGCGGCCTGCTGCATGTTGTGCGTGACGATGATGATCGTGAACTGCTCGCGCAACTCGATCATCAGGTCCTCAATACGCGAGGTCGCAATAGGATCCAACGCGGAGCAGGGCTCGTCCATCAGCATCACGTCCGGTTTCGTCGCGATGGTCCGGGCAATACAGAGTCGCTGCTGCTGGCCGCCCGACAGCCCGTAGGCGTTCTGCTTCAGCTTGTCTTTGACTTCATCCCACAGCGCAGCACCACGCAGCGCCTGCTCCACGACGTCGTCCATCTTGCCGACCTTCATCCCGGTGACCCGCGGGCCATAGGCGACGTTGTCGTAGATCGACTTCGGGAACGGATTCGGCTTCTGGAACACCATTCCGATACGTCGGCGTACCTCGATGGGATCGACGTCGCGGTCATAGATGTTCTGGCCGTGGTAGGTCACAGCACCCGTGACTCGAGCGGAACTGATCAGGTCATTCATCCGGTTCAGGCACCGGATGACTGTCGACTTGCCACACCCGGAGGGGCCGATCAGCGCGGTGATCTCGTTGTTCCCGAACTCCAGGTTGACGTCGCGCACGGCAAGAAAATCGCCGTAATAAACATTCATGTCGTGGCAGGCCATCACGCCGACCGGCGCATCCGGGACGGTGCGTTGGGGCCGCTGCTCGATGCCGACGACCGAGCCTGCGTCCTCGTCGGCAGCGGAGTCTCCCAACGCCTTCTCCCGGGCAGTGGGCTGAGAGGTCATTGGTTGGTCCTCGTCTTTCACCAGCGACGCTGGAGCTTGTTGCGGATCAGGATGGCCACGCCGTTGAGCAGCAGCAGCAAAGCCAACAGGACGATGATCGCGGCCGACGCCACCTCGCGGAACTCCGCCTGCGGTTGGCCCACCCAGTTGTAGATCTGCACGGGCAGTGTCGTGAAACCAGAGAGCAGGCCGTTCGGGTCGAAGGTCACGAATACGAAGGCGCCGAGCAGAAGCAATGGCGCCGCCTCGCCGATCGCGCGGGACACGGCCAGGATCGTGCCGGTGGCGATGCCGGGCACGGCAGCCGGCAGGGTCTGCTTCCACACCGTCTGCCACGGCGTGGCGCCGAGAGCGAGCGAACCCTCGCGAATCTCGGCCGGCACCGCCCGCAACGATTCGCGGGTCGCGATGATGATGACCGGAAGGATGAGCAGCGTGAGCGCGATCGCTCCGAAGATCACGGCGTTGACGTTGCGTAGACCGAGCAGTGGCGCGAGGACGCCGGCTACCCCCAGCGTCAGCAGGCCGTAGATGATCGACGGGACGGCAGCGAGGTTCTGGATGTTCAGCTCGACGATCCGGAAGTACCACTTGTCCGGATCGCCGAACTCCTCCAGATAGATGGCCGCCGCCACGCCGAGCGGGACGGCAAGCACGATCGTGGTGACGATGACCCAGACCGTGCCGAGGATCGCCGCCCTGGCGCCGGCATCCTCGGGGAACAGTTGCGAGGTGTAGCTGACCAGCAGGTTGGCGTCGAGCCGGCCAGCCCCTTCCAGGATCGTCGTGATCAGGAGGGCGGCGAGAAAGGCCAGCGCGACGAACAGGCTGAACCACAGCGCAATCAGGAAGGCGATCGCTGCCGGGGAGCGGTCGCCACGTTCCTGCGCACGTCCCAGCCGTTGCGGTTCGGCTCGGGCGAGTTGTCCGATCGTGGCCATCAGTACGCCTCCCGGAACCGCCGGACGAGCCGGATGCTGATGACGTTGACCAGCAGTGTGACGGTGAAGAGCGTCAAGCCGACCGCGAACAGCGTGTTGAACGCCAGCGAACCGGGAGGGTTCTCCCCGGTAGCGGCCTGCGCGATATAGCCGGTCATGGTCTGGGCGCCCTGCCGGGGATCTGCGATGATCTGCGCCTGGTTGCCCGCTGCGATCGCGAGGATCATCGTCTCGCCGACCGCACGCGAGATGCCCAGCACCACCGCGGCGATGATGCCGGACAGGGCTGCGGGGAAGACCACCTTGAGCGTGGTAGCCATCTTGTTCGCACCCAGCGCGGCCGAACCCTGCCGCAGCGCGTCAGGCACCGAGGACATCGCGTCCTCGGACAGCGACGCGATCGTCGGGATGATGAAAATGCCCAGCACGATGCCTGCAGCCAGGACGCTGAAGGTGCCGACCTCGAGGCCGAGCAGGCCCCTTAGAAGGCCCGGCGCCACGAAGTTCAGGGCGAAGAAGCCGAGGACCACCGACGGGATTCCGGCCAGGATCTCGAGGATCGGCTTGACGATCCGGCGCACGCGTGGGGTCGCGTACTCCGACAGCAGCGCTGCTGCCCCCAACCCTAGGGGCACGGCGACGATCAGCCCGATCGCCGTGGTCCACAGGGTTCCGATGATGAGCGGGAGGATCCCGTAGGTGGGATTGGCGAATGTCGGCGTCCACCGCGTGCCGGTGAAGAAGTCGAGGAAAGAGATCTCTTGGAAGAAGCTGATCGCCGGCACCACGAGCGAGATCACGATACCGATGGTGATCACCACTGACAGGATCGCAGCGGCCTGCAGGCAGATCAGGATTATCCGCTCGCCGACCCGGTTGGAGGATCTCCGCAGCATCTGCCGGCCGGCCGGAACCGAGGATCCGCCTCTGCCGCGGTGGGAGCCGCCCCCGAAGGAGCCGCTCCCACCAACCGCTGTCGCGTGCTCGGTCATACGCTCAGGCGGCCAAGCCGTCGACCGCAGCCTGGAGTTCTCTCTTCTGCTCCTCGTTGAGCTGCACGTACTGCGCCGCCTGGGCGATCTTGTCGATCTGCCCGGCGTAGAACCTCACGAACTCCGCCACCTCCGGCCGGTTGAAGGACTCGTTGTTCACATAGATGAACAACGGGCGGGCGAGCGGGACGTAGGTGGCGTTCTGCACGGTCTCGGCGCTCGGCGCCACGCAACCCTGGCCGCCGTTGACCTGGACGGCCTTGAGAGTGTCCTGGTTCTCCTCGAAATAGGTGTATCCGAAGTACGCGGTCGCACCGGGAGCACCCTGCACGCCCTGCACCAGCACATTGTCGTCCTCAGAGGCCGAGTAGTCGGTGCGCGAGGCTCCCTCCTCACCGTTGATCGCGTCCGTGAAGTAGTCGAACGTGCCGGAGTCGGTGCCCGGTCCGAACAGCGCCAGCGGGACGTCGGGGAACGACGGGTCGACCTGGTTCCAGTTGGCGACCTTCCCCTCGGACTCCGGGCTCCAGATCGTCTTGAGCTGCTCGACGGTCAGGCAGTTCGCCCAGTCGTTGGCCGGGTTCACCGCGACCGTCAACGCGTCATTGGCCACGACCAGTTCGGTGAACTCGATGCCGGCCGCCTGACAGCGCGCCCTCTCCTCGTCCGCGATCGGCCGGGAGGCGTTGGAGATGTCGGTGTTGCCGCTGCAGAACTGCTCGAACCCGCCACCGGTACCAGAGGTCGCCACCGTGACATTGACGTCCGAGTTCTCCGAGCGGAACAGCTCGGCCGCAGCGCTGGTCAGCGGCGCCACGGTCGACGAGCCGTCGGCCCGGACCTGACCCGACGCCTGGCCGCCGTCACCGCTGGTGCTCGGCCCGGTCTGTTGACCGCCGCAAGCCGCCATCAGCAGGGCGCTCGTGAGGGTGACGCCCATCAGCGCGAGGCGCATGGTCTTCACAAAGTCCTCCGTGTGACGGTCTCTCCGACCGAGTCGGCTGTGCAGCTCCGAGTGGCCGCTCGCCCAGGACCCTAAGTAAGCCCGGTGGACACTTTCCCTCGATAGGATGAACGAGAAGTGAAATAATCACGTTTGGTAACCAGCGGTGATCACCACCAGCCGCACAGGTATCAACCATTGAGCAAACTGCGCACTTCAAACTGCTCCAAGTCACCGATGTCGCCGGACATGTCCGGCATCTCACTGACCCGCAGTTCGGGTCACGGCGCAGGCAACGACATCGGCAAGGCTCCCGCCGCGCCCGCGGACCTCGCGCTGCAGCATCGAGCCGTTGCCCCGTCCGAGCACGGCGTCGGTGAGATCTTGGACAACGTCACACTCACCGAAGTCCTGCAGCGCCGGTGTGACGTGCTCGAGCAGTGCCCGAACCACGCGCTGCGCCGGTGCCGGCCGGCCCGCTGCGTCGATGAGACTGCCGTCGAGGCCCGATCGCGCCGCCCGCCACCCCGCCAGGCGCAGCAGCTCAACCCGTAGCGGAGTCGGCGGCTGGTCCTCCTTCCACGCCCGGGCTGCGGTCTCTACCAACCCCCTGGTCAAGCCGGCCAGCAGAACTGCGTCGTCAGGATGCAGACAGACATCGGCCACCCGCACCTCCACGGTGGGGAACTTGCGGGACAGGCGAGCATCGAAGTAGATCATTCCCTCATCGAGGACGGTGTCAGACTCGACCATGGCGCGCACCGTGGCCTGGTAGTGCTCGGCGGAGCCGAACAGCTCGGTGGGCCCGGCAGAGGGCCATCGGTTCCACACCTGCGAGCGGAAGCTGGCGTAGCTGGTGTCCTCACCTTGCCAGAACGGTGAGTTGGCGCTGAGCGCAAGCAGTACCGGCAACCACCCTCGGATGCGGTCCAGCACCGCCACGGCCTCCTCGTCGGAGCGCACTTCCGCATGAATGTGGCAAGCGCAAGTGAGTTGTTGCTCCGCGGTAACGCCGAACTTGTCGATCATCTCCCGGTATCGAGGATTGGGGGTGATACTGGGCACAACCGGCAATGGCGACGTCGCCAGGGCGACCACCTGGGCGCCGTTGGATTCGGCTGCTTCGGCGGCGGCCTGCCGCCAGCGCCGTAGCTCGGACCCCAGCTCGTCGAGCGACGTGCACGGCCGGGTATTCGTCTCGATCTGCTGGCGAGCCAGCTCGGAGGTCAACACCTCATCGGCCAGCTCTTCACCGTGAACCGTGGCCTCATGCAGGACCGCGCTGGCAACCGCCAGGGCTCGACCGTCGTCCGGATCAACGAGCAGCAGCTCTTCTTCTACCCCGACGCTTCGTGGCCCCATACCGCCGGATTATCCAAGCTCTTCGCGATCATGCTTATCGGGGCGCGGAAAGCGTAGCTGCCCTACCTCTCACTCTGCAGAACCGAAGACGATGTCTCTGAGACTCTTAGGTCCTGTGGTCGCCTTGCCCTCACCCTCGAGCTTCGACCTCCAGGCAGCGCGCAGATCGTCGCTCACACCGGCGGACTGCGACAGCGGCGAGTCCGGGTCCAATCCCTGGAAACCGCAATTTACCTCAACGTTCAGGCAGTGCTGGTCGGTGCACTCCCTGATGTCCGTTTCGGTGTGCTCTTCTTCGCTCCACGGACTCCAGCCGCCGAAACCACCACGCATCGCCTCGTCCGGGGTGATGTCGGATTGCATCGCCTTCTCTTGCTCTTGGCTCATAATGAACAGTCTATCTTCTCAGCAGCGCGGTCGCATGGCACACTGGCGCCGCCACGGGCACCGGCAGGCTCACAGCGCTCTTGTCACCTTCCGGGCAAGATGCTTACGTGGAGCCGGGCGGCATCCGCCAGCCCCCAGCGCGGCGCGTCCCGGTCCCATCATGTCAGAGGAGGAAAGATGCGTCAGCACACCGATGCGACAGCCGGTGCCGATGCCCGCGTCGACCAGCTGATCTCGCTCGGTGCGCGGGAGGTCGGGAACAGCTGCCTGGTGACGGTCGCGGGTGAGATCGACATGGTGACAACCCCGAACCTGCGTGCCTTCCTGCAGCAGCAACTCGAGCATGTGGTTTCGCTGCTTGTGATCGACCTGAGGGAAGTCAAGTTTCTCGGGTCCAGCGGACTGGCTGTGCTGGTTGAGATCCTGGGCACGGCCCGGGAGCGCCAGCTCGGGCTGCGGCTGGTGTGCAATTCCCGCGAGGTGACCAGGCCGTTGGAGGCCACCGGGCTGACCGAACTGTTCGAGATCCACTCAGATCCCGATACCGCGCTCGCGGCCGGCTGAGGAGCCCGACTGAGGAGTGAGCCGGCGCGGTGATCCGGAGTAAGTTCACTCCATGGCGGAACTGCTGCGCACCGATCGGCTCCTGGTGCGGGACTGGTCGGTGGCCGACGCCGAGGCAGCGCTGAAGATCTATGGCCACGACGACGTCAGCCGGTGGATGTACGATCTGGAGCGCATCCCCGACACGGCCACGATGCGAGTGGTGCTCCAAGGCTGGACCGCCGAACAGAGCGCCATGGCGCCGGGAACCGGACGGTGGGCTGTCGTCCTGCTCGATGGAGGCGCGCTTGTCGGTGGGATCACTCTGCTGCCGATGCCGGTGCCCGAGGCGGATGTCGAGATCGGTTACCAGCTTGCGCCGGAGTTCTGGGGCCGGGGTTACATCACCGAGGTTGCGCGGATGCTGGCGCGCTGGGCCTTTGCGCATTCACTGGTCGAGTTGTTCGCGCTGGTGGCCTCGGACAACACCCGTGCCGCGGCTACCGCGCGGCGGATCGGGATGGAGTGGGTCGGCGAGAGCGACAAGTATCACCGCAGGCGTCTGCAGGTGTTCCGGCTACGGCCCGACGATCTGATCTCCGCAGGATACCCGCGGCGGCTGGCGCCCTGACCGGGCACGTCAGAAGTAGACCCGGGTGACCCAGTCCGCCACACAACCCGGTTTGGTACTGCCCTCGATCTGCAGCGTGGCACGTAGCACGAGTTGCAGGCCACCGGTTGCCTCGGTGACCTCGGCAAGCGCGACGTCGGCCTGCACCTTCGAACCGACCGGCACCGGGGCGGGGAAACGCACCTTGTTCAGCCCGTAGTTGATGACCATCGTGGTGCCCTCGACCCGATAGGTCTGGTTGATCAAATGCGGCAACAGCGACAGGGTGAGGAAGCCATGCGCGATGGTGGTGCCAAATGGGCCGGCTGCGGCGCGTTGCGGGTCAATATGGATCCACTGATGGTCCTCGGTTGCGTCCGCGAAGGCGTTTACGCGCTGCTGATCGATGGTCATCCAATCACTTGTGCCCAGCTGCTCACCAGCCGCAGCGTGCAACTCGTCAGCTCCGGTGAATACCTTCATCGCCGATCACTCTCCTGCCTACGGTTATTCGGGGCGGTCAGCTCGATCTGGGACACCGGTTCCAGCTGGCCGCTAGGTCCGCCCTTTTCGATGACGAGCTCGGCCTTCCGATCCGAAAACACCAGGGTCGCCACCGCGTTGCCGAAGGTGGGGCCACTGAGTAGACGCCAGGATAGTGTCGGATCGGGTACCCCGTAGCGGCGCACCATGCGGCGAACCACCGCGGCCAGCGGACCGAACCAGGCGGCCCGCATCAGCGCTGTGGCAGACCACGGGACGCTGTGGTGCACCGGCGAGCACACCAGTTGGTAGACAGGTGATCCGTCTGCTGGTCCGCTGAAGTCGGCTTGTGCCACATAACTGTGGTGCACATCGCCGGACAGCACGCTGATCGTCTCGGGTGCATAGGGCGCGGCCGAGACCCGCCGTAGCAACGCGCCCAGCCGGTCGAAGGAGTTCCGGAACGCTCGCCTGCAGCACTGGCCAGGCGTCCCCGTCGGCTTCTTGCACAGCGCCCCAGGTCGGGTCGGAATGCCGCTCCTTGGGAGGCAGGTTGCCGATGTGTTGATAGATCCAGTAGGCGGCGAGCGCTCCCCGGATGCGCGCGGGCCACCAGGGCTGGGCAGTCACCCATGCGCGCCACGCTGATGACGTGTTCCAGTCGTCCCGAACATCGTGGTCATCAAAGATCATCGCGGTCGGCACGGTGGACATCAGCCACCGGATTTCAGCGCCTGACCAGCTGTCCCGGTACAGCCGGGCGTACTCGGTGAAATCCGCGACCTCGTACTCGGGTGAGGCAGAGGTATCCCGGGTATCCCGGGTATCCCGGCGACACGAGTGCAGCCAACGTCGGGTCTGCGGCGTCGGGTCGTCGGCGTAGACCTGGTCGCCAAGCAGCAGTAGCGCATCAGGCCAGTCCTCCGGCGCCATGTCGGCCATCCTGCCGGCCGTGACGTCCAACGCGTCGATACCTTCGGCAGCGACTGATCTCGGGCCCTCGGGTTTGGCGTGGCGGCACGAGCCGAAAACCATCCGCACCGGGGCACTGCTGCCCCGGGTGTGGATCCGGCTGTCGGGCCACGGTGAGCCGGGCGCAGGCCAGGCGAGCTTCCCGTTCAGGTGCACCTGGTAGGTGGTGACCGAACCCGGTTCCAGGTTGACTTCCACCAGCGCGTAGTGCTGCTCGCGAACGGTGAATGTCGATGCCCGGCAGCCCAGTACCTCCACCTCTGCCGGGCGATCGGTCTGCACCCACACCGCTGCGGTCGTCCTGCCTACATGTCGCAGCGCCGGCCCGAGCAGCAATCGGGCGCAGCGGGATGACGGCAGCGTGGTCACCGTTCCTGCCTACCGCAGTCGGTCCCGCTACGCGAGGATAGCGGCAATGGGGATGAATCCTCCCTCGGCGGGGGCGAGGATGGGCACGCCTGCCGGGCGGTGGGTGCTGCTGGCGACGATCTCCGGATCGGGCATGGCCATGCTCGACGCGACGGTGGTGAACATCGCGCTGCCCTCGATCGCCGGTGACCTCGGCACCGATTTCCGGACGCTGCAGTGGATCGTCAACGCCTATACCCTCACTCTGGCCGCACTCATCCTGCTGGCCGGGGCGCTCGGAGACCACTTCGGGCGGCGCCAGATCTTTCTCCTCGGCGTGGTGTGGTTCGCGATTGCGTCGTTGCTGTGCGGGCTGGCGCCAACGGCCGAGTTCCTGGTCGCCGCGCGGGCCTTGCAGGGTATCGGCGGGGCACTGCTCACTCCGGGCAGCCTGGCGATCATCTCTTCCACGTTCGTGGCCACCGACCGAGCCAAGGCGGTGGGCGCCTGGTCCGGGTTGGGCGGGGTGGCCGCCGCGATCGGGCCGTTCGCCGGGGGCTGGCTGGTCGCGCTGGACTGGCGGGCGGTGTTCCTGGTGAACCTGCCGGTCGCCGTATTCATCGTGGTGGTCTCGTTGCGGCACGTGCCGGAGAGCTTGGACACCGAAAGCCCGCCCGGGCTGGACGTGGCCGGCGCGGCGCTGGCCGCCACCGGGCTGGCCGGGGTGACCTACGCGCTAACCAGCCTCGGTGAGGGTGGCGGTGGCGGCGTGGTTGCCGCCGGCGTGGTCGGGCTCGCAGCGCTGCTGGCTTTTGTCCTCGTCGAGCGCCGCTCGCCACATCCGCTGGTGCCGCTGGGCCTGTTCGTCGACCGCAGTTTCAGCGTGGCCAACGCGGTCACGTTGCTGGTGTACGCCGGCCTGGGCGTGTTCTTCTTCCTGCTGGTGCTGCAGCTGCAAATCGTTGGCGGGTTCTCCCCGTTGATCGCCGGTACCGCGATGCTCCCGGTCACCGTGCTGATGTTGCTGCTGTCCTCCCGAGCCGGCGCGCTCGCCGAACGGATCGGTCCCCGGCTGCCCATGACGGTGGGTCCGCTGTTGGCCGCCATAGGTTTCCTGCTCACCTTGCGGATCGAGACCGACACGTCATACCTCACTGATGTGCTACCCGCGGTCGTGGTGCTGGGGCTGGGGCTGTCGCTCACCGTGGCACCGCTGACCGCCACCGTGCTGAACTCGGCGGACCCGCGCTATGCTGGGACGGCGTCGGGGGTGAACAACGCCATCGCCAGGTCCGGCGGTCTGCTGGCCGTTGCGGTCATTCCAGTGGCGGCGGGTCTGGGTGGTACCGACTACACCGATCCGCTGTCCTTCAGCCCCGGCTTTCGCACCGCGATGCTGATCAGCGCCGCCCTGCTCGCGCTGGGCGCGCTGATGGCGGTGACGTTGTTGCGCGAGCCCCGCCCTGTGCCGGGGCCCGTTCCAGGCCTACCGGAGCGGCTCCCGGT
>JBOHGX010000095.1:0-1608 GCA_050700255.1 Pseudonocardiaceae bacterium
GCCCAGGTCAGGGTGTTTTGGGTGGTGCGATATGACTGTGGTGCGCTGGGTGGCTGACGGGCCGGCCTTGGCTCACTGCCGTCCTGGATCCAGTGGTTGCCACGTCCGTGGCCACGGTTGAGGACACACTCGGTGACAGTGTGTGACGGCATTGCGGGAGGCCGGGATCATCCCGGAATGATCACGTTGCGGGGTGGGGGCGTGTCGTTGCGGTGATCGGCAACAGAGCCCCGCTAGGACAGGGATCGTCGAAGATCTCTTGTCCTGGAGGCTCCGTTGCCGAGCGAGTCTTGCATGCCCGCGATGCCGACGCCAGCGGCGGAGGCCGCGGTCGAGGAGCTGGTCGCCCACGCGGTGAGCCTGCACGCTGCCAGCGGCGGTGACCTGTTGGCCTGTTTCGCCTCGGTCCCCGACCCGCGGGATCCCCGCGGGATCCGGCACCCGCTGGCGAGCATCTTGGCGATGTGCACCGCCGCGGTGCTTTGCGGGTGCACGAGCCTGGATGACATCACCGCCTGGGTCGGCTCGACCGACCCAGGGGTGCTGGCCGCGCTGGGGTGCCGCCGCGACGGCTTGGGGATCCTCACCCCGCCGCACCCCGAGACGGTCAGCCGGGTGTTCGCTGAGCTGGGTGCCCAGGCGTTGGCCGGTCACGCCGGGGTGTTGCTGGCCCGCCGTGCCCGGCTGGGCCCGGTGGTCTTCCCGGTCGACGCGCCCGGGTGGCTACCTGCGGTCGCGGTGGACGGCAAGGCGGTCCGTGGCGCCGTCGGCGCCGACGGGGGCGTCCCCTACCTGCTGGCCGCCGCAACCCACACCGACTGCGCGGTGGTCGCCGAGCGTCTCATCGGCCCCAAGTCCAACGAGGTGCCGCAGCTCGCGCCGCTGCTGCGCGGGCTAAACGACCATGTCCCGCTGTCGGGGAACGTGGTCACCGTCGACGCCGGGCACACCGTCCGCGCCCACGCCACCTTTATCTGCGAGGAGCTGGGCGCGCACTACGTCATGACCGTCAAGGCCAACACGCCCAGGCTGTTCGCCGAGCTCGACGCCCTGGACTGGGCCGCTGTCCCGGTCGGCCACCAGAGCACCGAGACCGGGCACGGGCGCACCGAGCGACGCACCATCCAGGTCATGGACGCCCCCGAGCAGATCCGATCGATGTTCCCCCACGTCGAGCAGGTGTTCCTCATCGAGCGCTACGTCACCCGCAAGGTCCGCAAACGCCGCAAGAACAGCCGCCGCTACACCACCACCGAGATCAAGACCGCTGTGGCGGCGTTGGGCATCACCAGCCTGTCCGCCCGCGAGGCCGCACCCGAGCACCTCGCCGGCTACGTCCGCCGACACTGGGCCATCGAGAACAAGATCCACTGGGTGCGTGACGTCACCTACCGGGAGGACGCCTCCCGGGTCCGGACCGCATCCCGGCCGCGCATCATGGTCACGCTACGTAATCTAGCGATCGGGTTGATCCGCCAAGCCGGCCACACCAAGATCGCCGCTACCATCCGGAAAATCAAAAACGACCCACACCTGCTCCTGGCCATCCTCGGCCTGCACTCCACCCCTCAAAACAGATCATGACCAGCAAGAACGACTTTGCGGGTC
>JBOHGX010000096.1:0-4692 GCA_050700255.1 Pseudonocardiaceae bacterium
CTCGCTACTGCGTAGCTGTTCTGGCGCAGTTCAAGGACCATGCCGACTGAACACGTATGCAACACCGGACTCCTGAAATCGGAAGGGCAACGGTTCGACCCGCTCTGGTCACCACCGCTGCAACGACGATGTGGTCAACCGTTGCGGCGTGGTGCGGATCGTGGTGCGAACTGGACGAAAACCGGACGAACTTGGCCCCTTGAACGCGCTTCACGGCCTGGAGGAATGGTCGGCCGCGATGGTGGCAAGCCTTGTTCGGCCTAGCTAGCGCAGTGAGCAGCACATCGTTGATCTGCGTCCGGTAGACGCCAGGGACTTCTTGCAGAGGTTGCACCTCGGCCGGCCGCCGCGGAAAGGGCGTGGGCGGCATCACCGATCACGACCGTGTGACCGCGGTGCCACCTGCCTTTCGTCTACTCGACAAGTTTGCAATGCCTGACCCGTCAAGTTAGCCGACCCAGGTCACGCTCACCACAACGACGCGGCGTTGGTCCTCCAGGATGAGGTAGACGGCGATGCCTTCGCCAGCCCCCCCGAACACGATCTTGCGCATGTTCCCATCCGGGTTGTCGTCACGGTACGGAGGAGCGTCCCACGGGGTCAACTCAACGAAAGTGATCAGCTCGGCATAGTAAATCAGCGCGGCGCTGCGCAGCCCGTCGACTTGATCCCGTGCCTCGGGCAGGATTTCATAGGAATACACCCGGTCAGCGGCCCAGCCTCGCGTTGATCTCCGCCTTGTGCACCGCACCGGACACGGTGGGTAGGTCCTGCCCGTTCTGCAGGCGGGCGACCTGGGACAGCATGCGCCGATGTGCCTCGACGCCCTGCCGTTGGGTGATGTCTGCAATCTTGCGGTATGTGTCCAGCACGGTGAGTACACCCGTCAGGTCCAGCGTGCGGGCAGCCACATCCATCTCCTCGGCGTAGCGCCGTTCGAACTCCGCTCGCTCCGCATCGACGAGAGCGTCCCGGATCGCGCGCGGGGTGTGCGCCGAGAGCAGGACCGGCACTGGCTCCGCGTTCGGTGGTAGCGAGGCAGGTGATGTCACGCGCACACCTTAAGCCTTATCGTCACACGAAGGGTCTACAACGCCGATGTGGCCTGAAGAGCGGGACAAACCGGGAGACATAGTGCTGAGCTGAGGGTGGTGACGCCGTCCGGGTGCAAGTGGCGCCAGTGGTCAGGATGCGCCGTGACAAGGTTGGTGACGCGAACCAGGTCACCCAAGTCCTGTGATGCGACCGCTGCGAACCCGTGGCACATCAAAGTCGGAGGTAGACCACGTAGTATACGCCGTCACAGCTCCTAAACCGTGTGTCGCAGGTTCGAATCCTGCCGGGGGCACACGAAACATGGCAACATCAACAACGGGGCGGTTGGTACTGGAAGCCAGCTACAAGCTGTGAGTACCAGCCGATGTGGCTCATCGAGCGTGGCGTTGCACGTTCGCCAACGAGTTCGGTGGACGGTGCGGGAAACCGGCCTCCCGTGAGCACGGCATCCGCTCGGGTTTCGCTCTGGCTCCACCAGTGCGGGAGGTGGCCAGGATCGTCGACAAGCACCGCGAACGGTTGGAGCGCCGGAGAAACGTCAACGCGCAAGTCGCGACCAGATTACCGGGCGCGCCCCAGGCCGAACGGTCGGCTAAATCTACGGCGAGCGCCACCAGTTCGCCGGGTGGCATGGCGGCGAGCCGATCAGTGAGCTCGGTGTCGTCACCAAGGTATGTCCATGCCAGTGCCGCCATGTGCGGGCACAGTTCCGCGGCACGAGCGTCCGGGCATGGACATTCGCCGGTCAATGGTCGACCCGTGTAATGGATCATCAGATCCCCGACGCCGATCCCCTCGGTATGCAGCCCCACAGCGAATACTCGTCCCAGTCAAGGTCCTCAACCTGCGCGGCGAGTTCCCGACCGTGCACCGTTTCGAAGGGCACTGGGATCTCGTCACCGAGCGCTGTGCAGAAGGCCATCATGCACTCGTCTTCGTCGTGGCAGTCCACGACGATCTCGGCGATCAGGTCGTCGAGTTCCCTCACAGGACTCCCTCGCTCCTCCAGTGGCGGCGGTCAGCTTCGCCGAGCGGGCCAGGGCCTTGCGGAGCTGGTCTGTGAACGCTCGGTGCCGCGGATACGCGCAGCACCCTAGACCCGCCGATCACCACGCACCTAGCCTGCCCGGGTGCTCCCCTGCTCCCTTTAGTCGTGCGCAAGTCGCCGATGAACGACACACGCTGGAGTCCTGTCGGAGAGGACGACGCGTACCGGTACTCCGCAACGACGCTGTCGGTGTTCTGGCCGGAGGCCGAGCACGGGAAGCTGATCGCTCGGTGGCCGCACCTGGCCACCGAGGTGGGAGCGTGTGGGGCTCGAATATAGGATTATGGGGGTTGACCTGCGGTTTTATGGGTCTGGTTCGATCATGCTGCGATTTGGTACTCGCTGGTGAGTCCGCTGAGGATAGGTCTGCGGCGCACCTGGTGATGGGCAAGGTTGATCACTGGTGGCGGCTGGGTTTCGGCCTGGGCCGGAGCGAGCTGCGCCAGCGTTCGGTGTGGCCGCCCGGTATTGAAGTGGTGCAGGTAGATCGTGAGGATCCGGCGCAGATGGCGTTCGTTGACGACCAGGACCCTATCGAGCAGCTCGCGGCGCAGGGTTCCGATCATGCGTTCGCAGACCGCGTTTGCTCGGGGTGCTCCGGGTGGGCTGGTCAGGATCCGGATGTCGGCGGCGGCGAAGACTGCATCGAACGCTGGTGAACCGGAAGTCGCGGTCCCGGAGCAGAAACTTCAGGGGAGTGACTCGGTCGGCGAGGTCCATCAGCAGATTGCGGGCGGCTTGGGTGGTCCATGCCCCGGTCGGATGTGCGCTCACCCCGAGCAGATGCGCCCGGCGGGAGCCATGCTCGACCGCGATCAGAACGTAGATCCGCGTGAGCATGATGGTCTCTACGTGCAACAAGTCCACGGCCAGGACGGCCCTGGCCTGCGCGGTGAGGAACTGGCGCCAAGTCGGACCGGACCGGCGTGGCGCGGGATCGATGCCGACGTCGTGCAAAATCTGCCACACCGTGGAGGCGGCGATGCGATGGCCGAGCCCGACCAGTTCACCCTGCACGCGCCGGTGCCCCAACTCGGGTTCTCGGTGGCCATGCGCACCACGAGGTTCTTGATCGCCCGCTGCGGTGGGTGGACGTCTGGGCCGACGGCGGGCAGTGTAGTCCCACTTCCTGGCGACCTTCCTGGCGACCTTCCTGGCGACCAGCCTGCGGTGCCAGGCCAGGATCGTGGCCGGAGTGACCGAGAAAACCTTGGCCCAGCGCCGACGTGGTACCAACCGGGACAAGGCAGCCAGCCACACCCGGTCAACAGGCGTGTAGCGAACCCGGGCGACTTGTCGGCGCAACACGGCGTTCTCGTGGCGCAAAACCAGCAGTTCGGCATCCTTGCCCAGCTCTCGCCGCATCAGCACCGCGGTCAGACCCAGCAGACCGCGCGCGAGCTGGTACAAGATCGACACTAGCAGCATCCGACGATCATCCATGCCCGGACAACACGGCAGGAGCCCAGGCCAGGACACCACATCGCGTTTCCGAGCCCCACAGGGTCCGGAACACCTGCTGCGCCCCGCAACCGACGGCGGAGACCTTGTCCTGCTGCACGCCATCGGAATCCACGGCCTGGTTCTGCTCACGGTGCCGGCTACTGCTGACCCGTACGACGATGACTGCCACCCGACAGCTGCAGGTGACCGCACTGGCCGTCGTCAGCGTGGCTCTCGACGTGACGATCCCGCTGATCCAGGCGTTCCGGCAGCTCCCCTTGGGCTATCTCCATCCGGCGGCGCTGGCTGCGCTCGCCCTCTGCATCATTGGACTGCTCGCTGCGTATGTCTTCGTCGGGATCGCCCGATGAAACGAGCGCCAACAGCAGCCGGCTTCAGGAGGTTGACGACGATGCGTTCGCTGGTCTACCTGGTGGCCTGCACACTCGACGGCTACATCGCGGACGTCGGCGGTGGCTTCGACTTCTTTCCCGTCGAGGGTCCGCAGGTTGCGGACCTGCTGGCGGAGTTTCCCGAGATGATCCCCGGGCATTTCCGCGAGCCATTGCATATCACGGCCGAGAACCAACGGTTCGACACGGTGTTGATGGGACGCGCCACCTACGAGATCGGGCAGGTCGCCGGCATCACCAGCCCGTACCCGCATCTGCGTCAGATACTCGTCTCCAGCTCGACCAGCTCACCGCCCGACGTCAGAGTCGAGGTGATCACCGACGATGTGGCCGCCCAGGTGCAGGCGTTGAAGGCCGAACCTGGGAAGGACATCTGGCTCTGCGGTGGCGGACGCCTCGCCGCCTCTTTGGTAGATGAGATCGATGAGCTGATCCTCAAGATGCATCCCATCATGTTGGGATCAGGCATCCCCCTTTTTGCCGGCCCGGTCGGACCCCGCACGGCCGCCATGACTGAGCACAATATCTATCCGAACGGCTTCGCTCTGCTGCGCTACCGCTGGTCGCGCTGAGGAACATTCACGAAGGTAAGTAAGCTCGAGCACGGCACGCAGGCTCCGAGCGAGCAAGACGTTCGCACGTGGTGCCACGCATGCGGCGCCGAAGACCAAATACCGGATCTCATTGCGACAGCGGCAACGGGTGCGCTACATCGAAAACCGGCGCTTCTTC
>JBOHGX010000097.1:0-9708 GCA_050700255.1 Pseudonocardiaceae bacterium
CCTAGCTAGCCGTACTGGGCGTGCTCGGGCGGGTCACACGACGATCCGCATCGGCCGGCCGCGGCCGTCCGGCTCGCCGCCCAGTGTCTCGGCGGTGCCGGCGGCGAACCGCTGCGCTGACCACGCGGCGGCCAGCGCGTCGAGCGCGTCGTCCAGACCGACATCGGTCGGTGCCGCGGCCAGGGCGGCAGGGACATCCACGGGGGACGACAGTGCGTCGATGCGTTGCCAGGCTCCCGGCGCGCTCTTCTTCCGGGCGAAGTCGACGCCGGGAGCCATCGCCCGGAAGGACACCTCGGGATGCACCTCCACCACCCACGGCGGCAGCGGAACCTTCTCCCACTGCCGGATCTTCGGCAGGATCCGCCAGGTGAAGATCGTCATGCCGGCTTCCCCCAGGGCTCGCAGCGCCTCGCCGGCCTCCCCGTGAGTGGCCGAATGGAGGACCGCCCGGACCGGGGTGAGGAACACCGAGGAGGCCGCCCGGCCCAGCCACCGGCGGGCCTCCAGATCACAGGGGCGCGGACCGAGTTCCGGCAGGCCGATGGGGACGTCGACGCCGACGGCCGCGCAGTCGCGGGTGTATTCGAGCACGGTGGCCGCGTCGAGGGCGGTCTTCCAGGAGACAGCGCCGTCGCTCACGAGCGCGACCAGCCAGCGTTCACCCGCGCCGTCGGCCCCGGCGATCATTGAGCAGATACTCCGCCGTGCGCGTTGCTCACCTGACCAGTCTGGGCCACGACGCTGTCGATGTCGGGTGGGCCGGCTGAACCATTCGCTGAACTATTCATAGATTCCCTCGACCCACCAGCGGCCCATCTCGCAGGACAGGAGCACCGCGAGCGGCTGGTCGGTGGGCTCAGCATCGAGCACCGCTTGCAGCCGCGCGCAGCGCCGACCACTACCAGGCTCCCACCAACGCTCCTCGACGGGCCAGGGCCCAGCCCAAGTCAGCATCCGTCGCGGCGGGTTCCCGTCCACCGCGATCCGGTACGGGACACCGGTGAGCCTCCCGCGCCCGCTCACCCCGACGGCGCGTCCCGCATCGTCAAGCACCTCGGCAGCTAGCGGGCGGGTAAGCACTCGAGAGGGGGACGGCGCAGGCAACCGACCCGGCCAGGGAAGGTCCGGATCGCGCGCAGGAGTGGGATCGTCTCCCCAGGGCACCAGGCGTACCCGGTCGGTGGGATCCCGACCGCCGCCGAGAACTCCGGTGAATACCGCCTCGGGTCCGAGCATCCCCTGCACCCGGACCAGTGCCCGGCCGGCACGCTCGTCGTCTTCCCCCGACTCCCCCCACAGCCCGCGCTGCAGGGCCTGCCCGCTGATCACCTCTTCCGGAGTCAGCTGCAGCAGCGTGATGCCCGCCCGGGGACGTGGCCCGCGGGAGGTCAACCAACCGTCCAGCTGCCAGCGCACCCGATCGGCGATGCCGGATGCAGTCAGCGGCTCGGCGCAGCGCCATACCCTGTGCAGTTCCTCGCCCTCCTCGGTGCGGGCGCTGACCCTGACCCGGGTGCAGGCCAGACCGCGGGAGGCCAGCACGGCATGCAACTGTTCCGCGGGTTCCCGGGAGGCGAACGCTGCGGCATCGACCCGATTCACCGGCGGATCGAACTGGCGGACGACGGCGAGATCGGCCGGCGGGTGGCGGCGGGCCAGCGGACGCTCATCGAGTCCCTGGGCGAGCCGGTGCGCGCGCACTCCGTCGGGGCCGAACCTGGAAGCGACGTCGTCGACGTCCAGCGCGGCGAATGCACCGAGGCTACGTACCCCCAGCCGGTGCAGCAGGTTCACCAGTGCGGACTGATCGATTCCGGTGGCAGCAGGTTGGTGCAGTTCGGCGATGCTCAGCGGGGCGAGGAAACCGACCGATCCCTCCGGCGGCACCAGCAGTCCGCGGTGCGCGGCCAGAATCGCGGCGAACAGACCGTCGGCAATGCCGATCTGGCAGGAGACGCCGGCTTGCGCGGCGGCTACGTCGACGATCCGCTCGGCCACTAGGGATTCACTGCCGAAGTACCAGGTCGGGCCGCGGGCCGGCACCGCGACCAAGCTGGGGCACATCACCTCCACTCCGGGCGCCAGGGACTCGACCGCGGCAACCACCGGCTCGAATGCCCGGGCGTCGCGGTCTGGGTCGTCATCGAGCACGACCAGCTCCGGGCAACGGCCCTGCGCCTCACGACGACGTTGCCCGCGGCGCACCCCCTGCACCCGGGCCGTCGCCGAGCAGGCCGCTACCCGGTGGGCCGCGACCACCGCGATCGGATCGTGTATAGCCAGGCCTTCGGCGGCCGCTCCAGCCACCACGGGCCAGTCGGGACACCAGACCACCACCACCCGGGCAGGCGCCATCAGCCCACAGCCCTGATCGTCCGTACTGCACTGATAGCCCCTACCGCGCTCATCGACGGAGTCGGGTCCGCGAGCGCCACTGCCCCACCAGGGCCAGGCAGTAGCAAACGGACGGTGCGAGGCCGGGCCGCCGCACCGCGGCCCACCGCCCGCACCACAACCTCGCGGCTGCGCAGCCGCCCGTACCCGGCCTCGGCGCCACGCCAGGCTTCGGCACGGCAGTTCAGCTCGACATCCGCGCCCGGCCATCGATCAAGCGAGAGCAATACCGACCCACGCTGCCGCGCCCTGGCTACCAGGGATCGCCGCGCCCCGGAAGGCATCCGCTCCGCTCCGGCCAACGCCACCAGGCTCACCCCGTCGAGCAGGGCCGCGACTACCGGCACCGGGTCCGGCCCTGGTCGGGGAACCAGCGCGAGCCGCCGCACCACCACCCCTGCCTCGGCTGCGGCCAGCACCCCGAGGTCGCCGACGCCAATCACCGCGGCCCAGGCCCCTTGCCCGGTGGCCGAAGCCAGCAGCGCCAGCAGCAATGCCGTCGAACCCTGCACCGCAACCACCGATCCCCGGCGCAGCCCTCCACCGGGCAGCAGCAACGCGAGCGGTTCGGCCACCGGGAACGGCGGCCGGCCGCCCGGAGCGTCAAGCCGTTCACTCAGCGTCGACGCCGGCGCAACCCGCACCGGACGGTCGCCTTCCCGCTGCTGCAGCACCGACGCGACGCTGGCACCCGCCATCCCGCAACCTCCTCAGCCTCCTTACGGTGGGTGTGCCGACATCGAGCTGCTGAGCCACACCCGGATCCGCTGCGGGGAAGGCAGCCCCACAACAATAATCGAACATGTGTTCGATAGCTAGTCTACCGCGGATACTCGGCGCCGTGACGGGCTTCGACTGGATCTCCTTGTGCACCGACTACGGCGACGCCGACGGTTTCGTGGCCGCCTGCCACGGGGTCATTGCTCGGATCGCCCCGCACGCGCGGGTGTTGGACGTCACACACGCGGTCGCGCCCGGTGATGTGCGGCGTGGCTCGGTATTGCTCGCCGACACGCTGCCCTGGCTGCCGGCGGCGGTGCATGTCGCGGTCATCGACCCCGGGGTCGGTACGGCCCGACGCGGGATCGCGCTGGTCAGCGGCGAGACGGTATTGGTAGGTCCGGACAATGGGCTGCTGCTCCCGGCGGCGGAGGTCCTGGGTGGGGTGCGCGCCGCTTACGAGGTCGTCAAACCCGCCTACCGGCTGCCGACGGTCAGCGCCACGTTCCACGGCCGCGACATCTTCGCGCCGGCCGCCGCTCACCTGGCCGTTGGCGTACCACCGGACGCGCTCGGCCCCGCGGTTGACCCAGCCTCGCTGGTCACCCTCCCGGTGCCGATGTGTCAGGTGGACGGCGATCAGATCCGGGTCGAGGTGCTGACCGTGGACCACTTCGGCAATGTGGCGCTGGCCGCGGGCGCAGCGGAGCTGGCCACGGCCGGACTGCGAACCGGGGCAGCGGCGATCCTGCGGTGGCCTGCCGGCGTAGAGGCGGTATTGATCGGCACGACCTTTGCGGACGTGGCGCAAGGAGAGCTCGTCCTGCTGATCGACTCCGCGGGGCGCCTCACGGTGGCACTTCGCGGCGGCTCGGCCGCGCGTCGCACGGGCCTGCATCCCGGCATCGTGGTCGAGATCACCCTGTAACAGCGACAAGCATCCATGTGACAGTTGGCAAGTGCCCGACAACAGCGACAAGCATCCATGTGACCGTGCAGGGCGGCTCCTCAAGTACCACAAGCATCCATGTGGCGCGATGGGGCGGGGCGCGATGGGGCGCCGGCGTTAGTTAGGTTAGTGGGCGAAGTGGCGGGTGCCGGTGTGGTACAGGGGGACGCCGGCGGCTTTGGCGGCGGCGGTCACCTCGGGGTCGCGGACCGACCCCCCGGGGTGCGCCACGGCGCGGACCCCGGCGTCGAGCAGCACTTCCAGCCCGTCGGGGAACGGGAAGAACGCATCGGAGGCAGCCACCGAGCCGGTAGCCCGCTGACCGGCTCGAGCGACCGCGAGCCGGGCGGCGTCGACCCGGTTCACCTGCCCCATACCAATGCCGACGGTGGCCTGGTCCGCGGCGAGCAGGATCGCGTTGGAGCGCACCGCACGGCAGGTCCGCCAGGCAAAGGCCAGGTCGGCCAGGGTCGGCCCGTCCACGGGTGCCCCAGTGGCCAGCGTCCAGCACGCCGGATCGTCGCCAGGAGCGTCAAGCGCGTCCCGGCTCTGCTGCAGCAGCCCCCCCGACAGCGCCCGGAACTCGACACCACCACGCTGCGGCGCCTCGGCCCGCAGCAGCCGCACGTTCTTCTTGCGGGCCAGCACATCCAGGGCACCCACGGCATACGACGGCGCCAGCAGCACTTCGGTGAACACCTCGCTGACCTGCTCGGCCAGCTCGACGGTGACCTCGCGGTTGACCGCGATCACTCCGCCGAACGCGCTCACCGGGTCACAGGCATGCGCCCTGCGGTGGGCATCGGCGACATCCCCGGAGCTGGACACCGCGATACCGCACGGGTTGGCATGCTTGATGATCGCCACGCAGGCGCCATCGTGATCATGCGCAGCCCGCCAGGCCGCGTCGGCATCGACATAGTTGTTATAGGACATCTCCTTGCCATGCAGCTGCTCCGCGCCGGCTAAACCCCCAGCGGCACGGGGGCTCCCGGTGTAAAGCGCGGCCCGCTGGTGCGGGTTCTCCCCATAGCGCAACCCCGCCGCCCGCCGCCAAGAGGCACCCACCCACGTTGGGAACCCGTCATCCTCCGGAGCCGACGATCCCATCCAGGACGCCACCGCGATGTCGTAGTCCGCGGTATGCCGGAACGCGGCAACGGCCAGCGCCCGGCGCTGCGCCAGCGTGAAACCACCGGCCCGGACCGCGTCCAGCACCTCGGCGTAGGCGGCGGGGTCCACCACCACGGCCACCAAGGCGTGGTTCTTCGCGGCAGCCCGCACCATCGCCGGGCCACCGATGTCGATCTGCTCGACACACTCGTCAAAACCCGCCCCGGAGACAACGGTGGCCTCGAACGGATACAGGTTGGCGACCAGCAGGTCGAACGGGTCGAGGTGCAGGTCGGTCAGCTGGGTCACGTGCTCGGGCTTGCGGGTGTCGGCGAGCAGCCCGGCGTGCACCCGGGGATGCAAGGTCTTGACCCGCCCATCCAGGCACTCCGGGAAACCGGTGAGTTCCTCCACCAGGGTCACCGGAACCCCCGCAGCGGCGATCGCGATCGCGGTCGAGCCGGTGGAGACGATCTGGACCCCGGCCGCGTGCAGACCAGTGGCCAGCTCCAGCAGACCGCTCTTGTCCGACACACTCACCAGCGCCCGACGCACAGCCCTGCGAACCTCAACGGTCACGGCAGCGAGACCTTTCGTCCGGTAACAGTGCACCCACAGCGGACCAACTCGGCGACCACGTCAACCAGCAACCGCCGCTCCACCACCTTGATCCTCTCGTGCAGCCGCTGCTCGGTATCGTCGGGTAGCACCTCGACGGCCCGCTGAGCCAGGATCGGACCGGTGTCCACGCCCGTGTCCACCAGGTGCACGGTCGCGCCGGTCACCCGGACCCCATGTGCCAGCGCGTCAGCCACCGGATGTGGACCGGGGAACGCGGGCAGCAGCGCAGGATGGGTGTTCACGATGCGCCCGCCGAAGCACTCCAAGAACACCGGGCCCAGGATCTTCATGAACCCGGCCGTGACGACCAGATCCGGCCGGTGCGCGGCGACCGCCTCGGTGAGCGCGACATCCCAGGACGCCCGGTCGGGATGCTGCGCCAATTCGGCGACGAAGGTGGGCAGCCCGCAATCAACGGCGCGCCGCAATCCTGCGGCACCGGCTCGGTCTGCGCCGACGGCCACAACCGACGCGGGGTAGTCCGGCCCGGCGGCGTCCAACAACGCCTGCAGCAACGTCCCGGTACCGGACACCAGGACAACGACCCGAGTCGGAATCGGTAGGCGGAGCTGATGCACGATCAGCGCAGGCTCCTGGCGGCAGGGCGGATGACCCCGGATCCATCGTGGAGGTGGTGGGTCTGTGGGTCGCCGGCTTGGCGGCGGCTGTGTTCGAGCAGCGCAGGGTAGTCGGTGGCGATACCTCGCAGGAGGGTTTCGACGGCTCGCTCGATCTCTGCGTCGCTGGTGGGTGCGTGGCCGAATAGCGTGCGGTAGTGGATAAGTGATCCGAGGAGGTCGAGGGTGAGCTCGCGGTCGAGGTCCGCGCGCAAGTCACCCCGAGCAAGGGCGCGGTCGAGTGTATGCGCGACAGCGGCGCGCGGCGGCTCGAACAGCGTGGCCATGAAGTCCGCGCGGAGCTCGGGCTCGCCTGCGCAGTCAGCAAGGAGGGGGCCGAGCACGTCTGGCGGCATGCGTTGGAAGGCCGCCACGAAGACATTGATGCCGTCGGTGAGGTCGCACAGTGTGCAATCGGTGTCCGGCACTTGCGCCGCACCCAGGCGGCGGGCGAGCACCGCAAGGACGAGGTGCTGGCGGGTAGGCCAGCGGCGGCGGATTGCGGGCTTGGTGGTGCCGGCGCGGCGGGCGACCTCTTCGAGGGTGAACCGGCTGTAGCCTGAGTTGAGCACGGTGTCCGTGGCATCGAGCACGGCAGCGTCGATGGACGAATCCCGCGGGCGGCCGGCGCGGGCGGCCGGGACCGAGGGGGCGGGCGAGAGGGTCACACGTCCAGTATATGTTACATTCTGATATGAATTGAAATATTATATGGTGGTTGGTCGTTGACGCATGAGGAACCGCGGCGTGACGTACTGATGGAGGGACGCCTGATGTCGTCGAACATCGCGTCCGACACCGACCGGAGGGCCGGGCGCCGGGAATGGACCGGGCTCGCGGTGCTGGCCCTGCCCACGATGCTCATCGGTCTGGACGTAACCGTGCTGCACCTGGCGGTGCCGCGGCTGAGCGTCGATCTCCAACCCAGTAGCTCCCAGTTGCTGTGGATCGTGGACATCTACGGGTTCCTGATCGCCGGGTTCCTGCTCACGATGGGAACGCTGGGCGACCGCATCGGCCGCCGGCGGCTGTTGCTCATCGGCGCCACCGCCTTCGCCATCGCTTCGGGGCTCGCCGCGTTCTCCACGACCCCCGAGATGCTGATCGCGGCCCGCGCGCTGTTGGGCATCGCCGGCGCGACCCTGATGCCATCCACTCTGTCGTTGATCCGCAACATGTTCCTCGACGCGCAGCAGCGTACGGTCGCGATCTCGGCGTGGATGACAAGCTTGATGGCAGGCACCGCGATCGGCCCTCTGGTCGGCGGAGCACTCCTGGCGCACTTCTGGTGGGGCTCAGTGTTCCTGCTGAGCATCCCGGTCATGCTGCTGCTGCTCGCGGCGGCACCCGTACTGCTGCCCGAGTACCGCAACCCCGGATCGGGACGGCTCGACCCGGGTAGCGTCGCCCTTTCCCTGGCCACCATCCTACCGGTGGTCTACGGCCTCAAGGAGCTCGCCACGCACGGATTGGGGTGGCTTGCCGCGCTGTCCATCGTGGTCGGTCTGGCCATCGGCGCGCTGTTCATCCGCCGGCAGCGCAAGCTTGCCGATCCCATGCTCGACCTGCGACTGTTCGCCGACCGTGCCTTCAGCGCGGCAGTGACCACGCACCTGCTGTCCCTGTTCCTCGTGGCGGGAATCCAGTACCTCATCGCGCAGCATCTGCAGCTGGTGCTCGGACTGCCGCCCTTGCAGGCAGGGTTGTGGACCTTGCCCGCAGCCGTCGGAGGGCTCGTCGGTGCGGTGCTGGCCCCGGTCCTGGTCCGAGCCGCCTCCCCGCCGGCTGTGATCACCGCCGGCCTGGTGACCGGGGCCGCCGGCTTCGGGGTACTGACTCAGGTTCAAGCGGACGCCGGCCTCCCGGTTCTTGTAGCGGGATTCATCACGACGTCTTTCGCCATCGGCCTGGTGACTGCCCTGACCACCGACCTGATCATCGGATCGGCGCCTCCGGAACGAGCCGGTGCCGCGTCGGGGATCTCAGAGACCAGCGCCGAACTCGGTATCGCGCTGGGCATCGCGGTGCTGGGCAGCATCGGCGCGGCCGTCTACCGCAGCCAGGTGGCCGGCACCGTCCTGGCCGGCGTCCCGCCCGAAGCCGCCCAAGCCACCCGGGAAACCCTGGGTGGCGCAGTGGCCGCGGCCGACCAGTTACCCGGCGAAGCTGGCATCGAGCTGCTCAATACCGCGCGCGAGGCGTTCACCCAAGGGCTGCAATTCAACGCCGGCCTCAGCGCTGTAATCGTGCTCGGCCTGGCCATCATGTCCGCGACCCTGCTGCGCCGTGCGTCCACGCCCTCCGATCCGGATGGTCCACCGGGCACAGGAGCAGGACGGATCATCCACACGACCTCGGCAGGCGCAATGCAGTCGGGCGGCGTCTGGCGAACAATGAGTACGGAACGAAGTAAATGATGACACCCTTGGAGAGCCCATGTCCGTCGAGCTGAACCACACGATCGTCGCAGCCCGCGACAAGAAGGCAGCCGCTGATTTCCTGGCCACCATCCTGGGGCTGGAGGTCGGCGCTCCCTTCGGCCCGTTCCTTCCCGTCGAAACCAGCAACAGCGTCACTTTGGACTTCATGGACAGCGACGCGGACCAGATCGTCCCGCAGCACTACGCGTTCCTGGTATCCGAAGAGGATTTCGACGCCATCTTCGCCCGTATTCAGCAGGCCGGTATTGCCTTCTACGCCGATCCCGGCCGCCATGAGGCCGGGCAGATCAACCACCACGATGGTGGCCGCGGCGCATACTTCACGGACCCGAACGGGCACATTCTGGAGATCATCACCCGCCCGTACGGCAGCGGTGAGCGCCGCTGAGAAGCTGACGCGGTGAACGATTCAGGACGTGACGAGTTGCTCGCGGAGTCGGCACGCCGCGCACGTCGATACGTCGACAGCGTGGACCGCCGTCCAGTGGCGCCGGCACCCGCGGCGCTGGCGGGTCTGGATCGTTTCGATGAGCCGCTGCCGGAGCACTCGTCGGATCCGCTGGAGACACTGTCGTTATTGGTTGGTGCAGTTGTTCGGGCTGCCGGACACCTGCGAGGCCGCGTTCGTTACCGGAGCGACCATGGCCAACGTCACGGCGCTGGCCGCCGCACGGGATCATCAGCTCGCCCGCCTGGGTTGGGACGTGCAGCGCCAGGGCCTGTCCGGAGCACCTGCGTTGACCGTGGTGGCCGGCGACAAGGCCCATTCCACGTTGTTCAAGGCGTTGGGACTAATCGGGTTGGGTCGGGATCGAGTACGTCATGTGCCGGCTGATGACCAGGGACGGAT
>JBOHGX010000098.1:0-15982 GCA_050700255.1 Pseudonocardiaceae bacterium
GGCCACGCAGTTCGACTTCGTGCTGCCCGACCTGCCGACCGTTGATCGATTGCTGGACAAGTCGGTGTTCCACGAGTGGGCCCTGGCCAACGACTTCCCGGTTCCCCCCACAGCGATCGTCACCAACGCTGGCCAGTTGCGCGCAGCCCTGCACGAGATGGCCTTTCCTGTTGTGTTCAAGCCGGTTGAGCACACGCCACAATGGCGGGCCCTCAGTAAGCACTACAAGGTCCACCGATTCGACTCCATCACCGATTTTGAACGGCTTCCGTTCGCTCCGTTCGATGCCGCTGACCGCTTCGTCGTTCAGGAGTGGATTCCGGGGCGAGACAGCGACGTCTACTTCTGTTTGACCTACCGCAACCGCAACGGGGAAGAGTTAGCAGCCCAAGTCGGGCGAAAGATCACCCAGTGGCGCGTCGACACGGGTAACACTGCCCTTGCCGTCACCCACCAGGACGCGGAGTTGCACAAGCTGACCCGGCGGCTGCTCGACACCGCCGGCCACATCGGCTTCGGCTCGCTGGAGGTTCGGCGCAGCACACGAGATGGGCGGATGCTCATCACCGAACCGACCGTGGGCCGACCGAACCTGCAGACCGCACTGGCCGCTGCGGCCGGGGTGAACCTGGTGGATATGGCCTATCGCGACGCACTCAAGCTGCCAGCGTCACCGAGCCGACCCAGCCGAGAGGCGATCTGGATTCACGAGACCGCCTTTCCGCGGTCGGTGCTCGTCGCGGCGCGCCGTCGCCGCCTCGACGGCCGCGCGCTGCTTGCCGCGTTGCGGACCAGGCGAGCACCCACCGGGGCGTTCTTCTCAGACCGCGATCCGCTCCCGCTCCTGCTCGAGACGGCCAAGATCGCCAAGAACGCCCTCCGGGCGGCACTGATCATCGCGCGGAGAACCCCTCAGTCACCCCTGATCGCCCGCCGCCGCGGGTCGACCTGGTTGTCTTGGCCCGCGCGGTTCTTAAGTGCGACTCGAATACATCCCGTTGAGCCGGAGCGATCGTCGGCGGGACGGGCACAGACGGAGAGTGTGGACCCACAAGACCGTCCCCTGGCGCCGCGCACGGTACAAGGCCCGCCTGGACGAGGCGGACGCTCTCTGGCAGGAGATCGCGGACGAGGCGGTGCTTGACCTATCCAAGTTTTACGACAGGCTCCTTCGCAGCGGCCGAGCGACCCAATTACCTGAGGAGTAGGAGTTTAAGCGGTGCTCATGGCGGTCATCCGGTGCTCGGCCCCTGCTTGAGCGGCGGCGTGCACTCGTTGTTTCCAGGGTTGGGGGTCGTCACGGGCGATCTGCTTCCACAACCGGCAGCTGGTCGTGGTGAAGGCGTCGAGGGCGTGGTGGGATGCGACGGCCCAAGACGGGATTTGTGCAGCCCAGGTTTCGGCGGCTGCGGGGGTGTGGCCTTCGGCGATCAGCCAGAGGGCTGCGCAGGCCGGGTCGATCCAGGCGGCGCCGATGGTGGGCCAGGCCCAGTCGACGATGTGTGCGGTGTCGTCGATGAGGATGTTGTGGGGGTTGAGGTCGGTGTGCAGGAGGTTGTCGCCTGCCAGCAGTTGCAGCGCCGAGTCGTTGGCCAAGCCTGCCCAGCGGTCTTCGAGCCGTTTGAGTGGCAAGTTGGGTCGGCGGATCTGGCCGAGTCGCCGCAGCGTGTCCGCGAGTTTGGGAAGGTCGGACGATTCAGGTGAGAGGTTGGCGTGTCGGCCATCGAGGTACTCAAACACCAGGACGCTCCACCCGTCAGTGTTGACCTGCCAGAGCAGTCGCGGCGCGATCGGCGCCACGTAGGGGTTGATCTCGGCTTCTCGTCGCTGGGTTGCGATGCGGGGGTGGTCGCTGCGCAGACCTTTGATGAACACGGTCTGGGTGGACGTGTGGAAGAGGGCAGCGATGCCACAGTTGAGGCCCGCCGAGATCGGTTCCACGTCACGGATTCCTCCGGTGGTGGATTCGAGCGCAGCGCAGACGGTGCCGGGAAGCTCGCCCCACTGGGCGCGCGGCCGGGTGTTGGTCATGGCCCGGCTGGCGGATTCCGTGATGGAGGTCATGCCGGCATCGAGCATGCGAAGCCGAGGGAAGTAAGTCCTTCTGACAGGAACAGCCGCTCAGAGGCCTGTCCGGTTTCCGTCTGCAGTAGTTGGTACAGTACAACGGCTCTTCCGATCTCAGCCGTCGTGCTGTCCGCGTGCTGTAACGACGGTTCAGAGGTGGCCAATCCAGTCATCTCCAGTCCACCAAATCCGCAAGTGACGCGGCCGAGAGCACCGTGAGCAGGCGGTCGCTACCGCGATCGACAACCGCACCGGTTCCCAGCGGCGGTGGTCTTCGTCGTCCCGTCGGCCCTACTGGCGCGCCGACCGAGCGATGTACTATTCCGCGTTGTACATCTTGTGCTCCCACATTGGAGGTAGCGGGATGCAGACGGTAGGTGTGCGTGATCTGGTCAACCGGGCGTCGGCTCTGCTCGACGAGCTGGAGCAGGGTGGGCAGCCGATCATCGTCACGCGACGTGGGCAGCCGATTGCCGTGCTCTCGGCGATCGACGCCGAGGAGTTCTACGACTACGTCCTGGCCCATACACCCGAGTTCGTCCGCGGGCGCCAGGAGGCCGATGACGCGATCGCCCGTGGTGAGCTGGGCGTTCCGCTGGCCGACGTGCTAGCGGAATTGGACGCCGAGGATCGCGGAGACCGCCGGAGTGCCTGAGCTGCATCTGCGGCCCCAAGCAGAGAAGGACCTCCGCCGGATGGGTCCCGGGCCGGAGCGAGCGCGCATCCTGGCCGGGCTCGGCCGGCTCGGCGAGGACGCGTCGAACCTCGACATCAAAGCCATCGTCGGGTCCCCAGGCTGGCGCCGGCTACGCATCGGCACCTATCGCGTCTGTTACCGCTCAGCGCCCACCGTCTCCAGCGACGGGGAGTTGACCACCGCTTATGTCATCGCACGAATCGTGCATCGCCGTGATTTCGATGCGGCGGCCATGGCTCTCCCAGCCCCCGACGATCCGTAGCAGTAGTTGCAGCGACACATTCTTCGGTCGGTAGCCGCGGCGCCTGCGGCGCGGGCGACACTTTCGCACTACGGATCAGAAGGTTGGGAGTTCGAATCTCTTCGTGCGCGCATCATCTACAGGGTCGCCGGCCAGCGGCAGCACCAAGGCAAGATCGAATCGAACCGGTCTAGATGGATCTTGTCCATCAACCTTCCATTATTCGCCTCTACACTTGCCCCTGTGGTTCGCAGGAAGCAGCTTCCTGCGGACCGCACAGGCATCCGCCAGTGCGGCCGGATCTGCCGCCGACCCTGCCACGGCCGGACCTTCGTGGAGCACCGCACGCCCCGGCCGCACGCTTGCGACGAGCGGTGCAAGCCGCATGCGTGCAAGCCGAACGTGGCGGGTGTCAGTTCGGGCAGTGGGGTGTCGCTGTGCTGTGCCAGGTCTCGGTGGCGGCGGCGAGGGCTAGGGCGCTGCCGTAAAGCACGGCTGGCCGCCTTGCCGAGTGATCAGCGTGTCCAGGAGGGGAAGGTGATGACGCGCGCCGAGCACGAGGATGTCGGCGCCGGCGCGTTCGCCGAGCCAATGCCCGGCGGGCAGTCGCACCTGCTCACCCTAGCCGGGGTGGTTCAGAAAGCGCGTGCTCAACCTCCCGCGCTGAGCAAAGCGCGTTATTAATAGACAAGAATCTGCATTCAGCTCCTTGACGGAACCATTGCTCGGCGATCAAGATTTGATGGAAACTGAAGGAGGTTACATGGACAACAAAGATCAAGCCACTGGAGGCAACCGAACGTCATCAGTCGACAACGCGGAGCAACTGGAGGTACTTCAAACAGCAATCGAAGAATTGCGGCGCCGATCAGAAGTCAATAGTCTACAGATCGACGAAATGCAGATTGCCGTTTCAAAAGGTGAGCGACAGAAAAGGCCATGGTACCGGGAAGTTGCCACTCTGATATCTGTACTAGCGCTTGTTGCTTCTGTAGCTGCGACCATACTGACGTACAGTATCTAACGGCTCAGCAAGATCAGCTTGACAGAGACCGCGAACGATTGGCAAGTATCATTAACCAAATTAACAACATCGTTAAGACGTATAATGAGACGGTCTTCCAATACGGAGCCAAGGCACCGCCGCTGAGTGAGACACAGGGGGAAAGACTCGCACTCTGCAACGAGGCATACGATATCATACTCAGGGCCGGAGGAACTCCCGACCAGAAAAACTCTATAGCCGTGTCTTTCGTCTTGGCGGGTGACACTCAAAAAGCGAAGGACATAGCTCAGCAAGTTATTGACGAATACAAAGATGGCGGCGCCGTAGTTGTCGCCTTGAGAGTTATCGGTACGATCGAGTTTCAAAGCGGTGATATCGAGGCTGGCAGGCGTACTTATGAAAGGGCCCTGCGAGTATTCGATGAGATACCTTTCTCTAACGCGCCCACGCTATACAAAGTAGGATACAATTCCTTCACTGAGATTGATTTGGGCGAATCTTGAGTGGGCTGCACATCAGTGCGACGCCGCGCGTTACCATCTAGGAAAGTCTCGCGATATCTTGCAAAGCGCAGGAAACCCCGACGGTCCAACTCAACAGAAGCTGTCTTTGACCGCTGAGGGAATCTTGGCATGCGGCTGAGGGAAGAGTCCTCGTACGCGCCATGCGGATTCGCATCGAAGACTTGAGTCTCTAGCGACCTGACGTTCGTGCGATCCGGTCCGGGAGGCTAATTCGCAAACCTCGTAAGACAGTAGGATTCGAGGGCGCCCTGACATTTCCTTGACCGGAAGTCAGCTCACAATTGCTTTCACAATCTGTGAATGGCGCGTGTCACGCTTGGAGGGCCGTTGTAAGAGGCTATGACAGGACTCAGTGGTGGGCAACTCACCGAGTTGGTGGCCCGGGCGCACGACGCCCGCGGTGCTCGCAACGTTCGTACCCACCCCAGCGAGGTCGTCGGTGCGGGAACCGTGCTGGTGGACGACACGATTTGGCCACATCTGGTCTCGTGACATCAACCGGCGTGCAGGGCGTCCCAGAATGCCTCGCGCACCGCGCTGGCCCCCCAAGCATTGGGTTCGATGACATTGCAGAACCACAGGTTGCGGTTGGCGGGCCGGGAATCAGTCTGAGCCGGGTTCCCGGCCCGCAGCCCGTGGCCGAGGAAGTAGCCGTGGATGTCAGCCACTCGTGCCCCATGCTCGGCAGCGACTCCACGCAGTTCGGCGTTCAGGTCGGCCAGAACGTCGACGATCTGCGGCCACGGCGACAGTCCTAACTGCGAGGCATCGCCGGTGCCGTCACTGGGGTCATAGACAGTGCCGACAACTACCGGATCAGTGCCTCGCCGCATAACGCTGCGCAGTCTCACCAAGGCCTGCCGGACGCGTGTGCGCACCACCGAGACAATCTCGCGAGTGCGCCGGGTATCGCCATATGCCCCGAGCAGGTCGTTGCCGCCGACGGTGAGCGTCACGACCGTGGGCGCGAGGGCGGAACTCTCGAGCCGCCGAAGTTGCGAGTCCAGCAGCGTGCTGGTGGTGCCGCCGTCCGTGGCGAGCAGGTGGAATGACAAGGTGGGATCGAGCGTCACCAGGTCCCGACCGCGCCACTGGGGGAAGTCGTCGTCGCGGTTGCGCGCGAGCAGGCTCGCGCCGCCGCGACCTCGGCCGCCGGCATAGTGATCGATAGAGATCGAGTCGCCAAGGGCGACATAGACCCCAGGCCCACCGATTCTGTTACTTGGCGCCACCGTGCCAGCATCGCCGAACCGCCGTCAGGGTGTGGTCGTCTGGTAGATGCTGTTGAGCCAAATGCCGAGCAGCACATCGACGGCACTGGATTCGGCGACGGCGGGTCCGTCGTCAGCGAAGGTTGCGTACAGCACCCGCTCGTTCATCGAGTTGAGCGCGACCGCCAAATCTCGGGCTGGCAGCCCGATGGGTGCGACGCCGCGTTCCCGCTCAGCCTCGATGGCGGTGGCGGTGCTTTGCACCCACCCTTCCATCACGGTGGCCCACAACTGGCGCACCTCGACGTTCGTGGCCCGCACCTGTGCGCAGGCGAGGGTGACGGCTCGATGTGACCGGAAGGCCTCGTAGAAGGCGCTGATGGCTTCCCGCCACCGCGCCCGCGGGTCGTCAGCGAGGTGATCGAGCACGTCGCCGGCGGCTGTTTGTCCCTGTTCGACGACACGGTCGAGCAGTGCAAGCAGGACCGCGTCCTTCGAGGCGAAGTAGAAGTAGAACGTGGGACGGGAGATGCCCGCCCCTCGGGCGAGGTCGTCGATGGAGATCTCGCTCAGCGTCCGATCCTCCAGCAGCCGCTCTGCCGTGGCGAGGATCGCCATCTGCCGCTCGTCGCCGGATGGCCGAGGCGTGCGCCTGCCTCGTGACGTCCGGGTATGCACCGCGGTAGAGGCTGCGCTCATACTCAGACCCTACACGCCGTCGAGGTCGTCAACATACTGTTGGCGTTTTCAACGTGACGTCGATACCCTCAAAGTTGACCGAAGCGGTCCACTGCAGGAGGTGGGGTGAAGGCATGCGGCTCGACCACGTCGATGTGCTGATCGTGGGCGCCGGCTTGTCTGGGATCGGCGCAGCCTGCCACCTGCGGTGGCGTTGCCCGAGCAAGACGTTCGCGATCCTGGAGGCCCGCGGGAAGATCGGTGGCACCTGGGATCTGTTCCGCTACCCAGGTGTCCGCTCGGACTCGGACATGTTCACCCTCAGCTACTCGTTTCGCCCGTGGACGGGTGCGAAAGCCATCGTCGACGGAGACTCGATCTGCCGGTACATCCGGGAGACCGCGCACGAGAACGGCATGGACCAGCACATCCGGTTCCAGCACCGGGTGGTGCGGGCCGAGTGGTCGAGCGAGGATGCCCGCTGGACCGTCGAGGCGCGCAGGACCGACACCGGCGAATCGGTGGTACTGACGTGCAGCTTCCTGTTCGGCTGTTCCGGCTACTACCGCTACGACGAGGGCTACACCCCGCAGTTCCCGGGCATTGACCGCTTCACCGGCCAGGTCGTGCACCCCCAGCAGTGGCCCGACGACCTGGACTACGCCGGCAAGCGGGTGGTCGTCATCGGCAGCGGCGCGACCGCGGCGACGCTCGTCCCGGCGATGACGGACAAGGCCGCGCACGTGACGATGCTGCAGCGGACACCCAGCTACATGCTCTCGCTACCGGCAACCGACGTTGTCGCCGATGCACTGCGCCACAGGCTGCCATCCAAGGTCGCCTACCCCGTCATCCGGTGGAAGAATGCGCTGCTCGCCACGCTCACCTTCCAGCTCAGCCGCCGCGCCCCTGGCGTGATCAAGGCTTTGCTCCGTAGGGGCGCTGCGATGCAGCTGCCCAAAGGCTACGACGTCGGCACTCACTTCACGCCGCAGTACAACCCCTGGGATCAGCGGCTGTGCCTGGTGCCGGATGGTGATCTGTTCAAGGCGATCCGCAGCGGCCGCGCGTCCGTTGTCACTGATCGCATCGAGGCCTTCACCGAGCACGGGATCCGGCTGGCTTCCGGAGCGGAGCTGGAGGCCGACATCGTGATCACCGCCACCGGTCTGAACCTACTGGCGATTGGTGGCATGGCGTTGAGTGTCGACGGTGCCGACATCGACCTCGGCCGCACCGTGGCCTACAAGGGTCTGATGCTGTCCGGCGTGCCGAACTTCGCCCTGACCCTCGGCTACACCCACGCCTCGTGGACGCTGAAGGGTGAGCTGGTCAGCGAGTACGTCTGCCGGCTGCTCAACCACATGGACCAGCGTGGCTATCAGGTGTGCACGCCATTGGCGCCGGACACGCCGCAGCGGGAGCCGCTCATCGATCTGCGGGCGGGCTACGTGTTGCGCAGTGTGGCCGTGCTGCCCAAGCAGGGGCCGGCGGCCCCGTGGCGGCAGTACCAGAACTACCCGCGGGACGTGCTGCTGCTGCGGCACGGCCCGCTCGAGGACGAGGGTGTGCGGTTCACCCGTGCGCCGGCAGCGGTACCCGCCGCGGGCACGTTGGTGGCCTGAGCTGCTGCCCAGCATAGGCACATCGGAGGGCTTTGCATGCAGACATACGTTTTCGCCGGCGGCACCGTGGCGGCACGGGCCGCAAAGAGCGCATGGACAAGGTGTCACCGGTGACGGTTCAGGTCACCGTTGCTGGCCGGCAGGTCCGGTACCGGGTGGACGGTGTGGGCCCTGCGGTGGTCCTGCTGCACGGTATCGGCCGCAGCCTCGAAGACTGGACTGAACAGCACGAACTGCTGCGTGGCCGGCACCACGTATACAGCGTGGACCTGCCCGGCTACGGCAAGTCCGCACCGCTCGGAGAGCCCTACACCGTGGCGGCCCTCGCCTGCTTCGTCGCGGACTTCCTCGACGCGATTGAGATGGCCGAACCCGCACACCTTGTCGGTAACTCCCTTGGCGGTGCAGTTGCTATGCAGCTGGCCGTGCACGCACCCGACCGGGTCGCCAGCCTGGTGCTGGTCAACAGTGCCGGCTTCGGACGCGAGGTCACGATCGCGCTGCGGCTGCTCGCGATCCGTCCACTGGGCCGGCTCCTGCTGCGGCCGAGTCGTGGCAGCGCGCGACGGGTGGAGCGCAGCTTGTTCCACGATCCGGCGTTCGTCACTGAGGCGCGGGTCGAGCACACCTTTGCGCTGGCTCAACGGCCGCACGCTGCGAAGGTGTTGCTGGACACCGTCCGCAGGCTGGGCACATTCCGCGGTGTCCGCCCGCAATGGCGCCAGACTCTGCTGCACGCCGTCGCAGGCCTGGACATACCCACCCTCGTCGTGTGGGGCGACTGTGACCTCATCCTGCCCGCCGCCCACCTCGACGGGGCCCGTGCCCACCTGCCGCATGCACAGACCTACCTGTTCCCCGACACCGGCCACCTGCCGCAGATCGAGCGCGCGGAGACTGCGGATGCGGTCCGCTCTCATCGCTTCCTTGAGCGCCTGCGAGCGCGAGATGTTCCCCCACAACGGCTCCGTGCCCTGGCCGGCGAACAGTACGCGATCGTGTCCAGCGACCAGCGCAGCTTCGCCTTGCTGGCGACCCGCTTCCCGTCAGGGCTCGCGGGCGAGTTCTTCCTCGGCATGGCCGATAGCGAGGGCCTGGCGTTGGACAAGCTCCGGGGTCTGGCTGACTGGCTGAGCCTGACCGACGACGATCTACGAGCACATGAGCCGCATCCCGGCGCCCAGGCGTGCCCGGCGTTCGTCGCCTGGCTCGCGCTCAACGGCTCGCGGGCGGAGGTCGTGTTGGCCTTTCTCGCCAACTTGGCCGCCTGGGGTGACAACTGCGGGCAAGTCGCGGCCGCGCTGCGTGAGGCCTACGGGGACGGCGATGACGCGGTCGCCTTCTTCGACTTTTTCGCCAATCCGCCCGAGGACTTCGAGCCCCGCGCTCTGGCTGTTCTCGATGAGGGACTTGCCGCAGGCGACTCACCCGTGCTAGCTCGCCGGGCGACCCGGCTCCTGCAAGCCTACGAGCTGTCCTTTTGGGACGCGCTCGCGGAAGGGCTGTGACGAGTGGACTCTGGACTCAGCGCAGACCTGCGAGCCGCCGCGGGTGAGATCTGGGACGCTCAGCACCGCCACCCGTTCGTCCGCGGGATCGGGGACGGCACGCTTGACCTGGAGCGGTTTCGCTTCTGGATCCGGCAGGATTACCTGTTTCTGATCGAGTACGCCCGACTGCTCGCATTGGCCGCCGCGCGCTCTCCCGACTTGGAAACCATGAGGCGGTTCGCAAGTCTCCTGCACGAGACGCTGCACGAGGAGATGGACCTGCACCGTTCTTATTCCGCTGATCTCGGAATTCCCGCGGCAGAGCTCGAGCGGGAAAAGATGGCGCCGACCACCCGCGGCTACACCGACTTCATGCTGCGCACCGCCACAGTCGGCGACTTCGCTGAGCTTGTCGCGGCTCTGCTGCCCTGCATGTGGGGGTTTAACGAGATTGGGCGCCGCCTTGCTGAGCGCGGACTGCCCAACTCCGACTACTACGCACGCTGGGTCCAAATGTATGCCTCGGACGAGTTCACCGGGCTGGTTGACTGGCTACGCGAGTTGACCGACCGGATCAGCACGAACCTGCCCGGTGCATCGTGGGACAGGATGCGCGATGTCTTCCTCACGAGCAGCCGCTACGAGCTTTCCTTCTGGGAGATGGCCTGGACGTTGGAGGCCTGGCCACAGCTCAGCCCGTGACAACGCCCGCGATCGAGCACCTGCCGCCTGGACGATCTCGCAGTGCTGCTCACGTCCTGACGGCGGTCGACAGGCTACGAAACCTACTGTTTCCGGTGGCATGCTGGCGTTGGCCGGTTGGGCGACGCGTTACGCCGAGTTGGCAATTAACGACTGCCAGTAGTAAGACGACATCCCCCTGCCCTGATCGTTCCGATCCATAGTGCACCGCATAACAGACGGAACTGCATGGGCGATGACATTCACAGCGCGGTCCGTCACGGGAGTCGCGCGCGACAACGAAGCGGAGATGGTCCTGATGTCCCGGCCTTTCTATTTCCGTTGGTGGCCGTCTTATCGCTAACGAACGGCCAAATAACCGCTAACGAGGGCAGTCGGTGATCGCTCCGTGGCTGGTTGTTCGCGGGGCCGGGTCGATGCTGTAGACGCTGGCGGATACGACAGGGCGACGGTGCCCATACCCGGTGCAGCAGGAGCGTGGCCGTGATGGAGTTCCGGATCTTGGGGCAGCTTGAGGTGTCCCGGCGCGGTCGTGTGGTGAAGCGGGGCGGTCACAAGCAGCGGCCGGTGCTGACTAGCGGAGTGGGCCCGTCGCTGTCGAAGGCCGGGTTGGATAGTCCTCTCCGCGTCAGTGCAGGCAGAACTCGTTGCCCTCCGGGTCTGCCATGACCAGGCACCATCCGGCCGGTTCGTTGAGCTCACGCAGTAGCGCGGCACCCCGCGCCGTCAGTTGTTCGGACCGTGCCCAGGCAGCGGCTTTGCGTTCCTCACTGCCCAGGGCAACGCCGGGCGCGATGTCGATATCGAGATGCACCCGGTTTTTCACCGTCTTGGTTTCGGGCACCTTCTGAAACAGGATGCGTGGTTTCGCGCGTTCCGGGTCGACCACGGCGGCGAGCCGGTCGTGGTCCTCGGGTGGTATTCCGATCTTCTCGGCGAACTGCTCCCAGGAGTCAAAGCCCTGCGGTGGTGGCTGCATGACGTAGTTCAGCGCTGCCGCCCAGAACTCGGCGAGCCTGCGCGGGTTGGAGCAATCGATGACTACTTGTACGTCAAGCGCCCCCATCCGGCTCCCTTCGGTGACCCGTCAATCTAGACGAAGGGCTCGGTTTCGGGGGCCGATCCGGCTCTACGGGCCCGCGGGGCCGACGGTGCCGGTTGCGTTCCTGGCGGGGATGCACGACGCCGCGGTGATCACCGAGTTCGCCGGCCACCAGCAGGGCTTACCGGTCGATCTCACCGCGCTGGGGTGTTCCGGCTGCTTGGCAGGCCGCTGCCCGAGCTGACCAACCTCGCCCCGCAGCTCGACGAGCTGGACATATCCGACCTGGCCAGGCTGCCCGTCCGGCTTGCCGAGGACAACACCTGGACCGCGCGGTTCTCCGGGTCGACACCGCGCTGCGGCGGCTGCTCGACGAGTCGGCGGCGCGACCCGCCCCCGAAGTCGTCTGGGCGTGGGATCAGCTGGTGCGCTCGGGCGGCCGGGTCGCCGTGCAGCGCCTCGCGGAGGGGACGGGGTGGAGCCGCCGCCACCTGCTCACTCGATTCCGCGACCAGATCGGGCTGGCCCCCAAGCCCGCGGCGCGGGCGCTGCGCTTCCGCCGGGCAGCCGACCTGCTCGTGCCCGGCAGCGGGCTCGGCGAGGGCCCTGGCCGGCCTGCGCAGCACCGCATCGCCGATGTCGCCGCCGACTGCGGGTACGCCGACCACGCCCACCTGGTCCGCGAGCTCCGCGCCCTCGCGGGCTGCACACCCAGCCAGTACGTCGCCGAGTGGGGCACATGACCGGCGCTTCCCCGACGTACAAGCCCGACTCCGCCACGCGGTGCAGCTCACAGCCGATGAGGCGTTTGCTGGCTTCTTCCCGAGCCGTCACGTCTCGCCTGACCTGGTGGCCCGCTGGGCCAACGAGCTCGCCGCGCCATGGCCGTACCGCTGGTGGGTCGCCGAGGACTACAGCAAGATCATCGGCTTGACGGGCATCGGCGCCAGCCGAGATCCGCTCGACGCGACACTGGGCGAGCTGGACACCATCGCGGTACATCCCGACCACCGGCGTCGCGGAGTCGGCCGCGCGTTGATGAACGTCGCCGTCAAAACACCTGCGTGTTGATGGGTACACCCAAGCGATCCTTTGGACGATTCGTGGTCTCGTCTCGGCCGAGTGCTTCTACGCTGCGATGGGCTGGCGACCTGACGGCGGAGTCCGCGACGACGGTCGGCAGGTGCGCTACAGGATCAACTTCGCCGCGGACGCCACCGCCCGGGGCCAGTCAGCGGTCCCGCGACGCGAGCGGGGAGGTGCGGAGGGCAGCGTCGGCGATGCGGCGCGCGGTGTCGGTACGCAGGCCGCTACGTGAGGAATCGATCCAGCCCTGCACCCTGGCGTAGCCCGCGTCCTGGTACTCGATCGCTTGCATCAAGCATTCGAGCTTGTCGGCGTCTCCCGCACACTGCGCCTCGAGGCTCTGCTGTGCCTCGTACTCGGCCACCGCCCTCCCGAACCGTCTTCTGGGCAGCTTCGGGCAAGGAGGAGGTTTGGTCAGCGGTGATCACTTCGGGTCAGCACTGGTCGAGGTAGGGCCTGGCGGTGTGCGGGATGTCGCCAGTGCGGGCTTCCTGCGAGTCGTGCCACACAGCGAGCATCGCGGCTCGACATACTCGGCACCCTCGATCGCGGCAACGAGCGAGGCGAGCTGCGTGACCCGCAGGCTGTGCTCGGCGACCCACGGCCGAGCGACCTGAGCTGCTGTCCCGATACCGAGACCGTCTGCTGGGAGTTGGCGCAGGTCCCGCAGCAGGAAGTGAAGTGGCACGCCGCCCAGATGATCCCACGCCTCCGCCTCGGCGCGGCCCGGCGATGCCGGGCGGCCGAATCGAGCGGAGGAGTCTGCGGCAGCGTCGTTGCGTGCAGCGCCTCACTGAGTACGTCGGTCCCTGACCACCCGGTTGGGTGAACCGGGATTGTGGGCTGCGGGGAGAGGCCGGTTCTGTCAGGGGTCGAACGTATGGTCGATCCATGACGGCGGCCGTGGTGGTGGACTCGGTCATCTCCGATGACGAGATCGTTGACGAGCTGCGCGCGGCGTGGGCTGCGGTGTCGCGGGGTTATGCCCGGTGCTGGGCAGCGATGGCCGAGGTGGCCCGGCGCACCACCAGTGGGTGGGAGACCGCCGAGATCGGCGCGGCGTTGACCTTCACTGCCCGCCGCGCCGACTATGAGCTGGGCTGTGCCCAGGTGCTCGTCGATGCGCTGCCGCGGGTGCATGCGGCCCTGGCATCTGGTGAGCTGGATCACCACAAGGCCCGGGTCTTCACCGACTACCTGGCCGATGTCACACCCGCCCAGGCCGACCGGATCTGCCACCGGCTGGTCCCGGTGGCGGTGGGCTGGACCACCGCCCAGCTGGCCGTGCGGCTGTTGCGCGAGGTACAGGCTATCGACCCCGGCTACACCCGCCGTGCCTACCAGCAAGCTGTGCGCCAGCGCGCGGTGCATGGCTATCTCGACCACACCGGCACCGCGGTGCTGACCGGATCCGGGTTGCCCGCCGCCGACGCCGCGGCCGCCGCTGCCCGGCTGGAGGCGCTGGCTGACGATCTGCGGGCGGCTGGGTACCCGGCCACCATTAACCAGGCCCGCGCCGACCTGTTCCTGCGCTTGCTCGATGGCACCCTCGACGGGCTGCCCCGCGACCAGATCCTGGCCACCATGCTGGGCCTGGGTCCCCTCGCACCCGCCGGCAATGACCCCGGCACCGAGCCCAGCCCGCAACGCCACCCGAGCCAGCGCGACCACCAACCCCCGCAACCCGTGCCGCCCAAGCGCTCCGCGCCGCCCGAGCGGCCCGGCCAGCCTGTGCCCGCCGAGCAGACCGGGTGCGCCCAGCAACCCGTGCCGGCTGGGCAACCCGTGCCGGCTGGGCAACCCGTGCCGGCTGAGCCACCCGTGCCAGCTGAGCCACCCGTGCCAGCTGAGCCACCCGTGCCGGCTGAGCAACCCAGGTGCGCCCAGCAACCCATTATGGGCGGTCGCGGTGCGACTGGGATCAGTCGCCCGGTGCGGTATGGCATCGAGGTGCGGGTCAGGCTGTCCACCCTGCTGGGCCTGGACGACTATCCCGCCGAGCTGCCCGGCTGGGGACCCATCCCCGCCGCCGCGGCGCGGGATCTAGTCGCCGCCCAGTACGACGCCGAGTGGCGCATCGCGGTCGTGGACACCCAGGGATACCTGCTCCACGGTGAGGTCACCCGCCGCCGCCCCACCCGGCCAGACACCCGCGGTGACCGCGCCGGGGGGATCGTGGAGATCGCCCTGCCGGTGTCGATGCTGGCCCAGCTACCCACACTGGCCACCGGCCACCCCCAGTGGGCCCGGGTCCTGCAGGGCATCTGCGGCAGCTGGCAGCACCGCGAGCAGGCCCGCGCCGCGCTCGATGCCCACCCTCACCGGCGCTTGGCCCACGCAGCGCTACGCCGGCATGTCCAGATGCGCGACCGGCACTGCGTCGGGGTGAGCTGCCGGCGCCGCGCTGCCACCGCCGAGCTGGATCACACCCGCGATCACGCCCACGGCGGGCCCACCGTCACCACCAACAGTGGTCCCACCTGCGGGCGCCGCCACACGCTCAAACACCACGGCGGCTGGACTCTCAAGCAACCCAAGGCCGGTCACTTTGTGTGGCCCACGCTGCTGGGTTGCTCGCGGTCGCCGTGGTTCCAGCCATGTTAAACGCGGCGCGACGCCGCGACGAGACTCAGGCCCTGGCGCCGCACAACTCGTCGATCGGGGCCAGCGCGATCGTCAAGGAAGGTGAGTGACGCCTCCGGGGCCGCCCGATGAACTAGTGCACACAATTGATCATCAACTACCGTGAGACACGACTGGCTCGCTGACGGCCGGGCAGACGCTCGTCGAGGTCGTTGACGACGGCGAGCACCGGCTGCCAGCACATGAGAACGGTGTCGGCGTCTGGCGTGATCCCTCTCTTCTGCTGCTCGCGCGGGTGCACGAAGTTGCGGTACTGACGCACGATGTCGCTGAACTCGAACGCGTCCGGCTGGATCCAGCCACGTCTGTGCGCGGTCTTGAGGAGCAGGTCGAGGGAGGTCGTCTCCGCCTTCCTGATCTCGGGATCACGGAGCTTCATCACGTCTTCGAGCAACCCCTCGATGAACGATCCGGTCCCGACGATCGCGAGGACGAAGGCGCCCGCATTGCGGGCGGCCTCGACCTCGTCGAGCCGTGAGGTCAGGATGTCGGCGAGCGCGGGATCGCTGACCAGGCTTCGCACAGTCGCGCGGAGCTCCGGGGAGGCAAGGGCCGCGGCGACCTGCTGGAGTGAGGTCCGCTCGCCATCGCCATGCGTGCGGCGCACGAGCGGTCGGCCCCGGTCCAGTCCGACCTCGAACCCGTCCGCGGCGAGCAGCTCGTTCATGGGTGCGACGAACGTCTCCGCCTCGGCGACGCTGCCGTCGTACTCGCGCGGGTCGACGACCCGACGCAGCAGCGCACCGATCGCCTCGACATCCTCGTTGCGCGCCTTGATCGTCTCGGTGAGCCACGGCACGCGTCCCTGTCGACCCTGATACGGCGCGTCCCACCCGGCGCCTTCGAGGAACCGCTGCAGCTGTCGGACGCTGCGCGCGTTGGGCCCGTCGAGATCACAGATGAGGTCGGCGAGTCGCTCGATCGTGCGGACGTCGAGAATGGGCATCGCCTTCACGAGTCCCTCGACGCC
>JBOHGX010000099.1:0-1796 GCA_050700255.1 Pseudonocardiaceae bacterium
GCTGCGGCCACCGACGTGCATCAGGGTCAGGTACTCGGAGCAGGCCACGTACACATACGCCAACGCCCCGGCGGCTCGCCCGGTGGTTTCATCAGCGTGCAACACCCCGGCGGTGCGCAACAGGGCTTGCAGGTGCGGCAGGAACTCGGCCTCCAGCAGGTCCGCGGCCCGCCCCCGGACACCGCAGCTGAACCCGGTCGAGACCCGGATCCCGGCCAGGGCCTCCAGCACGCTGGTGGCCCGCCCCACCGGCAGGTAATGCCCGCAGGTCAGCAACGCCGCCAGCGCGCTGGTCTGCGGACCGATCCGCACCGGGCTGCCCGGACGCAACGCCAGCGCCACCCCAGGACCAGGCGCCACCCCAGGACCAGGCGCCACCCCGGGACCGGCAGGCGCAGAGCCTGAGGTGGTGGGCTCGGTGGTGGCAGGGGCAGGGGCAGGGGCAGGGGCGCTGGCAGCGGAATGCGGCCCGTCAGGGCAAGGGTCTCTCACCGGGCGGGGCACATCGGTGGCAGCAGGGTCGTTGACCTGCCCACACCCGCCGCAGCGCCGCGACACCAGCTGGTACTCGGTGACCTTCGGCGGAGGCGGGGCGTCCACATCCACCACCTGGCGACGCACCCGCCCGGTCTCAGCGGCATCCTCCAACGACCTCGCACAGTGGGCACAGTGGCCCGGGGCCACCTCGAAGGTCTCATCCGGGTCCTCCACCAAGCTGCGCGACACCGACGCCGACCCCGGCTGCTTGCCCGGCTTGCGACCCGACCGCGACCGTGAGGAGCGTTTCCTCGCGGGCTTCTTATCCCACGGCGCATCCGACGACGGAGGACGCGACGACCTCGAAGAATCCTGACCCAGACGGTGCTGCAACCAAGCGATCCGATCCGCCTGCTTGGCGATCACTTGCTGCTGGTCCACCACGATCGACTCCAGCTCGCGGACGCGGGCCAGCAACTGCTCGACCAACCCCTCCGACGATCCGGAACCCACCACGCCAAGATCATCCCAGGGCTACCACCTCAGCACTGGTTGCGACACGCCACGATCATCAACCAGCTGAACAGCTACCCTCGAAGGCGCCCAGCATCCCGATCGGGATGCCCAGTTCCGGTACATCAACGGCCTGGCCGGACAGTTCCTGGCCAGCGGTGACCCGGTGATCAGCGTCGATACCAAGAAAAAGGAGATGGTCGGGCAGTTCACCCGAGCGGGCCGGGAATGGCAACCCACCGGTGAACCGGTGGAGGTCTCTACCTACGACTTTCCCGGCCTGGCCGATGGTCAAGCCATCCCTTATGGCGTGTACGACCTCGCTGATGACAGTGCCTGGGTCTCGGTCGGCGTTGACCACGATACTTCGGTATTCGCGGTAGCAACGATCGAACAATGGTGGGAACAAATGGGACAGAAAAAATATTCACACGCCCGACAACTACTCATCACCGCCGACGGCGGCGGCTCCAATGGACACCGCCCTTGGCTGTGGAAGTTCCAGCTCGCCCGCCTAGCCGCAGCCACCGGACTCGATATCACTGTCTGCCACTACCCACCCGGCACCAGCAAATGGAACAAGATAGAACACCGACTCTTCTCCCGGATCACTTGCAACTGGCGGGGACGACCCTTGGAAACCTACCAAACCATCGTCAATCTCATCGCCAACACCACAACCACCACAGGACTCACCGTACGCGCCGACCTTGACCTCAATCTCTACCCCACGAAAATCAAACTCACCCGCCAGCAGAAGCAATCAATACCCATCACGCGACATGACTTCCACGGCCACTGGAACT
>JBOHGX010000100.1:0-10034 GCA_050700255.1 Pseudonocardiaceae bacterium
CAAAAACCGGCACCAACACCGGCGTGTCAGTTGACCAACAGAACGGAGACCACCATGCTCACTGACCAGACTCGGTGGTCCCTAGGTCGTGGCAAACCGCTGGTCCCATCACGCTGGCAGGCGACACTTGTTCCTTCGCTCTGACACCTCAGTGACCAACCACGGATTCCGTGACGGTAACGAGACCACCCTGCACTCCGTCTTGCAAGCAGGCACAGCAGTCCTCGTCGACAAATACGGAGTCCCACGAGCACGCTGCTACTGCGGAAATCCCCTCACACCTGCGAACCCGCCAGCAACAAAACGATACGTCGGCGCTACCTGGTCAGGCTTCTCACCTGCCTCCATCACAACCATCAAGCTAGCCGCAGCGGAAATCAGGGAGTTCACCCTCGTCAACCCTTACACCAACGAAATCATCTACCGCCCGGCTGGCACTGCAGGCGAACTCGACCGTCTCCAAACACCGCCAGCGGTGAGCACCCCCGAAAGCCCACCTGAGGTGCCCGAACCTCCCCCGGTCGCCCAGCCGCCGGCGCAACCAGAGCCAACGCCGGTGGAACCGGCCCAACCCGCGCCTCCGCAGCAGCCGCAGGTAGAGCCACCCGCGCAACCGGTTAAGGAACCGCCCGAGATTGTGCAAGTGGAAACGTACCAAGAAGGAGTGATGGTTTATTTTAGCTTGTCCTTCAGGGATGCGAACGATGATGCAGATGGTTTTGGATTCCGTGGCGCTCACGGATCTGACTGGGGAAAGGAAAGTCATCCGTTCTCAAGTCCGTCATACGGACGCGTTTCCTCAGGGAAGGTTGACTACCCCTTCAACCTGGGCTGCGGCACAGAATCCGAGTACGAGTCGTACGTAGAGGCATGGATATACGACAGCACGGGCCTTCAGAGTGGGTCGGTCATCGTGCATCTTTCGTGTGAATCAGACGGAGTGGGTTGATGCGCCGCACGGCCTCCTCTACTTCCCAGAGCATCGTCGCTGCGGTGGTCCCCGTCGAGCCAGGACCGTCGGGCATGCCGCAGACGGTATCGGTTGCGACTAGCCCCAACCGAGTTCGTGCAGCCGGTGCTCGGGGATACCGAAGTGATGCGCGATCTCGTGCACCACGGTCACTGCGACCTCGTCCACCAGCTCGTGTTCGTCGCTGCAGATATCGAGCAGGGCGTCGCGGTAGATGGTGATCCGGTCGGGTAGCACGCCGCCGTAGTAGGAGTCCCGCATGGTGAGCGCGACTCCCTCGTAGAGCCCAAGCAATCCCGGATTGTCTGGGTTCCTGGGCTCTACCAGTACCACCACGTTGTCCATCGCCTCGGCGAGCTTGGCCGGTATGAGGTCGAGAGCCTCAGCGACAAGTTCGTCGAACCTGTCGGCGCTGCACCAGGTGCCCATCAGGGCGGCGGGGGGCCCGCAGCGCCGGTCGGATCCGCGGGAGGCGCCGTCACCGGAACCGGTCCCGGGCTCCTCGGAGCGGCTGGGGCAGGTTCCTTGCCCACCTTGACGTCGCCCTTCACGCTGCCGGTGACCGGCGCGAAGCCGGAACGGTCCGGCAGGAAGGCACCGAGCCGGCAGTCCACCCGGGTGCTACCGGCCCGCCAGCTTTCCGCGCGCAGCGTCGCCCAGAACAGCGTGAGTCCCTTGTTCGCCGCCACGTTGGAGCCGCCGGCGAAGTCCTTCGCAAGCCGGGTGCACTCCTTGTTCAGCTCCCGGTCCTGCGCAGCTTCGTCGGGGTATCCGTCGGGGAAGGCGCCCTTGAGGTCAACCACACCGACCAGCTCCACCGCATGGGGATCCGCGCAATCGACCGGGTCACCCAAGGCTTTGCCGTCGTTGCCCAGGCAGGTACCGGGTGCGTGCACGTCGGACTGGTCCTGCTGCAGCACGCTGCCGGTGGTGGCGAACAGCGTCCCGGTACGGCCAGCGGTCTGTACCCCGCAGCGCAGCGTCCGGTCCCCACTAGACCAACCGGCCTCGCTGGGTTTGATCGCCCCCACAGTGAAACGACCGAAGGGGTCGAATTGGTCGGCTAGGGCCTGGGTGGTGCGCTGGGTGCAGCGCTCGGTCACCAGCTGCTCCCAGCGCGCCGCGTCCGGGTAGGCGGCCTCAGCGTCGAAGTCGGTCAGCTCCAGCGTCCCGGTGACCTCGAACAGGTGCGGTTGCTCGCAACTCACTTGGCTCGCGTCGGCGGCGTCGGGCTTGCGCCAGGTCAAGCAGGTGTGTGCCGGTGCGCGTAGCGGCTGCGCGGCGGCCGGGGTGACAGGATCTGGCGCGATGACGGTGAGCAGGACACCGGACCTCGTCGGCGCTGCGGCCGCCACCAGCGCCCCGAGTGCGCCCAGCACGGCTCCGGCAGCGATCAGCCGGATGCCACGACGGGGACGGTGCCCAGCAGGGCTCACCGAGGCACCGTGACGTGGCATCCGCACCATCTCGCCTACTCGATCGTGATAGCTGCGCTGCGCGGGTAGGTGCGCCACAGCCCGGCTGCGAACGTGACCGTCAAGCGGGGCACCGCGAGGGTCTTGAGCAGTTCCGGCCACCCTAGCCGCGCCACCGGGACGCTGGCCACCGTTTCCAGAAGGAACGCGGCTCACCGCCCGGTGTCCGCCGTCCGCCGGTTCTGCCTGCGTCCCTTGACGACCTCGATGACGATCGGCAGGACCGAAAGGATCACGATGCCGATCAGGATCATCTCCACGTTCTCCTTGACGAACGTGATCCGGCCCAGCCAGAAGCCGAGCAGGGTGACGCCGGTGGCCCAGGCGACGCCACCGATCGCCGAGTAGATGAAGTAGCTGCGGGGATCCATCCGGCCCACTCCCGCAATCGCGGTGATGAAGGTCCGCACGATAGGCACGAAACGGCCCAGCACGATGGCCCGCGGCCCGTACTTCTCGAAAAAGGCGTGCGTCTTGTCCACGTGCTCACGCTTGAACAGCCTCGAATCCGGCCGGTTGAACAGCGGTGGGCCCACCTTGAAGCCGATGAAGTAGCCCACGACATTGCCCACCACGGCGCACACGGTCAGCAGCAGGCAGACCAGCCAGATCGGGGCGCCGATGATGCCGTTGGCGACGAACAGCCCGGCGGTGAACAGCAGTGAGTCGCCAGGGAGGAAGAAGCCGATGAGCAGGCCGCACTCGGCGAAAATGATGAGGCACAGGCCGACCAGCACGTACGGGCCCAGCATCCGCAGCAACTGATCGGGGTCCAGCCAGGAGGGGCCAAGGGCCAGCGACGTACCGGCCGTGCCGGCAAGGGAGGACGTCACCGCGTCACGGTACCGCCCACCCGCGACATGGCCGGCGTGGCGCCCGCCGTCACCAGACGCTGATCACCCCAGCCAGCCCGCCTGCCAGCGCGCCCAGCAGCACCGCCAGCGCGAGCAGCGCCCAACCCGGTAAACCGAGCCGACCCCGCGCCGGAGGGTGACCGGGCGGTATCGGGGACACTTGCCGGGCATCGGGCGCAGATCCGGTTGATGGTCCGGTGCCCAGTCCGGAGGCTTGAGCCCGCAACGCCGCGGACAGCCGCCGAGGTACCTGGTCGCCGTTCACTGCGACCTCGTGAGTGGCATTAAGTGTGATAACACTGTTACGCACTCACGAGTCACCGTTGCTCCAGGATCCGTTGTAAGGCGTCCAGGGCGCGGCTTGCGCTGGACTTCACCGTGCCGCGGCTGACTCCGGTGGCCGTTGCGATCTCGGCTTCGCTCATCCCCCCGTAGTAGCGCAGTACCAGCACCTCACGTTGTCGCGGCGGGAGCTGACCTAGCGCCGCCACCACCGACTGGTGCTCGGTGGTGAGCATTGCCAGCGACTCCGCGGAGCGTGCATTGGCCTGGTGTGGAGGGACGTAACCGCGGGCGGTCTTGCGACGGCGCAGCACCGAACGCGATCCGTTGACCACCGCAGTGCGCAGATAGCCCAGCGCGGCGGCCTCGTCGCGCAGTCCCGCCCAGTGCCGGTGCAGCCCGGTGAAAGCCTCCTGCACCACGTCCTCGGCGGTGGCCGGTTCGTCCACCAGCAGGATCGCCAGCCGCACTAGCCGCATCCGGTGTTGCCGGTAGAGATCCTCCAAGGTCAGCGGTGCCTCGACAGTGACACCGGTGGGGGTGCCGGTGGTCACGTCGGGCAGGGCGTCCAGCACTCGCAGGTGACCGAGGGTCATCTCGACCGAGTGCTGCACGGTTGCGCGGTCCAGCGGTTCGTCGGGGGCCACACCGGAAACGTACTGTGGGCACGTCAGGCAGACACCGCGCCCATCCGATCGCTGTTCGGGTGCGCCATACTGCCGCTTAACTCTTGCCGGGGCGCAACCCCTGCCGACAGTAGCGAGCACCGGAGGCGAGTCACCATGCCCATCGCGACACCCGAGGTTTACAGCGAGATGCTGAACCGCGCGAAGGCGGATCAGTTCGCCTATCCGGCAATCAACGTGACCTCGTCGGAGACGCTGAACGCGGCCCTACGTGGGCTGGCCGAGGCCGGCAGTGACGGCATCGTGCAGCTGTCAACGGGCGGATCGGAGTTCGCCTCCGGCAGCAAGGTCAAGGACATGGTCGTCGGCTCGGTAGCAATGGCCGAGTTCGCCGGCGTGGTGGCGAGGCGGTACCCGGTCAACATCGTGCTGCACACCGACCACTGCCCGGAGAACAAGCTGGACACCTTCGTCCGGCCGCTGATCGCGATCTCCCAGGAGCGGGTGGCCCGAGGCGGCGACCCGCTGTTCCAGTCCCATATGTGGGACGGCTCGGCCACCGAGTTGCACCGCAACCTCGCCATCGCTGCGGAATTGCTCGAAAGCTGCACCAAGGCCAAGATCATCTTGGAGGTGGAGATCGGTGTCGTGGGCGGTGAGGAGGACGGTGTCGCCAACGACATCAACGAGAAGCTCTACACCACGGCCGAGGACTTCGAACACACCGTCGACGCGCTGGGCGGTGGCGAGCAGGGCCGCTACCTGCTGGCCGCCACGTTCGGCAATGTCCATGGCGTGTACAAGCCGGGCAACGTGAAACTCCGCCCGGAGATCCTGCAGATGGGTCAGGAGGCCGCAGCTCGGCGGCTGGATATGCCTGCCGGTTCCAAGCCGCTGGACCTGGTATTCCATGGCGGATCCGGCTCCCAGTTGGCGGAGATCCATCAGGCGCTCTCGTACGGGGTGATCAAGATGAACGTCGATACCGACACCCAGTACGCGTTCACCCGTCCGATCGCCGCGCACATGTTCACCCATTACGACGGAGTGTTCAAGATCGACGGCGAGGTGGGCAACAAGAAGGTCTACGACCCACGGTCCTACCTCAAGGTGGCCGAGCAATCGATGGCCGCCCGCGTTGTGCAAGCCTGCGAGGACCTGCGCTCAGCGGGGCGCACCCTGGCCGGTTAGGGGCTCTTCAAGAGCCACCAACCCCCCTCGCCGCCGCCCTTAACGACTACTAACCCTGACGGTGTGCGGCGCCATCGGCGGGCACGCCGCAGCACAGCAGGATGGAGTGATGAGTGTGCACGGCAACCTGCTGGGACCCGATCCGACGTTGCTGCCCGAGCAGCCCGACGCCCAGGCCGCCCTCGCAGCAGCCAATGACCCGGCGACGGCGGCCGCCGCGCACCCTGAGTTCTCCGGTGCCTGGGCAGCGCTGGCCGAACGGGCGCTCGACGAGGGTGACGCCGTCGCCGGCTACGCCTTCGCTCGCACCGGTTACCACCGGGGTCTGGATCACCTCCGCCGCGCGGGCTGGAAGGGTCACGGACCAGTGCCATGGTCACATGGCCCTAACCGGGGTTTCTTGCGGGCACTTGCCGCGCTGGCCCGGGCTGCCGCCGAAATCGGCGAGGACGACGAGGCGCGGCGGTGCCGGGGCTTCCTTGACGAGTGCGATCCGGTGGCGGCCGAGGCCCTGGGATTGGGATTGGGCTGATGACCCAGCGACCGCGCAGGAGGTCGCGACACACCGTGCATGAGCGCCGGACACACCGTGCATGAGGGCTGGACACACCGTGCATGAGCGCCGGACACACCGTGCATGAGCGCCGGACACACCGTGCATGAGCGCCGGACACGCGGAGGTTGGGGTTAGCGCGGGAACCGGATCAGCTGCCAGTCCTCGGTGTGCCGGTACCAGGTCCAGCGGTCGGTGATCCGGTCCGCCACGCCGTCACTCCATACCTCGGTGGGCACGCAGCCCAGCTGCACGGCACGCCCAGCGGCCTGGCGAACCGCGCGGCGCCCGAGCAGCCCGCGCCGCACCACGCGGACCACCAACCCGAGCGCACGATCCGGCGCCACCTCCAACCGGGACGCGTGCCCGCGCAACACAAGCTCGTCGTCGCAGTAGGCCACCCCCTGCAGCGGCCGCACCACGCCGAGACCGACAAGCACGCCACCCGCATCGTCACGCACCAGAGGCACCCGGTCCGGCCGGCCGCGCAGCGCCAGCTCGGCCGCCGCAGAGGGCGCCACCGGCAGGCCCCAGAGCCGAGCCACCACCGACGTCGCCGAAGACGGCACGTATCCCACCGGCACTCCCAGTGACGAAACACGCAGCAGCCGAAGCAACACTGCGGCCAGGTCAGCGTCGGTACCGCAGACCACCAGCCGGCGGCCGTCCAATCCGGCCAGCGCCTCGGCGAGCTGCTCGCGCCCAGGACGAGCTGGCACTGCGGTCACCACCTCAGCACCGGGCCATCGGGCGGATCCGCAGGTCAGCAGCACAGCTTCGACCACGTCGCACCTCCTGGGTCTACGCTCGGTGAGCGCACCAGCGCGGCGAACCCCACCGTTGGAGTACCACATGCCGGCGATCGTGCTGATCGGCGCCCAGTGGGGCGACGAGGGCAAAGGCAAGGCCACCGACTTGCTCGGCGAGCGGGTCCAGTGGGTGGTGCGCTACCAGGGGGGCAACAATGCGGGCCACACCGTGGTGCTGCCCGATGGGCAGGACTTCGCGCTGCATCTCATCCCGTCGGGCATCCTCACCCCGGGGGTGACCAACGTCATCGGCAACGGCGTCGTGGTGGACCCCGGCGTGCTGCTCGACGAACTGGCCGGCCTACAAGCCCGCCACGTGGACACCGAGCGGCTGCTGATATCAGCCGACGCACACTTGATCATGCCCTATCACGTTGCGATCGACCGGGTCACCGAGCGCTACCTGGGCAAAGCCAAGATCGGTACTACCGGTCGTGGCATCGGGCCCGCCTACCAGGACAAGGTGGCCCGGGTCGGGGTACGAGCCCAGGACCTGCTGGACGAGAAGATCCTGCGGCAGAAGGTCGAGGCCGCACTGGAGTTCAAGAACCAGGTCCTGGTCAAGGTCTATAATCGGCGCGCGCTGGATGCTGAGCAGGTGGTGGACACCGTGCTGGACCAGGGCGCGCAGTTCGCGCACCGGATCGCCGACACCCGGCTGCTGCTCGATCAGGCGCTCAAGCGCGACGAGACGGTGCTGCTGGAGGGCAGCCAAGGCACCCTGCTCGACGTCGACCACGGCACCTACCCGTTCGTCACCTCGTCCAACCCGACCGCGGGCGGCGCCTGCGCCGGGTCGGGCATCGGTCCCACCAAGATCACCGCCGTGGTGGGGATCCTGAAGGCCTACACCACGCGGGTCGGCTCAGGCCCGTTTCCCACTGAGCTGCACGACGCCATGGGCGAACGGCTGCGCAAGACCGGCGGGGAGATCGGGGTGACCACCGGGCGATCCCGGCGGGTCGGCTGGTTCGACGCGGTGATCGGACGCTACGCAGCACGGGTGAACGGGATCACCGACTTCTTCCTCACCAAACTGGATGTGCTGTCCGGTCTGGACACCGTGCCGATCTGCGTTGCCTACGACGTCGACGGCCAGCGCACCGAGGAGATGCCGATGACCCAGACCGACCTGCACCACGCGGTGCCGCGGTATGAAGAACTGCCCGGCTGGTGGGAAGACCTGTCCCGATGCCGCACCCTCGACGAGTTACCGGCCAACGCCCGAACCTACGTGGCGCGACTCGAAGACCTCTGTGGAGCCCGGATGTCGGCCATCGGAGTCGGTCCCGGCCGCGACCAGACGATCGCGATCCGAGCACCGTAGTCAGCGGGTCAGCATGGCTTCCTCCAGATCGAGTTCGTGCAGGGTGCGGGAGAGGACTTCATCGTCGATGCGACCGGAGTCGCGTAAGGCCACCAGCGTCTCGCGCTCGGCGGCGAGCATTTCCAGCCGTAACCGGCGGTGGATGACGCTGGGCGCCTCACCGAGCTCGGTTTCCGGACGCCCCAGCCGCTCCCAGACACTGTGACTACGGTGCTCGGCAGCCTTACGCAGCCGGGCGGTCACCAGCTCCGGTGCCCCTTCCGAGACGGCTTCCAGCCGTTGCAGGGCGGCCTGCGTCGCGGCATACATCGCGTCCGCTTCGGCCAGCGCGTCGTCGTAGGACTCCCTGCCCTCGACCCCGAGGCGGCGGATCATCCAGGGCAGCGTGAGGCCATGCAGCAGCAGAGTCCCCACCGTGACGCAGAATGCCAGGAACAGGATCTCTGCCCGGCCGGGGAAGGCTGCGCCAGAGCCGGTGACCAGCGGGATCGAGAACGCCGCGGCGAGAGTGACGACTCCTCGCATGCCGGCCCACGAGATCACCGCCGGAACCTGCCACGGCGGCGCCGGATCCCGGGCCCTCACCCGCGTGAACAGCACTCGCGGCAAGTACGTCGCCGGAAACACCCAGACCATTCTGGCCAGCACCACCGCGGCGAGCACCGCGATCGCGGCGACCACCAGCGGACCGATGTCACCCACGCCGCGCACCACCGCCGGCAGCTGCAGCCCGATCAGCGCGAAGACGAACGCTTCGAGCACGGTGTCTGCGGCCTGCCAGACCGCCTGGTCTTGCAGCCGGGTGGCGTAACCGGCCTGCGGGGCGTGGTGACCCAGATATAACCCGGTGACCACCACGGCGAGCACGCCGGAGACGTGCACCTGTTCGGCCAGGGCGTAGGCGGCGAACGGCACCACCAGGCCCACGGCACTCTCCAGCTTGGGGTCGCGCAACCGCAACCGCACCTGATGCACCACCCGGCCTGCCACCGCGCCCAGTGCCGCGCCGCCCGCCCCGACGAGCACGAACTGCCCCATCCCCGCCCAGACCGAAAAGCCGGTGCCAGCGGTGGCCGCCACCGCGACCCGCAACACGGTGAGCGCGGTGGCGTCGTTGAACAAGCTCTCTCCGGCCAGCACCGTCATCACTCGCCGGGGCAGCCCCAGGCGTCGCCCGATGGCCACCGCGGACACCGCATCCGGCGGGGCGACCACGGCCCCGAGCGCCAGCGCAGCACCCAGCGGCAGGCCTGGCACCAGCCACCAGGCGACCAGTCCGACGCATGCGGTGGTGAACAACACCAGCCCGACGGCCAGCAGCGCGATCGACCGGAGATTCGCCTTGATCTGGATGGAGGAGCTGCCCAGCGCGGCGGAGTACAGCAGCGGCGGCAAGATCACGTAGAGCACCAGGTCCGGGTCGAGCTGGTAGGCCGGTATCCCGGGGATCGCGGAGATGGCCAACCCGGCGACGACGAGCGCCAGCGGTGCCGCCAGGCGCAGCCGGTGGCTGACCGCGGTCACCGCGAGAGCACTGAGCACCAGCAGGATCAGCGGTAAACCATCCATGGGGCCAGGATGCACTGTGAGATATCACTGCCAGGAGGGATCGGTACATGACCTGTGAACACGTGCAGCAACTACCCAGTCCGGCGCCCGAGCCGCCGGATCCAGCGAGCTGCAGCGACTGCGCGGAGCTAGGCGAGTCGGTGTGGGCTCATCTGCGGATGTGCTTGAGCTGCGGGCATGTGGCCTGCTGTGATTCCAGCCCGCACCGGCATGCCACCGTGCATTACTACCGCAGTGAGCATCCGGTGATGCAATCGGCAGAGCCGGGTGAGAGCTGGCGGTGGTGCTACCGAGACCACCGGTTGGTGTGAGCTCCCGGCTATTCTCAAGGGCCCCGACTTGGCAGCAGGCCTGCCTCCGGGGCACTGGAGACAGGCC